>OZ251520.1:300000-600000 GCA_965242985.1 uncultured candidatus Poriferisulfidus sp. | reverse complement strand
CTGCTGGAGGCGCTGGCGCGCCACCTGGCGGCGCTGGTGCAGGACAACCGCGAGGAGAGCGACGGCCCCGGCGCGCACGCGGCGCGCTTCCTCGACCGCCTGAACGAGCGCTGCGAGCGCTACGCCGGCTGCGCGTGGTCGGCGCGGGAGGGGCCGGGCTTCGCGCTGCGCCGGGAGCTGGGCGACGCGGTCGCCGCGCGCATGGCCGCGGAGGGGCGGCGCTGGATCGCGACGTACGTCATCGACCGCGAGGCGCCGCGCTTCGCGGCGGCGCTCGAGGGCAGCCTGCGCGGGCTGCTGCCGGCGCCCGCCGCCTGAGCCCGCCTCAGGCTTTCCAGCGCTCGAAGTTGCCGGTCTCGCGCGCCTGGCCGTCCTCGAAGCCGGCCTGGTAGGCCTCGCTGAGGCGCTGCTCCTCGCGCGTCGGGTGGCCGAGGTAGCCGCCCTGCCAGCCGAGCACGTACTCGGGGTCCGTCCCCAGCCGCTCCATCGCCTCGATGGCGTCCCGATATGCCTGATCCATGCGCGTGCGCTCCGCGGCCGCCGCCGGCGTGAAAACCCCATTTTAACTTAACGCTTCCGGCGCGGCGTAAAATGCCCGCCCGCCGCCATGCCGCCACGTCCGCCGCCGTTCCTCCGCGCCGAGCGCCTGGCGCGGTTCCTGCTGCCCGGCGCCGGGCTGCTGCTGGCGGCGGGCTACCTGCTCGCCCCCGGCGACCCGCCCTACCCGGCGCTGGCGCCGATCGCGTTCTGGTTCTTCTACCTGGCCTACCTGGGCCTGCTGTGGCTGCTGCGCGCCTGCGCCCCGCCCGCGCCGTGGCAGCAGTCGCTGGCGCTGGCGGCCGCCGCCGCGCTCACCGTCGCCCTGCACCTCGCCGGCCAGGTCGGCGAGCAGCAGCGCCAGGCCGACCTGCAGGAGCGCCGCCTGAGCGACTGACCATGCTGCGCCTGCACGACACCGCCCGGCGCGCCAAGGTCGAGTTCGCGCCGGCCGACCCGGCGCGGGTCACCCTGTACGTGTGCGGGCCGACCGTGTACGACCACATCCACATCGGCAACGCCCGCCCGCTGGTGGTGTTCGACCTGCTGGCGCGCGTGCTGCGCCGCCTGTACCCCGGCGTGCGCTACGCCCGCAACCTGACCGACATCGACGACAAGATCCTCGAGCGCGCCGCCGCCGAGGGCCGCGACTTCCGGGATCTGACCGCGCGCTACATCGGCGCCTTCCGCGAGGTCTGCCGGGGGCTCGGCGGCCTGCCGGTCGACGTCGAGCCGCGCGCCACCGAGACCCTGCCGGCGATGCTGGACATGATCGCGCGCCTGCTCGCCTCCGGACACGCCTACCAGGCCGCCGGGCACGTGCTGTTCGCGGTCGACCGCTTCCCCGGCTACGGCGCGCTGTCCGGGCGCCGCCTCGAGGAGCTGCACGCCGGCGCCCGGGTCGAGGTCGCGGCGTACAAGCGCGCGCCGGGCGATTTCGTGCTGTGGAAGCCGTCCGCGCCGGAGCAGCCCGGCTGGGACAGCCCCTACGGCCGCGGCCGGCCCGGCTGGCACCTGGAGTGCTCGTGCATGATCGCCGAGCACTTGGGGCCCGCCATCGACATCCACGGCGGCGGCCGCGACCTTGTGTTCCCGCACCACGAGAACGAGCGCGCGCAGAGCCTGTGCGCGCGCCCGGACGCGGACTTCGTCCGGCTGTGGATGCACAACGGCTACGTCACCGTCGACGGCGAGAAGATGGCCAAGTCGGTCGGCAACGTGCGCCAGGTGCGCGCGCTGCTCGAGCGCCACCCGGGCGAGGTCCTGCGCCTGGCGCTGCTGTCCGCCCACTACCGCAAGCCGCTCGACTGGACCGAGGCGCTGGCGGCGCGGGCGCGCGCCGCGCTCGACCGCCTGTACCGCGCCTGGGCGGCGGCCGGCGCGCCGGACGCGGCCGGCGCGGCGCCCGGCGCGGAACTGCTGGCCGCGCTGCACGACGACCTCAACACGCCGCTGGCGCTGCAGGCGCTGCTGCGCGAGGCGGCGGCGCTGCTGCGCCGGCCGGACGCCGCGGCCGGGGCGCGGCTGTGCGCGGGGGCGCGGCTCTTGGGCCTGTTCGGAGACTCGCCCGAGGCCTGGTTCCGCGGCGCGGCGCCCGGGGCGGCGCGCCTGGCGGACGCCGAGATCGAGCGCCGCCTCGCCGCGCGCGAGGCGGCGCGGGCGCGCCGGGACTTCGCCGCCGCCGACCGCATCCGCGGCGAGCTGGCCGCGGCCGGGGTGCTGGTGGAGGACCTGCCGGACGGCCCCCGCTGGCGCAGGGGCTAGAATAGGCGCGCCGCGGCCGCGCGCGTCCCCATGTCCGAGCTGTACCACCCCCGCCAGAGCGTCGCGCAGGTCGAGGAGGGCGACGCGCTGGCGCCGAAGTTCGGCGCCGACGGCCTGATCCCGGTGGTCACCACCGACTACGACACCGGCGAGCTGCTGATGCACGCCTACCAGAACGCCGAGGCGCTGGAGCGCACCATCCGCAGCGGCGAGGCCTGGTACTACAGCCGCAGCCGGAACCGCCTGTGGCGCAAGGGCGCCGCCAGCGGCCTGGTGCAGAAGGTGCGGGAGCTGCGCATCGACGACGACCAGGACGCGGTCTGGCTGCGGGTCACGGTGGCCGGCGCCGGCGCCAGCTGCCACGTCGGCTACCGCTCCTGCTTCTACCGCCGGGTGCCGACCGGGGCGGACGCGGGCGGGGCGCTCGAGTTCCTGGAGGACGAGAAGGCCTTCGACCCGGAAGAAGTCTACGGCGACGCCGGAAATCCCACCCGCCTGTAGCCGCCCGGGCGCGGCATGAAGATCCCGGCCCGCCTGCTGCTGACGCGCCGCTTCGCGCCGTTCTTCGCGGCGCTGCTGACCGGCGCCTACAACGACAACGTCCTGCGCAACGCGCTGGCGGTGCTGGTCACCTACCAGATCGCGAGCTACGCCGGCCTCGACAGCGGCGCGCTGGTGGCGGCCGCGGCCGGCGTCTTCATCCTGCCGTTCTTCCTGTTCTCGGCCACCGGCGGCGCGCTGGCCGACCGCTATCCCCGCCACCGCCTGGTGCGCGCGGTGAAGCTGGCCGAGATGCTGCTGATGGCGCTGGCCTGGCTCGGCTTCGCGTGGAACTCGCTGGGCCTGCTGTTCGCGGTGCTGTTCCTGACCGGGCTGCAGTCGGCGCTGTTCGGCCCGGTCAAGTACGCCATCCTGCCGAACCTGCTCGAGCGCGGCGAGCTGCTCGGCGGCAACGCTTGGGTGGCGGCCGGCACCTTCGCCGCGATCCTCGCCGGCACCCTCACCGGCACCCTGCTGATGGCGGCGCCGGACGCCCACGCCTGGGTGCCCGGGGTGCTGCTGGCGAGCGCCGGCTTCGGCTACGCCTGCAGCCGCTTCGTCCCCGCGCAGGCGCCGGGCCACCCCGATCTCGAGGTGTCCTGGAACCCGCTGCGCGAGACCGCGCGCATCCTGCGCCAAGGCCTGGCCGAGCCCGGCCTGCCCGGAATCATGCTGGCGATCAGCTGGTTCTGGATGATCGGCGCCGGCGTGCTGGTGCAGCTGCCGGTGTACATGCGCGACACCCTGGCCGGGAACGAGCAGGCGCTGGGCGGCGTGCTGGCGGTGTTCACCATCGGCGTCGCCCTGGGCGCGCTGCTGTGCGGCGCGCTGGCGCGCGGCCGCGACGCCGGGCGGCGCGGGCCGCTGGCGGCGGCGGCGATCGGCGCGGCCTGCCTGCTGCTGGCGCTGGAGCCGGCCCTGCCCGGCCCCGCGCGCGGCTTCGCCGCGCTGGCCGGCGACCCGGCGGCGCGGCGCTCGCTCGGCCTGCTGCTGCTGCTGGCGGTCGCCGGCGGCTTCTACATCGTGCCGCTGTACACCAAGCTGCAGCGCCAGGCCGAGGACCGCCGCCGGGCGCGCGCGATCGCCTGCACCAACATCCTCAACGCGCTGGCCATGGTGCTGGTGTCGGTCCTCGCCATGCTGCTGCACGGCCGGGCGGACGCGGTGGCGGAGCTGTGGTGGGCGCTGGGCGCGAGCGCCTTCCTCGCCGCCGGCCTGCAGCACCGCACCCGCGGCGGGCGCCTGCTCGCGCTGGCGCTCTGGCCGCTGCTGCGCGTCGCGGTCGCGGTCGAGGCGCCGGTGGCGCGCGGCGCGCTGGTGCTGGTCCGCCGCGGCTCCGCCCGCGCCGCCTGGGCGCTGGCCGCCTGCGTGCCGGGGCGGGTCGAGGTCTGCGCGCCGGCGCCGCTGGCGCGCGGCCCGGCGCTGCTGCTGCTGGCGCGCTGGGTGCCGGTGCGCGGCTACGACCCGGACGACCCGGCGCGCGCCTGGCCGCCGCGGCCGCCCGACAGCCGCCGCGCCACCATCCTGCTGCCACCGCCGGGGCCGGCCGGCGAGGCGCAGCTGCTGGACGTCCTGCGCGAGGCGGAGCGCGCGCCGGAGCGGCCGCTGGCGCTGGCGCACGTCACCGGCGCGGGGCCCAGCCCGCAGCGCTTCCGGGCGCGGCTGGACATCGCGCTCGAGGGCGTCCCGCCCGAAGCGCGCCCGCCGGACGCGTACGCGCTCTACGACCGCCTGTGCGCGCTGGAGTGCCGCGTCCGCCGCCGCGACCGCACCGTGCTCGAGTCCCTGCACGCGGCGCGGCGCCGCTACGGCGGCGGCCGGGTGGTCCTGGACGACGGCGAGCGCGCCCTCAGCTACCGCGGCCTGCTGACCGCGGCCTGGGCGCTGGCCGGCCTGCTGCGCCGCGTCCTGCCGGCCGACCGCGAGCCGGTCGGCGTGCTGCTGCCGAACGTGACCGCCGCCCCGGTCGCCTTCTTCGCGCTGCACGCGCTCGGCCGCGCGCCGGTGATGCTGAACTACAGCGCCGGCGAGGCCAGCGTGCTGAGCGCCTGCCGCACGGCGCGCCTGAAACACGTCGTGAGCTCGCGCCGCTTCGTCGCCAAGGCCGGCCTCGAGCCGCTGGCGGAAGCGCTGGCCGGGGCCTGCGCGGTGCTGTGGCTGGAGGATCTGCGCGGGCGGCTGACCCCGGCCGCCAAGCTCGCCGCGCTGCTGCGCGCGCACCTCCCGCCGCCGGCCGGCGACCCGGACGCGCCGGGCGCGGTGCTGTTCACCTCCGGCTCCGAGGGCGAGCCCAAGGGCGTGGTGCTGAGCCACCGCAACCTGCAGCGCAACCGCGCCCAGGTGCGCGCGGTGCTGGACTTCTGGCCCGGCGACCGCGTGCTGCTGTGCCTGCCGCTGTTCCACTCGTTCGCGCTCGGCGTCGGCCTGCTGCTGCCGCTCGGCCTGGGACTGCGCTGCAGCATGCATCCGAGCCCGCTGCATTACAAGGAGATCCCCGAGCGGATCGCGGCGCTCGGCGTCACGGTGTTCTTCTCCACCGACACGTTCCTCAACGGCTACGCCAAGACCGCGAGCCGGGCGCAGCTGCGGACCCTGCGCCTGGTGGTGGCCGGCGCCGAGAAGCTCAAGTCCGCCACCCGGGAGCTGTGGCGGGAGCGCTTCGGGGTCGAGGTGCAGCAGGGCTACGGCGTGACCGAGGCGTCGCCCGCGGTCAGCAGCTGCACGCCGGCCTGCGCGCGGCCCGGCACGGTCGGCCGGCTGATGCCGGAGATCGAGGCGCGCCTGGAGCCGCTGCCCGGCGAGTCGGCCGCCGGCCGCGGCCGGCTGCTGTTGCGCGGGCCGAACGTGATGGCGGGCTACTGGCTGCCGGAGAACCCGCGCGCGCTGGCGCCGCCGCCGGACGGCTGGCACGACACCGGCGACGTGGCGGAGTTCGACGCCGACGGCTTCCTCACGCTGCACGGGCGGGCGAAGCGCTTCGCCAAGATCGGCGGCGAGATGGTGTCGCTGGCGCAGGTCGAGCAGCGCGTGGCCGAGATCTGGCCGGAGCACCGGCACGTGGTGTGCGCGGTGGCGCACGAGAGCCGCGGCGAGCAGCTGGTGCTGCTCACCGAGCGCCCGGAGCCGGACGCGGCGGCGCTGCGCGCCGCGCTGCGCGCGCGCGGACAGGCGGACCTGGCGCGCCCGCGGCATGTGCGGGCGGTGGCCGAACTGCCCCTGCTCGGCACCGGCAAGCCGGACCTGCGCCGCGCCCAGGAGCTGGCGGAAGCGGTGCTAGACTAATTTTTGTCCCCGCCGGCGCCGCCGGCCGCGCCGATGCAGAACCTCACCGCCACCATGGACCCCCTGCTGCCGGCGCTGGAGGTGCTGGCGTCGCTGCTGCTGCTGGTGCTCGGCCTGGTGCTGCTGTACGGGGTGGTGCTGTACGTCATCGACATCACCCAGACCCGCCACGCGGTGCGGCGCAACTACCCGGTCATCGGGCGCTTCCGCTACCTGTTCGAGCACCTGGGCGAGTTCTTCCGCCAGTACTTCTTCGCCATGGACCGCGAGGAGATGCCGTTCAACCGCGCGCAGCGCTCCTGGGTGTACCGCGCCAGCAAGGGCCTCGGCAACACCATCGCCTTCGGCTCCACCCGCGACCTGAACCGGCCGGGCAACATCCTGTTCGTCAACCACCCCTACCCCGCGCTCGCCGACGACGCCGGCGGCGGGGACGCGCCGCTGACCGTCGGCGCGGGCTGCGCGCGGCCGTTCGCGGCGCCGCGCTTCTTCAACATTTCGGCGATGAGCTACGGCGCGATCTCCAAGGTCGCGGTGCAGGCGCTGTCGCGCGGCGCGGCGGACGCCGGCTGCTGGCTCAACACCGGCGAGGGCGGGCTGGCGCCGTTCCACCTGGAGGGCGGCTGCGACCTTGTGTTCCAGTTCGGCACCGGCAAGTTCGGCGTGCGCGACGAGGCGGGGAACCTGTCCGAGGCGAAGCTGCGCGCGGTGGCGGCGCGCGAGCGGGTGCGGATGTTCGAGATCAAGCTGTCGCAGGGCGCCAAGCCCGGCCGGGGCGGCCTGCTGCCGGCGGCCAAGGTCACGCCGGAGATCGCCGCCATCCGCGGCATCCGCCCGGGCGAGGATTCGGTCAGCCCCAACCGCCATTCGGACATCGCCGACGCCGGCGAGCTGCTCGACATGGTGGCCCGCGTCCGCGACTGCACCGGCCTGCCGGTCGGCGTCAAGTCGGTGATCGGCAACCAGCGGGTCGTGGTCGAGTGGTGCGAGGAGATCCTGCGCCGGGGGCCGGCCTCCGCGCCGGACTTCATCACCGTCGACGGCTGCGACGGCGGCAGCGGCGCCGCGCCGATGCCGCTGATGGATTCGGTCGGCCTGCCGCTGCGGGAGAGCCTGCCGCTGACGGTCGACTGCCTGGCCGCGGCCGGGCTGCGCGAGCGCGTGCGGGTGATCGCCTCCGGCAAGCTGATCAACCCGACCGACGTCGCCTGGGCGCTGTGCCTGGGCGCGGACTTCGTCAACGCGGCGCGCGGCTTCATGTTCGCGCTCGGCTGCATCCAGGCCATGCAGTGCAACCGCAACACCTGCCCCACCGGGGTCACCACCCACAACCGGAAGCTGCAGCAGGGCCTGAACCCGAAGCTGAAGGCGGCGCGGGTCGCCAACTACGCCCGGCAGATGGAGCGCGAAGTGCGGCTGCTCGCGCACTCCTGCGGCGTCGACCATCCGCGGCAGCTGAACCGCGGCCACGCGCGCGTGGTGCAGGCCAGCGGGCTGAGCGTGCCGCTGTCGGACCTGCATCCGGGGCCGGAGCGGAAAGCGGCCTGAGCAAACCGGCAACCTGAATCTGCGGAACCCGCCAAGACAACTCGACTGAACTTGCGGCGTTTCGCCGGGCCGCTTCGATCAAGCCGGGCTTGAAGCCCGAGCCGGACAGGGTCCGATCTCCTCCGCGTCTAGTCGCGGCGGTTTCCGTTGCCGGCTATCGCATTGGACAGGCGAACGCGACTCAAGCCGGACTGCGCTTTCCGGTCAATCGGAACACTGCCGCGATGCGGTCCAATTTCTGCACCACTTCCGGGGGAATCTCTTCCGGCCGCATTTCGTCGGCCAGCATGTACAGATCCCGCTTGGGCGTTTCCCGGCCCAACTTCTCCAGCAGCGGCACCAGGAATTTCTCACTGGCCCGAACGCTCTCCAGCGCGATGTGGTCGCCCAGCCAGTCAGTGCCCTCCGGCACCAATGCAAAAAACTCCCGCTCCACTTCCGGGTCGCTCAGGGGGAACTTGATGAACCGCTTGACGACTTCCGGGTGCAGCAGGTAATTCTCGATTTCGTAGCGCTTCCAGTACAGGACGGTGAGCCCTTTCTCTTCCCGCTCCCGTTCTCCCTTGGAGTCGCCGTCGAGCAGGCAGACGGCGGGCAGGTCCGGGTACGCCGCCCGCATGGCGAACAGATGCTCTTTGGCTCCGCTCAATTTCCGCCCGCCCAGAGGGTGCACATGGGGCCGTTCAAGGACGCGCTGCGCCGGATGCTGCAGGCGCCTCGCCCAAGCGCGCAGGATCTTCTCGTCCGTCTGCCCCTCGAGATAAAGAATGCCGCCGGCCTCCCGCGCCAGCAGCAGATCCATGGTGGTGACGCGCTTGAGCGCTTCGCGCACCTGATCGCGCTGGGTTTGCTGCAGCAAACGCCTGGATCCCGGCCGGTCGCCGAAGAACGCCAACACCTGGGCCGGCTCCGTCGCGTCGAGAATGGCGCCGGAATGCGTGGCGACGATCACCTGCCCGCCGCGGTCGCGGACCGCCTTGCGCACCCGGTCGTACACCTGCTTCTGCAGGATGATGTGCTGGTGCGCGTCGGGCTCGTCCAGCAGGATCACGCTGGCGGGCCGCGCGTACAGGAAAGCGAACAGCAGGATCACCTGCAGGGCCCCGCTGCCGACGTTGGACAGGTCCAGCGGCCGCGATTTGGCCGTCCCGCCGGCGGACCCCGCCTCGCGGTACTCGCACACGATGTACGGCTGCGCCGGCGCGTAGTCGGGCTTCAGCAACTCGATCTGCAGGCAGTCCTTCACGTGCGCCGCCAACTCCTCCCAATCCCGCTCGCCGCCGTTTTCCGCCACATGCAGCAGCAGATTCCTTAATATGTGCCCCGGCTGCCCGAGGCCCACCAACAAGTCCTGCATGCCGCGGTCGCGGCGCGGCTCATCCCGCTCAATCCCCGACAGCGGCGGAATATGCACGATCTTCAGTTCCGCGGCCGGCGGCGGCGGGAAATCCCGCATCGCGTCCTTGTCCAGTTCCTTGCCCCCCAGCGGCCGGACATACATCAACTCCGGATTGTCGTACTGGAATTCCACCCCGCATCGCCACGGCCGGCCGGCCGCATCCCGCCCTTCCGCGATGATCTCGATCAGCCGGCGCGCATCGGCCATGCCTTTCGGCCCGGTCACCTTCCGGCCTTCCCAAAGCAGGTTGGTCTCCCGCAACGGGACCGCCGTGAAGTCGGCGCGCGTGATGGCCACTCCCGAACGCTTGGTCGCGCTGCCGCCCCGGCGCTGGGCCAGCCAGCGGTCCAGACCCAGCCGCCAAGCGACGATCGCCTGCAGCAGGGTGGACTTGCCGGCATTGTTCGGCCCGGCCAGCACCACGGACCCGGCCAGATCGAACTTCTGCTCCCGGAAGCACTTGAAATTTCTGACCGTGACCTGCCGGATCATCTTCTGCGCTCCTGCAGACGCGGCGAAGACGACTCCGCCGGCCCGCCGCGGATTTCAGTACCCGCCCTTGCGCCGGCTCTCCGGCAGGCCGGCGAGGCGCCCCGCCTGCTTGCTCGGGTCGCCCGGGAACAGGTCGTAGAGGTCCTTGGCGCTGACCTTCTCGCCCCAGGTCGCGGCGCAGTGCTTGACCATGTTGCGCGTGTTCGGCTGGTTGCCGCCGCCCTGGAAGTACTCCTCGCGCAGGTACTTGA
Organism: uncultured candidatus Poriferisulfidus sp.; assembly: GCA_965242985.1. GTDB lineage: Bacteria > Pseudomonadota > Gammaproteobacteria > Poriferisulfidales > Poriferisulfidaceae > Poriferisulfidus. The sequence continues at coordinate 590,187 of OZ251520.1, read as the reverse complement.
TCACGTCCCAGTGGCGCTCGGTCAGCGGCAGGTCGTCGGTCTGCGCCATGTGCTCGGCCAAGGCCTCGGACCAGTCCCCGGCGTCGGCCAGGTAGCCGCTGGCGGTGGTTTCGATGGTTTTCCCTTGAAATTCAATGCTCATCGGCTTCTCTCCCTAGGGCTTGCCGGCGGTTGCGGAACGGGCGGACGCCGGGATTATAGCCGCCGGCGGCCCGCATCCTCCCCGCATACCCCCAAGTGGGTATGGCACAATGGGGCTTCACCCCATAGTGGAATTCATCGCCGGCGAAAAATAATTTATGATTCCGGCGTCACCTGCTTGACGGGAGGAGAGCATGACCGAACATCGACACGACACCCCGATGCTCGACGAACTGGAGCAAGGCCCTTGGCCGAGCTTCATTTCCGGCATCAAGCGCATGCGGGACCAGCATCCCGACCAGCGCCTCAACGGCGTCGCCAACTCCCTGCTCGGCCAGCTCGAGCATTCCTACGAGACCCGCAAGGGCTACTGGAAAGGCGGCACGGTCAGCGTGTTCGGCTACGGCAGCGGGATCATCCCGCGCTTCTCGGAAGTCGGCGCCGCGTTCCCCGAGTCCAAGGAATTCCACACCCTCCGCGTCCAGCCGCCCGCCGGCAACTACTACACCACCGACATCCTGCGCCAGCTCGGCGACAGCTGGGAGCGCTGGGGCTCCGGCCTGGTGACGTTCCACGGCCAGACCGGCAACATCATGTTCATCGGCGCCAGCACCGAGAACACGCAGCACTTCTTCGACGAGATCAACGACTACGGCTTCGACCTCGGCGGCGCCGGCCCCTGCGTGCGCACCGGCATGTCCTGCGTCGGCGCGGCGCGCTGCGAGCAGTCGAACGTCGACGAGATGCGCGTGCACCGCACCCTGCTCAACAACTTCACCGACGACGTGCACCGCCCGGCCCTGCCCTACAAGTTCAAGTTCAAGGTCTCCGGCTGCGGCAACGACTGCATGAACTCCATCGAGCGCTCCGACTTCTCCATCATCGGCACCTGGCGCGACGACATGCAGGTCGACCAGGACGCGTTCCGCGGCTACCTCGAGAGCAAGGGCCGGCAGTACGTCATCGACAACGTGCTCGCCCGCTGCCCGACCCGCGCCCTGTCGCTGTCGGACGACGACGAGCTGCAGGTCGACAACCCGCACTGCGTGCGCTGCATGCACTGCCTGAACGTGCTGCCCAAGGCGCTGTCGCCGGGCGGCGACAAGGGCGTGTCGATCCTGATCGGCGGCAAGCGCACGCTGAAGATCGGCGACCTGATGGGCACCATGATCGTGCCGTTCATGAAGCTCGACACCGAAGAGGACTACGAGCGGCTGGTCGAGCTGGCCGAGGAGACCATCGACTTCTGGGCCGAGAACGGCCTCGAGCACGAGCGCTGCGGCGAGATGGTCGAGCGCATCGGCCTGGTCAACTTCCTCGAGGGCATCGGCGTCGAGGTCGACCCCAACATGATCAACGAGCCGCGCACCAGCTCCTACGTCCGCACCGATTCCTGGGACGAGGAGGCCGAGAAGTGGTTCCGGCGCAAGGCCGAGGCCGAAGCCCCGGCCGCGGCGGCCTGAGCGGGGGACCCCGGACATGGCGACTCCCCACCGCTCGCCGGTCGAATCCGGCTGCCCGGACGGCTTCCAGTACCTGCATCCGCTGATGCGGAAGCACTACGGCAACTGGGCCTACCACGAGGACCCGCGCCCCGGCGTGCTGCGCCACGTGGCGCGCAACGGCGAGGCCATCTGGACCGTGCGCGCCGGCACCCAGCGCCTGCTGGACGTGTACACCCTGCGCAAGCTGTGCGACATCGGCGACGAGTACGGCGAAGGCTACGTGCGCTTCACCATCCGCAGCAACATCGAGTACATGGTGGCCGACGCGGACAAGGTCGCGCCGCTGATCGGCGCGCTCGAGGACGCCGGCTTCGTGGTCGGCGGCACCAAGAACTCGGTGGCGATGATCTCGCACACCCAGGGCTGGCTGCACTGCGACATCCCCGGCACCGACGCCTCCGGCGTGGTCAAGGCGATGATGGACGAGCTGATCGAGGAGTTCCGCGGCTGGAACATGCCGAACCGGGTGCACATGACCACCTCCTGCTGCCAGATCAACTGCGGCGGCCAGGGCGACATCGCGATCAACGTGCAGCACACCAAGCCGCCGAAGATCAACCACGACCTGGTGGCCAACGTGTGCGAGCGGCCGTCGGTGGTGGCGCGCTGCCCGGTGGCGGCGATCCGCCCGGCGCTGGTCAACAACAAGCCGTCGCTGGAGGTGGACGAGAAGAAGTGCATCTGCTGCGGCGCCTGCTACCCGCCCTGCCCGCCGATGCAGATCAACGACCCGGAGCACACCCAGCTCGCGATCTGGGTCGGCGGCAACCACTCCAACGCGCGCGGCAAGCCGACGTTCCAGAAGCTGGTCGCGGCCGGCATCCCCAACAACCCGCCGCGCTGGCCGGAGGCGACCGCCATCGTCAAGCGCATCCTGCGCGCCTACCGCGACGACGCCCGCGACTGGGAGCGCGTCAACGACTGGATCGAGCGCATCGGCTGGCCGCAGTTCTTCCAGCTCACCGGGCTGCCGTTCACCAAGTTCCACATCAACAACTGGCGCGGCTCGCGGGCGAGCCTGAACGCCTCGGCGCACCTGCGCTTCTGACGCCTTGCCGCGCGGAGCCCGCCATGAAGTTCGGCGTCCTGGTCAACGAGGGACCGTACCAGCATCAGGCCGCGGATAGCGCCTACCAGTTCGTGCGCGCGGCGCTCGACGCCGGGCACGAGGTGTTCCGGGTGTTCTTCTACCACGACGGCGTGCACAACGGCACCCGGCTGGGCGCGCCGCCGCAGGACGACCGCAACGTGGTCGAGCGCTGGTCGGCGCTGGCCGAGGAGCGCGGGCTGGACCTGGTGCTGTGCGTGGCGGCGGCGCAGCGGCGCGGCCTGCTGGACGCGGACGAGGCCAAGCGCCACGGCAAGGACGCCGACAACATCGCCCCGGGCTTCCGCATCTCCGGCCTGGGCCAGCTGATCGAGGCCGCGATCCAGTCGGACCGGCTGGTCACGTTCGGGGACTGAGCCGTGAGCGAGACCGAAAGCGGCGTCGTCAAGAAGTTGATGTACGTCAACCGCAAGGCGCCCTACGGCACCATCTACGCGCTGGAATCCCTGGAGGTGGTGCTGATCGGCGCCGCCTTCGACCAGCAGGTCAGCTTGGCCTTCCTCGACGACGGCGTCTACCAGCTGACCCGCAACCAGGACACCGAGGCCATCGGCATGAAGAACTTCTCGCCGACCTACGCCGCGCTCGGCGACTACGACGTGCGCGAGATCTACGTGGAGAAAGAGTCGCTGGAGGCGCGCGGGCTGACGCTCGCGGACCTGCAGCCGCTGACCTACGAGGACGAGGACGAGGACTGGGCGGAGAAGGATTCGATCCGGGTGGTCGGCAGCGCGGAGCTGGCGGCGATCATGGACGCCCAGGACGTGGTGCTGAGCTTCTGACCGCCATGGCCATGCTGCACACCGTGAACAAGTCGCCGTTCGAGCGCGGCGCGCTGCAGTCCTGCCTGCGCCTGGCCGCCGACGGCGCCACCGTGCTGCTGCTGGAGGACGCCGTGGTGGCGGCGCTGGACGGCACCGAGCACGCGGCCGCCGTGCGCGCCGCCGCCGAACGCCTCGCGGTGCGCGTGCTGGGCCCGGACCTGGCCGCCCGCGGCCTGCCCGCCGCGCGCGTGCTGGACGGCGTCGAAGTGGTCGACTACCCCGAATTCGTGGAGCTGGCGGCGACGCACGACAGCATCCAATCCTGGCTGTAAGCCGCAAACAAGTCTCGGACGAGACGGAGGACGACATGGCACTGGAAGTCAACGGCAAGAGCTACGAAACCGACGAGGAAGGCTATCTGGCCAACATCAACGAGTGGGAGCCCGACCTGGCCAACGCCATGGCCAACGCCGACGGCGCCGAACTGAGCGACAACCACTGGGAAGTGATCAACTTCCTGCGCGAGTACTACGAGGAGTACCAGATCGCCCCGGCGGTGCGCGTGCTGACCAAGGCGATCGGCAAGAAGCTCGGCAAGGACAAGGGCAACAGCAAGTACCTGTACGAGCTGTTCCCCTACGGCCCGGCCAAGCAGGCCTGCAAGTACGCCGGGCTGCCCAAGCCCACCGGCTGCGTCTGAGCGCCCCGGGGCCGCCCCGGCGGCCCCGCCCGCGACATGGATCCCGCCAGCCTGGCCATGGCCGTCCTGTACTACCTCGCCGCCGCGGTGCTGGCGGCGGGGCTGGCGCTGCGCATCCGCCGCTACGCCGCGACGCCCGCGCCGCTGAAGATCCCGACCACGCCGGCGCCGGTCACGCGCGCCGGCGTGGCGCTGCGCATGCTGCGCGAGCTGACCCTGTTCGAGAGCCTGTTCAAGGCCAACAAGTGGATCTGGCTGTTCGGCTGGCTGTTCCACTTCGGCCTGCTGCTGGTGCTGCTGCGCCACCTGCGCTACGTCACCGAGCCGGTCTGGGGCTGGGTGGCGTTCCTGCAGCCGTTCGGCAAGTACGCGGCGCTGCTCATGGTGCTGGGCCTGGCCGGGCTGTGGCTCCGCCGCCTGGCGGTCGACCGGGTGCGCTACATCTCGGCGCCCTCCGACCACCTGATGCTGGCCCTGCTGCTGGCGATCGGCGGCACCGGCATCGCCATGACCTTCGCCGCCGGCGCCGACGTGGTCGCGGTCAAGAGCTTCTTCCTCGGCCTGCTGCGGCTCGACTGGAGCCCGCTGCCGCCCGACCCGCTGCTGTACGCGCACCTGGCGCTGGTGGCGCTGCTGATGCTGGTGTTCCCGTTCAGCAAGCTGCTGCACGCCCCGGGCGTGTTCTTCAGCCCCACCCGCAACCAGGCCGACGACCCGCGCGAGCGGCGCCACGTCGCCGCCTGGGCGCTCAAGCTGGAGCAACCCCCCCATGGCTGAGCCCGCGTTCGAGGTCCCCGCGCTCAAGCCCTACCCGGTGATCCCGAAGCTCGCCGCGGGCAGCATGGCGCACAGCCGGCCCTACGAGGCCAAGCCCGACTTCCAGACCGCGCTCGGCTTCCCCGGCGAGCGGGTCGACGACTGGCAGCGGGTGGCGGTCGAGAAGATGGGCGAGCTCGCCGGCCGCTACCGCTCGCTGCAGGTGTTCATGGACGCCTGCGTGAAGTGCGGCGCCTGCACCGACAAGTGCCACTACTACCTGGGCACCGCCGACCCCAAGAACATGCCGGTGGCGCGCCAGGACCTGTTCCGCAAGGTCTACCGCCGCCACTACACCTTCGCCGGGCGCTGGTTCCCGTGGCTGGTCGGCGCCGAGGACCTGACCGAGGAGGTGCTGGACGACTGGTACCGCTACTTCCACCAGTGCTCGCAGTGCCGGCGCTGCTCGGTGTACTGCCCCTACGGCATCGACACCGCGGAGATCTCGATGGCGGCGCGCGAGATCATGGACTCGATCGGCAAGGGCCAGAAGTACTGCAACGAGATCATCGGCAAGGTGCACGCCATCGGCAACAACCTGGGCCTGCCCGAGCCGGCCCTGGCCGACACCCTGGAGGGGCTGGCCGAGGAGGTCGAGGAGGACACCGGCGTGGCGGTGCCGTTCCCGCTCGACCAGGAGGGCGCGGAGGTGCTGCTGGTCACGCCCTCGGCCGACTTCTTCGCCGAGCCGCACGTCGACGGCCTGATCGGCTACGCCAAGGTGCTGCACGAGGCCGGCATCTCCTGGACCCTGAGCTCGCACGCCTCCGAGGCCGCCAACTTCGGCATGTTCATCGGCAGCTACGAGAACATGCGCAAGCTGGCGCTGCGCATCCGCGAGGCCGCCGAGCGGCTCGGCGCGCGGCGCATCGTGTTCGGCGAGTGCGGCCACGCCTGGCGGGTCGCCTACAGCTTCCTCAACACCCTGGCCGGGCCGTTCGACTTCCTCGACCCCGGCTATCCCGTGCCGCAGCACATCTGCGAGGTCACCCACGGCCTGCTCCAGGAGGGCCGCCTGCGCCTCGACCCCGCGCAAAACGACGACATGGTGCTGACCTACCACGATTCCTGCAACGTGGCGCGCGCCTCGCGCATGGGCGACGCCCCCGGCGGGCAGTTCGAGATCCCGCGCGCGATCATCCGCGCCTGCTGCCGCCATTACCACGACATGCCGGCCGACACCATCCGCGAGGGCACCTACTGCTGCGGCGGCGGCGGCGGGCTGCTGACCGACGACCTGCTGGAGCTGCGCGTCAAGGGCGCGCTGCCGCGCATGGAGGCGCTCAAGCACGTGGCGGAGCACCACGGCGTCACCCACCTGGCCGCGATCTGCGCCATCTGCAAGAGCCAGTTCGCCAAGGTGCTGCCGCAGTACGGCTTCGAGATGGACCAGATCGTCAGCGTGCACCAGCTGGTCGGCAACGCCCTCGTGCTGAGCGGCAGCCGGCAGGAACAGGAACTCGACCAGCCGGCGGCCGCGGAGGCCGCCGGCGCCGCAATCCCCACGGAGGCCCCATGAGCAGTCCCAACGAGTCCGCGCCCGAGCGGAAGCTGACCTTCCGCCGCTTCGAGGACGACGACCACCAGTGGAGCAAGCCGGGGGATTCGATCTTCGAGGCCGACCACTCCTACAAGTGCCCGACCTACGTGCACCGCACCCCGCCCTGCCAGGGCAGCTGCCCGTCCGGCGAGGACATCCGCGGCTGGCTCGACATCGTGCGCGGCATCGAGACGCCGCCGGAGGGCGTCAGCATGCAGGAGTACGCCTTCCGCCGCTCCACCGACGCCAACCCCTTCCCGTCGATGATGGGCCGGGTCTGCCCCGCGCCCTGCCAGGACGGCTGCAACCGCAACCACGTCGAGGACTTCGTCGGCATCAACGCGGTCGAGCAGTACATCGGCGACGCCGCCTACCGCGAGGGCTTCCGCTTCGAGCGCCCGCCCGCGGTCAGCGGCAAGCGCGTCGCCGTCGTCGGCGGCGGCCCGGCCGGCCTCGCGGCCGCCTACCAGCTGCGCCGGCGCGGCCACGCCAGCGTCGTCTTCGAGAGCCAGCCCGAGCTCGGCGGCATGATGCGCTACGGCATCCCCGGCTACCGCACGCCGCGCCCCTACCTGGACCGCGAGATCGAGCGCATCCTGGAGATGGGCGACATCGAGGTGCGCGCCGGCACCCGGGTCGGCGGGGACGTGGGCATCGCCGAGCTGGAGGCGGAGTTCGACGCCGTGCTGTGGGCGCTCGGCTGCCAGACCGGGCGCAAGCTGCCGGTGCCGAACAGCGACGCGCCCAATTGCGTCTCCGGCGTGGCCTTCCTCGACGCCTTCAACAAGGGCCGGCTGCAGGTGACCGCGGAGCGGGTGGTCTGCGTCGGCGGCGGCGACACCTCGATCGACGTGGTGTCGGTGGCGCGCCGCCTCGGCAAGGCGCCGCGGATGGGCGAGCAGCTGCGGCCGGAGCACGTGATCGGCGGCTACGTGGCCCACGACTCGGCCATGGCCGCGGCGCGCGAGGGCGCCGCGGTCACCCTCACCTCGCTGTTCCCGCAGCGCGAGATGACCGCCGCCGAGCACGAGGTGCAGGACGCCCTGCGCGAGGGCGTCGCCATCCGCGACGGCGTGATGCCGCTCGAGGTGCTGCTGGCCGAGGACGGCCGCGCGCGCGGCCTGAAGATGGCGCGCTGCACCATGGAGGAAGGGCGGCCGACGCCGACCGAGGGCACCGAATTCGAGCTCGAGGCCGACCTGATCGTGTCCGCCATCGGCCAGGGCGGCAACCTCGAGGGCCTGGAGGAGCTGGACAACGGCCGCGGCCTGATCGACGCCACCGGCTTCTTCGAGGTGGCGGACCGGCCCGGGCACTTCGTCGCCGGCGACATCGTGCGCCCGCACCTGCTGACCACCGCCATCGGCCAGGCCGCGATCGCGGCCGAGGGCGTCGACCACTATTTGCGCGACGCCGCGCTGCGCAAGCGGCCGAAAGTGGACGTGCACCACTTCGACCTGCTGGCCAAGCTGTCCGAGGCCGGGCTGGAGCCGGCGGAGTACGCGGCCGGCGAGCACCGCGGCACCTGCGACAGCGGCTTCTCGGTGCACAACTACGAGGACCGCTCCAGCCAGGAGATCATCACCCACGAGCGCCTGTTCCTGGCGCACTTCCCGTACGACGCGCGCCGCCTGCGCGCCGAGTCCGGCCCCGACCGCGAGGCCGTGCTCGGCCACTTCGAGGAGCGCATGGAGGGGCTGGACGACGAGGCCGCGGCGGCCGAGGCCGGGCGCTGCATGAGCTGCGGCATGTGCTTCGAGTGCGACAACTGCGTGGTGTTCTGCCCGCAGGACGCGGTGTTCCGGGTGAAGAAGGACGAGCGCACCACCGGGCGCTACGTCGACACCGACTACGACCGCTGCATCGGCTGCCACATCTGCGCCGACGTCTGCCCCACCGGCTACATCGACATGGCGCTCGGCGACCACTGAGCGCGGCCGTCCCCGCCATGCGGACCGCCGCCCGCCTGCTCGGCTTGGCCCTGCTGCTCGCCGCCGCCCCCGGCGCGGCCGAGGGCCCCGGCCCGGTCCTGCCGAAAGCCAAGGGCGAGCGCTGCGTGGAGCCGGTCCAGGCGATGCGCGAGCGGCACTGGCAGTTCCTGCTGCACCAGCGCGACGAGACCGTGCACCGCGGCGTCCGCACCGAGCGCCACTCGCTGCAGAACTGCCTCGAGTGCCACGTGCCGCGCGACCCCGGCGGCGGCTGGGCCCGCGCCCGCGAGGCGCGCCACTTCTGCACCGCCTGCCACGTGTACGCCGCCGTGCGCCTCGACTGCTTCGAGTGCCACGCCGACCGCCCGCGCGCGGCCTACTCCGCCGCCCCCGGCCCGGCGGCCCTGACCCGGCGCGACCTCGAGCGCGCCCGCCGGCCGTGAGCGGGGTCTCGCGGCGCGACTTCCTGCGCGGCGCCGCCGGCGGCGGCGCGCTGCTGCTGGCGCCGGGCGTGTTCCTGCACGCCCGCGACCCCGGCGAGGCGGTCACCGGCGCGGCGCGCTGGGGCATGCTGATCGACACGCGCCGCTGCCAGGAGGACTGCGACGCCTGCGTCGACGCCTGCAACGAGGAGCACGGCCTGCAGGACCTGGGCTGGCCCGAGACCGACGCGCAGTGGATCCGCAAGCTGACGGTGCGCGACCCGCTGGGCGGGCGCGCGGTGTCGCTGCCGATGATGTGCCAGCACTGCGCGCACCCGCCGTGCGTGGACGTGTGCCCGACCGGCGCCTCGTTCCGGCGCGCCGACGGCATCGTGCTGGTCGACAAGCACACCTGCATCGGCTGCCGCTACTGCATGCTGGCCTGCCCGTACAAGGCGCGCTCCTTCATCCACGAGAACCTGGACGAGCAGCTGCCGCACGCGCCGCGCGGCAAGGGCTGCGTCGAGAGCTGCACCCTGTGCGTGCACAAGGTCGACGCGGGCGAGGAGACCACCGCCTGCGCCGAGGCCTGCGCCGGCGAGGGCCACCGGGCGATCCTGTTCGGCGACCTGAACGACCCCGACAGCGAGATCTCGCGCCGCATCCGCGAGTTCGGCGCGACGCAGGTGCGCGCCGACCTCGGCCTCGACACCGGCGTGCGCTACCAGGGCCTCTGAGATGGGCGCGCCGGTCCGCTACGCCAGCCTGGACGCCGGCCGCGGCTACTGGACGCTGCTGGCCGCGCTGGCCGCGGCCGCGGCCGCGGGCTTCGCCGGCTTCCTGCACCTGGAGCGCGAGGGCCACTGGATCACCGGCATGAACAACCAGGTGGTGTGGGGCCTGCCGCACGTGTTCGCGGTGTTCCTGATCGTCGCCGCCTCCGGCGCCCTCAACGCCGCCTCCCTCGCCTCGGTGTTCGGGCGCGCCGCCTACAAGCCGCTGGCGCGGCTGTCGGCGCTGCTGGCCGCCGCGCTGCTCGTCGGCGGCCTGCTCATCCTGGTGCTGGACCTGGGCCGCCCGGACCGCCTGGTGGTGGCCATGACCTACTACAACTTCAAGTCGATCTTCGCCTGGAACATCTTCCTGTACACCGGGCTGCTGGCGGTGCTCGCGGCGTACCTGGCGGTGCTGTTCCAGCCGGCGCTGGCGCGGTGGACGCGCGCGGCCGGCCTGCTGGCGCTCGCCTGGCGGCTGATCCTGACCACCGGCACCGGCGCGATCTTCGGCTTCCTGGTCGCGCGCGAGGCCTACGACGCCGCGATCCTGTCGCCGCTGTTCGTGATCCTGTCGTTCGCGTTCGGCACCGCGGCGTTCCTGCTGACGCTGGCGGCCGCATGCCGGCTGTCCGGCCGCCCGCTCGGCGACGCGCTGCTGTTCCGGCTGCGCGACCTGCTCGCGCTGTTCGTGCTCGCGGCGCTGTACTTCACGCTGGCCCACCACCTGACCGCCCTGTACGCCACCGAGCACCACGGCTTCCAGGCGTTCGTGCTGGATTTCGAAAGCCTCTACTCGAAGCTGTTCTGGCTGGGGCAGGTCGGCCTCGGCGCGCTGCTGCCGCTGCTGCTGTTCTACCTGCCCGCGGCCCGCGCCCGCCGCGGCGCCGCCGCCGCCGGCGCGGCGCTGGTCATCGCCGGCGGGCTGGCGCAGCTGTACGTGCTCATCATCGGCGGCCAGGCCTACCCGCTGGCGCTGTTCCCCGGCATGGAGGAGCGCAGCAGCTTCTACGACGGCGTGGTGGCCTCCTACGCGCCGAGCGGGTGGGAGTTCCTGCTCGGCCTCGCCGGCGTCGCCGTCGCCGGGCTGGTGCTGCTGGCCGGCCTGGGCGCGCTCGGCTTCCTGCCGGAGGACCTGTCCGATCCGGCCGAGGCCGCCGCCGGCTGAGCCCGCCGCCATGTCCGGCCCGCACCGCCGGCTGTACCTTTCGGCGACCCGGAAATCCAGCGGCAAGACCTGCATCGCCGCCGGGCTCCTGCGCGCGCTGCGCGGCCGCGGCCTGGCGGTCGCGCCGTTCAAGAAGGGCCCGGACTACATCGACCCGATGTGGCTCGCCCGGGCCGCCGGGCGGACCTGCCGCAACCTCGACTTCCACGCCCAGACGGAGGCGGAGATCCGCGCCGCGGCGGCGGCCGCGGGCGGCGGCTGCGCGCTGATCGAGGGCAACAAGGGCCTGTTCGACGGCGTCGCCGAGGACGGCTCGGACAGCAACGCCGCCCTCGCCAAGCTGCTGGACGCGCCAGTGCTGCTGGCGCTCGACTGCGAAGGCGCCACCCGCGGCGTAGCGCCGCTGGTGCAGGGCTACCAAGGGTTCGACGAGGCCGTGCGCTACGCCGGCGCGATCCTCAACCGCACCGGCGGCAGCCGCCACGAGGCCAAGCTCCGGCGGGCGCTCGAGGCGCACACCGACCTGCCGGTGCTGGGCGCGCTCGGCCGGACGCCGGAACTGGAGCTCGAGGAGCGGCACCTGGGGCTGGTCACCTGCGCCGAGCAGGCCGACGCCGAGGAGCGCCTCGAGCGCATGGCGGCCGCGGTGGCGCGGGGCGTGGACCTCGACCGGCTGCTGGACGCGGACGCGCCCGCGCCGCCGGAGGCCGCGCCGGCGGTCGCGGGCCCCGGGCCGGAGCTGCGCATCGGCTACGCCCGGGACGCGGCGTTCGGCTTCTACTATCCCGACGACCTGGAGCGGTTCGCCGAATGCGGCGCGCGCCTGCTGCCGTTCGACGCCCTGACCGACGACGCGCCGCCGGACGCGGACGCGCTGTGGCTCGGCGGCGGCTTCCCGGAGACCCAGGCCGCGGCCCTCGCCGCCAACGCGCCGATGCGCGCCGCGCTGCGGGAGCGGCTCGCCGGCGGCCTGCCCGCCTACGCCGAATGCGGCGGGCTGATGTACCTGACGCGGCGGCTGCGCTACCGGGGCATGGACTGGGACATGGTCGGCGCGGTGGCCGCGGACTGCGCGGTCGAGGACCGCCCCCAGGGGCGGGGCTTGGCGCAGCTGGAGGCGACCGCGGACTTCCCCTGGCCGGGGGTCGCGCCCGGGACCGCGGCGCCGGCGCACGAGTTCCACTACTCGCGGCTGGAGAACCTGCCCGCCGGCGTCCGCTGGGGCTGGCGCGTGCGGCGCGGCGACGGCATCGTCCCCGGCGCGGACGGCCTGGTGCAGGGCAACCTGTTCGCCAGCTACTGCCACCTGCGCCACACGTCGCGCTTCGCGTGGGTGCGGCACTTCACGGAGTTCGTCCGCGCGCGTCAGTAGGCCGGGCCGCCGAAGCGGACGCGCCGGTACTTCTGCCGCCGGCTGCTCGGCCGCTCCGGCACGGTCCGCTCGATCCAGCCCTCGTCCAGGAGCCGCCGCACCGCCTGGTGCAGCGGCCCCGACGCCCGCCGCTGCCCGAGCGCGCGCGACAGTTCGGCCTTCGACCGCTCGCATTCGTTCAGCAGCCCGAGCACCTTGGCCTCCAAGAGCGAGATCCGGGCCTCCAGGCGCGATTGCTGCCCCGCCGTCGGCGGCACCCACCGCTCCCGGTCCGGGCGCCGGATCTTCACCGTGAACCTGGGGCCGCCGGCGGTGAATTCCGGCGGCGCCAAGCCCGCTTTCGCGCAACGTTTCAGCATGTCGATGGTGCCGCTGCCCAAGCGCTCGATATAGCCGGCCAAGTACATGGCATACGCGAGCCGGGAATTCTCCGATGCGGATTCGTGCGGCCGCAGCAGATTCTCGACCGTCCAGGACTTGGGCAGCCCGCCGGGGTTCCAGACCTCGAGCCGGTCGCGGAACAGCATCACCTGCACGCTGGCCTTGCTGGTGTAGTCCCGGTGCGCGACCGCGTTGACGATCGCCTCGGCCACCACTTTCTTCGGAATTTCCCAAGCTCTCGGAACCTCGATGCTTTCGTCCCTGGTGCCGACGCTGAAATCGATTCTCCCCAACACGTATTCTTCCGCCTGATCCGCCATCTCGAACACCGTGCCCCTCAGCGCCTGCAGCGACAGCACCGGCTTGACCGTTTCCAGGCCGGGAAAATGCGCGCACCGGATTTCCGAGGTGAGCAGATGCCGCTGCGGGTTCCTGCCGAACAGCAGCACCGCGGCGTTGGTCGGCCGGCCGCGCTCCAGCAGGTTCAGATGCGTCAGCAGTCCGCGCGGGTCCCCGTCTTCGGGCAACGGAAAATCGCGCAGCGCGCGGGCGCGGGCGACGAACCACCGCATGCGCTCGGGATCCAGATCGTCCAGCGTGGCGCCGAAGCAAAGCGCGGCATCGAAGTCGGTCAGCCGCATCAGCCCGCTGTCCGCCATGTACTGCGCCAGCGCCGCATCCAGCCCGGCGAGCAACTCCGCCACGCTGTCGAAGCGGCCGCGCACCAGGCTGCTTTCCGCCTTGGCGATCAGGGCGGCCATCCGCTCGTCGCGCGGCGCGTCCGCGCCGCCCTTGACGAAGACCAGCCGCGGCTTGTCCAGTTCGCCGGCGCGTTCGAACTCGCGCTCGGTCGGCGACACCCCGTCTTCGCCCGCGGCGCCGTACTCGCTGCCGAACAGCCCCAGGTACAGGTCGCTCCCGCGCAGCTCGTCCAGGTACACCCGTTCCGGCCGCTTCCCGACCGCGGGCACGTCCTCGAACAGGAACGCGTCGAAGCACTCCCGCAGGAACGGGCTCGCCTGCAGATGCGCGCGCAGGGCCGCCCGCTCCCGGGCGAACTCCCCCTGCACGCCGCTGATGAAAATCCGGTGCCGGCCCATGTCCCCGTCCTCCCGCCCCGGCGCGAGTCGCCCAAGCGGATTTCGGATTATACCCCGACTCTAGCTGCAAGCGTATTTTCTCTCTTTGCAGCTATAGTCGGGGATGAATACCATAGTAAAACCCTTGTTTAAAGGGACTATGGATCATCGACCCTAGCTCTTCATACGGGAAAATCCGGTTGGGCGCGCTGTTCCCGCCCCGGCAACAGCGGAATTTCCCAAGAGATTTTTTGATGAAATCCGCGGAGAGTGATAAATTCCATTTATATGGCGCGCGGGTTTTCCGATGGGGCCGCCGCCGTTTCTCTGTTAAAATGCCCGTTCCATTCCGCGGGGACGAATGCCGCCGCGGCAGTTTTCCAAACGAGGTGACACCATGCCTACTTTCGTTCGTACCGACAAATGCGACGGGTGCAAGGGCCAGGACAAGACGGCCTGCATGTACATCTGCCCCCACGACCTGATGCGCCTGGACAAGGACGGCTCCGAGACCGGCCACGCCATGAAGGCCTACAACCAGGAGCCGGAGCAGTGCTGGGAGTGCTACTCCTGCGTCAAGATCTGCCCGCAGCAGGCGATCGAGTGCCGCCACTACGCGGACGTCGTGCCGCTCGGCGCCTCGGTGCAGCCCCTGCGCGGCACCGACAACATCATGTGGACCATCAAGTTCCGCAACGGCAAGATGAAGCGCTTCAAGTTCCCGATCCGCACCACGCCGGAAGGCTCGGCCGATCCGTACGGCGGCGAGAACGAGGCGGTGATGTCCGAGCTGAAGGACCACGGCACCCTGTTCACCAAAGGCACGCACGACTGCGACATGTCGCAGTTCGCGTCCAGCTGAAGCGGGCCGGCGAGGAGCATCGACATGAGCGAATTCGGCAATCCCGAGGTGGTCGAGGAAGAGGTCGACATCCTGCTGATCGGCGGCGGCATGGCCTGCTGCGGGGCGGCGTTCGAGATGTCCCGCTGGCTGCAGAAGGCCCGCGAGGAAGGCGTCGACCTCAAGATCAAGCTGGTCGACAAGGCCGCCATGGACCGCTCCGGCGCCGTGGCGCAAGGCCTGTCCGCGATCAACACCTACATGGGCGAGAACGACCCCGCCGACTACGTGCGCTACGTGCGCGGCGACCTGATGGGCATCGTCCGCGAGGACCTGGTGTACGACGTCGGCCGGCACGTCGACGACTCGGTGCACAACTTCGAGAAGTGGGGCCTGCCGGTGTGGAAGCAGTCCGGCGACGAGGGCAAGACCCTGGTCGAGGGCGGCAAGCCGGTGCGCTCCGGCCGCTGGCAGATCATGATCAACGGCGAGTCCTACAAGTGGATCGTGGCCGAGGCCGCCAAGAAGGCGCTCGGCACCGAGAACATCGAGGAGCGCGTGTTCATCGTGCGCCTGGTGACCGACAAGAACGACCCCACGCGGGTCGCCGGCGCCGCCGGCTTCTCGGTGCGCGAGGACCGCATCCACATCTACAAGTTCAAGTGCTGCCTGCTGGCCTGCGGCGGCGCCGTCAACGTGTTCCGCCCGCGCTCCGTCGGCGAAGGCACCGGCCGCGCCTGGTACCCGGTCTGGAACGCCGGCTCCACCTACTCCATGGCGGCCGAGTGCGGCGCCGAGCTGACCATGATGGAGAACCGCTTCGTGCCGGCGCGCTTCAAGGACGGCTACGGCCCGGTCGGCGCCTGGTTCCTGCTGTTCAAGGCCCAGGCCATGAACGCGTTCGGCGAGGACTACCAGACCCGCAACGCCGAGGACCTGAAGACGCACGGCTACGACGCCTACGCCAACGGCCCGAAGATGGGCACCTGCCTGCGCAACCACCTGATGATGAAGGAGATGAAGGAGGGCCGCGGGCCGATCTTCATGGACACGCCGAGCGCCATGGCCAAGCTGGCCGAGAACATGACGCCGAAGGAGATCAAGCATCTGGAGGCCGAGGCCTGGGAGGACTTCCTCGACATGACCATCGGCCAGTGCGGCGTCTGGGCCGGCGAGAACATCGAGCCGGACAAGGAGATGTCCGAGCTGATGCCGACCGAGCCGTACCTGCTGGGCTCCCACGCCGGCTGCGCCGGCATCTGGGTGTCGGGGCCGGATGACCTGCCGGGCGCCCCGGAGCACTACCACTGGGGCTACAACCGGATGACCACCGTCCAGGGCCTGTTCACGGCCGGCGACGGCGTCGGCGCCTCCGGCCACAAGTTCTCCAGCGGCTCGCATTCCGAGGGCCGCATCGCGGCCAAGGCGATGGTGCAGTACGCGATCGACAACAAGGACCGCAAGCCCGAGCTGGGGCGCACGGTGCAGGAGCTGGTCGACGAGATCTACCTGCCGGTGCGCAACTTCCTCGAGCACAAGGACTACACCACGGCGATCGACATCAACCCGCACTACATCACGCCGAAGATGTTCCAGTTCCGCCTGCAGAAGGTCATGGACGAGTACGTCGCCGGCGTCTCGACCATGTACCAGACCAACAAGGCGATGCTGGAGCTGGCCGAGAAGAAGCTCGAGATGCTGCGCGAGGATTCGCTGAAGATGCGCGCCAAGGACCTGCACGAGCTGCTGCGGGCGTGGGAGAACTACCACCGCCTGATCGCGGCGTTCGCCCACATGAAGCACATCAAGTTCCGCGAGGAGTCGCGCTACCCCGGCTACTACTACCGGGCCGACTACATGCGCATCGACGACGACAACTGGAAGTGCTTCGTCAACTCGAAGTTCGACCGGGACACCGGCGAGTGGTCGCTGCGCAAGGTGCCCTACGCGCAGCTGATCAAGCCGTCCGAAGACGAGCCGGAGGGCATCGCCCGCCCGGGCAGCGCCTGCTGAGCGGCGGCGCCCGCCGCCGGCAACGGGAGGGAGGCGCGCGCTTCCCTCCCGTTTTCGTTTAAGCGACAATGCCCGGCATGAGCATCCAGCAGCGCATCGCCGACAAGCTGGCCGCGGCGCTCGCGCCGGCGCACTTGGAGGTGGAGAACGAGAGCCACCGGCACAACACCCCGCCGGGGGCGGAATCGCATTTCAAGATCACCGTGGTCTCGGCCGCTTTCGCCGGGCAGGCGCCGCTGGCGCGCCACCGGCGGATCTACCGGCTGCTCGCCGAGGAGCTCGACGGCCCGGTGCACGCGCTGGCGCTGCACGCCCTGAGCGACGACGAGTGGCGGCGGAACCCGGCCGCGCCCGACAGCCCGCCCTGCCGCGGCGGCGACGGCGGGCGGGGCTAGGCGCCGGTCCGGCGGCGCCCGGCGACCGGCGCGAGCGCCTCGAAGACGCAGACCGCGCCGGCCTCCAGCGCGAACCAGTCGCCGGCCTCGAGCTCCACCGGCTCGGCGCCCGCCGCGGCCAGCCGCAGCCGGCCCTCCAGCAGCACGCACTCTTCGGCCGCGGCGACGGCGCGCTCGGCGGTGCCCGGCGCCATCCGCCACTCCGACCAGTCGTCCACGCCCCAGACCTCGAGCTTGACCGGGGGCACCCGCCGCTCGTAGCGGATCATCGCGCCGCCGCGCTCACTCGCCGTGCTCGGCCTGCGCGCCGAGCCCGGGGTGCGGCACGACGCTGCCGGTGTGCACCGCGCCGCCGTCCGGACCGTGCTCCAAGTACAGATCCAGGTTGGCGCGGATCACGTCGAACGCGAGCTCGTCCCAAGGCAGCTCTTCCGGCGCGAACAGCTGCACGCTGCTCGACTCCTGGCCGGCGGCGGCCTCGCCGCCGGCCAGGGTGCCGGCGTACATCACGTACACCTGCGAGACGTGCGGCAGGCTGTGCAGCGAGAACAGCCGCAGATCCTCGATCCGGGCGTTGGCCTCCTCCAGGCACTCGCGCCGGGCGCAGTCCTCGACCGTCTCGTGGTTCTCCATGAAGCCGGCCGGCAGCGTCCACTTGCCGAGCCGGGGCTTGATCGAGCGCCGGCACAGCAGCAGGCGGCCGCGCCAGGCGAGGATCGCGCCGGCGACCACCAGCGGGTTCTGGTAGATGATGTAGCCGCAGCGCGCGCAGCAGTGGCGGCGCTTGGCGTCGCCCGCCGGCGCCCGGTACTCGAGGCTGCCGGCGCCGCACTGCGGGCAGTACAGGGGCTTGGCGTGCATCGGCGCGCCGCCGCTCAGTCCGCGCCGGTCGCGGCCGGCCGCGCCGGGTCCCGGCTCCACTCGCTCCAGGAGCCCACGTACAGCCGGCCCGGCTCGAGGCCCGCATGCGCCATCGCCAGCAGGTTGTGGCAGGCGGTGACGCCGGAGCCGCAGGAATGGCAGACCGGGCGCCCGTCGGCCGCGAACGGCGCGAAGCGCCGCCGCAGCTCGTCCGGAGAGCGGAACGTCCCGTCCTCGTTCAGGTTGCCGCGGAACGGCACGTTGACCGAGCCCGGGATGTGGCCGGCGCGCGCGTCCAGGGGCTCGGTCTCGCCGCGGTAGCGCTCCGGCGCGCGCGCGTCCAGCAGCTGCAGCCGCCCCGCCGCCAGCGCCTCGGCCACTTCCCCGGTCGACATCCAGCCGTCCTCCCGCACCGAGACCGGGCAGCGCGCCGCCGCTTCCGGAACGGCCGCCGCCGTCACCGGCCGGCCTTCGGCGCGCCACTTGGGGAAGCCGCCGTCGAGCAGGGCAACGGCCTCGTGCCCGGCCCAGCGCAGCAGCCACCACATGCGCGCGGCGATCGCGCCGCCGGCGTCGTCGTACACCACCGCCTGGCCGCCGGCCGTCACGCCCAGCCGTCCCAGCAGGCTCTTGAACGCGTCGATGTCGGGCAGCGGATGCCGGCCGCTGCGGTCGTCCGGCGCCGACGCCATGTCGCGGTCCAGATCGACGTGGCGCGCGCCGGGGATATGCCCCCGCCGCCAGGCCGCCCGGCCCGCGTCCGGGCGCGCGACGTCGAAGCGGCAGTCCAGCACCGCCGCGCCGGCGCGCGGCAGGAGCTCGGCCAGCTGCGCGGTGTCGATCAGGGTGGTGTGCATGCGGCGCGCTCCTTCGCTGCGCGCGATTATAAGCGGGCGAACTCAGCCGCGCGCCACGAACACCGCCCGCAGCGGCGCCGGGTGGCCCTCGACGGTGCGGGACGGGTCGGCCGGGTCGAGGCGGTCGGCCAGCGACGGCCCCGGCATCCACTCCGTGCGGCGCTGCTCCGCGGGCCGCGTCGCCGTCCGGTCGACGCAGCGCGGCGCGGCGAAGCCCGCCGCCTTCAGCCAGTCCAGCGCGCGCGCCGGCGACGGCAGCCGCCAGACGTTGCGCATGCCGGCGTAGCGCCCGGGGAGCTCCAGCACGCCGGACGGCGGCGCCGGCTCCGCCACCAGCGTCTCCAGCGCCAGTTCCCCGCCCGGGCGCAGCCGGCGCCGCAGTTCCCGCAGGTGCTCCTCCGGGCGCCGCTGGTGCGGCAGCACGCCCATCGAGAACACCGTGTCGAAGCGCGCCGGGCCCGGCAGCTCCTCCAGCCGCGCCGGCACGATCCCGGCCGGCAGCGCGGGCTCCAGGAACGCGCAGAGCGCGGCGAACTGCAGGTTCGGCAGCCAGGACGGCTCCGCGCCGACCGCCGGCCGCGCGCCCGCGCCGACCATGCGCAGCAGCGAGTAGCCGTTGCCGCAGCCCGCGTCCAGCACCCGGCGCCCGGCGAGGTCCGACAGGTGCGGCCGCACCCGCCGCCACTTGAGCTCGCTGCGCCATTCCGCGTCCAGCGCCAGGCCGAACAGCTCGAACGGCCCCTTGCGCCAAGGAATCAGCTCCCGCAGCGCGGCCGCGAGCGCCGCGCGGGCGGCCGCGTCCAGTTCCGCGGCGGCGCCGATCACGGGCCGGTCCCGGTCTAGCTCGACCCGCGCGGCCCGCGCCGCGGGCAGGCGCGCCAGCGCCGCGCGCCAGCGCGCGAAATCGCCGTGGCCGGGCGCCGCCCAGCGCGCCGCCGCCAGCTCCGCCCAGGCGCCGAGCCCGGCGCGCGCCAGCGTCCGGGTCAGGCGCGCGGCCGGCGGATCGCCAGCAGGGACGTGAATTGCAGGCATCGGAACCACACCGCCGCCTCGTCGAAGCCGGCCGCCGCCAGCCGCGCGCGGTGCGCCGCCGGCGTCTCGCGGATCAGCACCCGCTCCAGCGCCTGGCGCTTGCGGGCGATCTCGAGCGCGCTGTAGCCCCGGGCGCGCTTGAACGCCTCGTGCCGGCCGAGCGCCCAGGATTCCTCCGGCTCCTCGAGCCGCACGCGCTCGCTCAGGAGCAGCGCCCCGCCGCCGTCCAGGGCGCGGGCGATCCGGCCGAGCAGCGGCGCGCGGTCGGCCACCGGCAGGAAGTGCAGCGTGAGGTTCAGGACCACCACCGAGGCGGGCTCGAACTCGAGCGTCCGGATGTCGGCGCAGGCGTACTCGAGCCCGGGCGCGGCCGGCCCGCGCCGGCAGGCGGCGATCATGTCCGGCGAGGAATCCACGCCCCACACCGGCCCGGGCGCCCCGGCGCGCGCCCGCAGCAGGCGCCGGGCGACGGCGCCGCGCGAGCAGCCGAGGTCGTAGCAGGCGGTGCCGGCGCGGACGTGGCGGGCGGCCCACACGCCGATGCCGTGCAGCAGCGAGGCGTAGCCCGGGATCGAGCGCGCCGCCATGTCCGGGAACACCGCCGCCACGGCGGCGTCGAAGCGGAACCGGCCGGCCGGCCCCGGCGCCGCGTACAGGGCGTCGACCGCCCCCTCAGGCGCCCTTGAACCGCGTGCCGGGCGCAAAGCCGAACACCTGCTCCAGATCCAGCTCCCGGATCAGCGCGTCGACCGCGGCCTGGCCGTGCTCGCGCCCCACCTCCGCCAGGATCAGCCGCGCGCCGTTGCGGGTGTAGCCGCCGGCGATCTGCGCCTGCTGGCGCAGCAGCTCCCGCGCCTTGTCCAGGGTCACGCGGCGAACTCCGGCAGCCGGCGCGGAACCGGCGCGTTCTTCAGCCGCGCGTAGCGGGGCAGCCCGCGCGCGAACGGCGGCGGGTCCTCGCCCTGAATCAGCGGCTCCAGATAGGCGCGGCAGGCCGGCGTGATGCCGTAGCCGTCGCGGCGGATGTAGCGGCGCGGCAGGCGGCGCTCGCGGTTCGCGACCCGCGACAGCGGCACGCTGCCGATCCGCCAGCGGTACGGCCGGTCGGCGAGGCGCTCGATGACCGGCATCACCGCGGTGCGCCCGGCCAGCGCCAGCTCGACCGCGGCGCGCCCGACCGCGTACGCCTGCTCGACGTCGGTGCGCGAGGCGAGGTGCCGGGCGGCGCGCTGCAGGTAGTCGGCGACCGCCCAGTGGTGCTTGTGGCCCAGCTCCCGGCGCACCAGCGCCGCCAGCACCGGCGCGACCCCGCCCAGCTGCGCGTGGCCGAAAGCGTCGCGGGCGCCGCTCTCGGCGAGGAACTTCCCGTCCGCGCCGCGCGTCCCCTCGGAGGCGACCACCACGCAGTGGCCGACGGTCTTCACGCAGGCGTCGACCCGCGCCAGGAAGTCCTGCGGATCGAACGGCACCTCCGGCAGCAGGATCAGGTGCGGCGGGTCGCCCGGCGCAGCCGCGGCGAGGCCGCCGGCGGCGGCCAGCCAGCCGGCGTGGCGCCCCATCACCTCGAGGATGAACACCTTGGTCGAGGTGCGCGCCATGCCGGCCACGTCCAGCCCCGCCTCGCGCACCGAGGTGGCGATGTACTTGGCCGCCGAGCCGAAGCCCGGGCAGGCGTCGGTCGCCGGCAGGTCGTTGTCGACCGTCTTCGGGATGCCGATGCAGCGCAGCGGCAGGCGGCGCCGGGCGGCCAGCTGCGCGACCTTGCGGGCGGTGTCCTGGGAATCGCCGCCGCCGTTGTAGAAGAAGTAGCCGATGCCGTGCGCGGCGAACACCGCCAGCAGCCGCTCGTACTCGGCCCGGCTCTCATCCAGCCCGCGCAGCTTGTAGCGGCAGGTGCCGAACGCCGCCCCCGGCGCGCGGCGCAGCGCGGCGACGGCGGCGGGGGTCTCGCGGCCGGTGTCGATCAGGTCCTCGTGCAGGGCGCCCAGGATGCCGTTGCGCCCGGCGTACACGGCGTCGATGCCGCGCCGCCGGCGCGCGGTCTCGAGCACGCCGCAGGCCGAGGCGTTGATCACCGCGGTCGGCCCGCCGGACTGGGCGTAGAAGGCGTTGCGCGGGACGCTCACGGGCGGGCGGGCGCGGCCGCGCGGGCGTGGTCGGCCTGGGTCTGCAGCAGCTGCACCACGCATTCCGCCAGCTCCGTGTACTCGGGGGCGTCCGGCGCGAACTGCTGCAGGTCGCCGTAGAAGAAGCCGCAGCGGTAGCGGTCCTCGCCGAGCTTGACCACCACGAAGTTGCAGCCGCCGACCCGCCAGAACAGCGCCGGGCGCGATTCCTCCCGCTCCGCGCCGGGCTCCGGCCGCACGCTGATGTCGGCCGGGTGCAGCTCCACCTTGTCCGGCCCCCAGCGCTCGCCGACCGTGGTGCGCACCACCCAGCGCTCCCGCTCGGTGAAGTCCGGCCCGCCCGCGCCCATGGCCGCTAGTTCAGCAGTTCGCCCACGCCGGCGAAAGGGTCGTCCGCCGTCTGCCCGCCCGGCTCCTCGGCGCGCCGCTCGGCGCGGCGGGTCTCGAAGTCGACGATGTCCTGCAGCGCGGTGCGGGCGAAGTGGAAGTCCACGCCCCGGCGCAGCGGGATCTTGGTGGTCGGGCCGCGCTCGAGCTTGGCGCGCAGCAGCTTGCGGTTGTATTCGTTCGGGATGTGGTCGAAGCCGCCCGGCAGCGCGCTGCGCTCGATCTCGCCGGTCACCTGGATCAGCGGCAGGCCGAACAGGAAGCGCCGCTTGTATTCCTTCTCGTCGATGCTGAGGCCCGCGAGCCGGATGCGGAACTGCACCTCCGGGCAGGCCTTGAGGCCGAAGGCGCGGTCCTTCTCCACCCCCTCGCTGACGCAGTTCTCGCGGGTGTAATGCAGGCGGCCGTCGTCCACCCGGATGTCGGTGGCCTCGATCGCGTTGCGCAGGAACACCTCGCGCTCGACGCGCATGCGCGCCGTGTACTCCTCGTCCTCGCGGTCCACGTACTCCTCGGTGTAGGCCCGGTAGCGGCCGGCCTCCGGCCGCGCCGCGCCGGCGGCCGGCGCGCACATCTTGGTCACCTGCTCCTGGGTGAAGCCCTTGTCCAGAAAGAACTGCACGTCCTCGCGGGCGCACTCGGCCCGGGCCTGCGCGGCGGCGCAGAGCAGGCAGAGCAGGAGCGGAAGCCGGGCGGTCATGGCGGGGCGCGCGGGAAAGTATACCCCCCGCCCCCTGCTCCGGTATCATAGATTCCATGTCCGCCGCCCCCGCCCCCGGCCTCCTGCGCCGGCTGCGCCGCCTGTGCGCGGCCGCGCTCGCGGCCTGCGCGCTGGCCGGCTGCGGACAGCTGGGGCCGCTGGAGCCGCCGCCGGCGGACTCCGGCGCCTGATGGAGGACTTCGCCTACCGCGGCGGCCGGCTGCACGCCGAGGAGGCGCCGCTGGAGGCGATCGCCGAAGCGCACGGCACGCCGTGCTACGTGTACTCGGCCGGCGCCGTCGCGCGGCGGGCGCGGGAGCTCCAGGCGGCACTCGGCGAGCGGCCGCACCGCATCTGCTACGCGGTCAAGGCCAACGGCAACTTGGCGGTGCTGCAGCTCGTGCGGACGCTCGGCTGCGGCTTCGACATCGTCTCCGGCGGCGAGCTGGAGCGGGTGCGCGCCGCCGGCGGCGACCCGGCCGACGCGGTGTTCTCGGGCGTCGGCAAGAGCGCGGCGGAACTGCGGCAGGCGCTGGCCGCCGGGATCGGCGCCGTCCACGCGGAATCGCGCGAGGAGCTGGACCGCATCGAGCGGCTCGCGGCCGAACTGGACCTCGCCGCGCCGGTCGCCCTGCGCGTCAACCCGGAGCTGGCGGAACTCGGCACCCACCCCCACCTCGCCACCGGCGGCGCCGGCTGCAAGTTCGGCGTGCCGATGGCGGAGGCGTTCGAGACCGCCCGCGCCGCGGCGGCGGCGCCGCGGCTGCGCCTGCGCGGCCTCGCCTGCCACGCGGGCTCGCAACTGACCGACCTGGCGCCGCTGGCGGCGGCGGCGCGGGAGCTGGTCGCGCTGGCGGACCGGCTGCGGGACGCCGGCGTCGCGCTCGAGTACCTGGATTTCGGCGGCGGCCTCGGCGTCCGCCACCGCGACGAGGCGCCGCCGTCGGCGGCGGACTGGGCGGGCGCGCTCTTCGCCGCGCTCGGCGACCGGCCGCTGACCCTGCTGGTCGAGCCCGGGCGCTTCCTGGTCGGCAACGCCGGCGTGCTGCTGACCCGGGTGGAATACCTGAAGCGCGCCGGCGGGAGCTGCTTCGCGGTGGTCGACGCGGCCATGACCGAGCTGCTGCGCCCGGCCCTGTACGGCGCCTGGCACGCGATCCTGCCGGTGCGGCGCGACCTCGGCCGAGAGCCGGTGCGCTGCGACGTGGTCGGGCCGGTGTGCGAGACCGCCGACCGCCTGGGCCGGGACCGGACCCTGGCCGTCGCCGCAGGCGACCTGCTGGCGGTGTTCTCGGCCGGCGCCTACGCCGCGTCCATGGGCAGCGCCTACAACAGCCGCCCCGCCGCCGCCGAGGTGATGGTCGAGGGCGGGCGCGCCGAACTGGTGCGCGAGCGGGGCCGGACGGCGGCTCTGCACGCCGGCGAGCGGCTGCGCCCGGAGCCCGCCTGAGCGGCGTTCGTCCCATATCTGCTGGCACCGCGGTTTTGCCCCCCCCCCCCCGAATTCCGGCTATACTCGCCCTGCTTATCGCTGACGGATTCGCCACAGCAAGCCCCGTCCGCCCCAACCAGCAAACGAGAGGAACAGGACGATGAAGATTGAAGGATTCGAACGCTTCCACGAGGCCGTCGCGCAGTACGCCGACCGCTACCGGAACGACGAGGCGGTGCGCGCCCGGATCGCCGGCGGCGACACTTCCGACCTCGGGATCGACGTGCCGGAGGGCATGGAAGTCCGCATCTCGGAACAGACCGGCGACACCTACTATTTCGTGTTGCCGCCCAATCCGGGGAAAGTGCTGGCCGACGACGACTTGGACAGCATCGCCGGCGGCACCTCCTGCGTCACCCTGGTGGGCAGCTGCACGCCCGTGCTCAGCCAGTCGCCCGCACTGACCGGCGGACTGACCGGCGGCGCGGCACGGCTCGGGGACTGACTTCACGTAACGCGCGTTTTCGCGTCCCGCGGGGAAGCCGCTCTTCCGGCGCATCTCCGCGGGGCGCGCCCGCTCGGAAATCCCGGTGAACAGCCGGGAAGCGCCCGCGAATCCGGCCGCCGCCCTGCTCGAATTCGGCCGGCGCTGCCGCTCCGACGCCACAGTCCGCGCCCGGGTCGCGCGCGGGGACGCCTCCGACCTCGACCGGGCCGCGGCGAACATCCCGGCGGAAGCGGAGCTCCGCATCGTGGAGCAGGCCGCGGACACGTTCTACTTGCCCGCTGCCGCCGGCCCCCAACCAGGCCCTGTCCGACGCAGCGCTGGAAACCGCATCCGGCGGCCGCGGCGGCTGGCACGGCGAACACCGGCGGTGCGTCGTGATGGGGCCCTGCACGCCGGACGTGTGCCTCTGCATGTGACCCCGGCGGCCTGACCGCCGGAGTCCGTTCCCCGGCGCGTTCGCCCGCCGCAGGCGGAACGCCGCCGCGCCCGCATTCCCGCCGCGGGTGTACAATCCGGCCTGTTGCGCCGCACCGGCGCGCCTGCGCCGCCGTCCCGGGGTGTCCGCTCATGCGCGAGATGCTGAAATCGAAGATCCACCACTGCCGGGTCACCGCGACCAACCCGGAATACAGCGGCAGCGTGGTCATCGACCGGGAGCTGATGGAAAAGGCCGACCTGCTCGAGTTCGAGAAAGTGCTCATCGGCAACGCCAGCAACGGCCAGCGCTGGGAGACCTACGTGATCCCGGGCGCGCCGGGCGCGGGCGAGATCGCCGTGCAAGGCCCCTGCGCGCGGCTGTGCCAGACCGGCGACGTGCTGGTCATCCAGGCCTACGAGCTCACCGACGCGCCGGCGCGGCCGAAGCTGGTGCTGGTCGACGAGCGCAACCGCTTTGTGAAGTACATCGATTGAGCGCGCCGATGCCGCCGGACCTCGACGCGCGCATCCGGCCGACGGCTTTCGCGCGCGCCGGGGAGCCGGACCTGAAAGAACTCGGCGGCCGCGGCGTCCGCTTGGCGCTGCGCTGCGAGCGGTTCCGGGCCGCGCCCTGAGCGCCGCCGTGCTGTATCCCGCGATCCGGCCCTACGCGACCCGGGAACTCGCGGTCGACAACCGCCACACCCTGCACTTGGAGGAGTGCGGCGATCCGAGCGGCCTGCCAGTCGTGTTCCTGCACGGCGGCCCGGGCGCGGGACTGGAGGAATACCACCGGCGCTTCTTCGACCCGGAGAAGTACCGCGTCGTGCTGTTCGACCAGCGCGGCGCCGGCCGCTCCACCCCGCACGCCGACCTGACCGACAACACCACCGCGCACCTGATCGACGACATCGAGAAGATCCGCGAGGAGCTCGGCATCGAGCAGTGGCTGGTGTTCGGCGGCTCCTGGGGCTCGACGCTGGGACTCGCCTACGCCCAGGCCCGCCGGGAGCGCGTGCTGGGCCTGATCCTGCGCGGGATCTTCCTGTGCCGCGAGCGGGACCTGCGCTGGTTCTACCAGGACGGCGCGCACCGCATCTGCCCGGACTACTGGGAGGATTTCCTCGCGCCGATCCCCGCCGGCGAGCGCGGCGACCTGATGCGCGCCTACCACCGCCGGCTGACCGGCGCGGACGAGGTGATGCGCATGAAGGCGGCCAAGGCCTGGTCGCTCTGGGAGGGCCGCTGCTCCACCCTGCAGCCCGACGCGAAAGTCGCGGAAGTCTTCGCCGACCCGCACCTGGCGCTGGGCCTGGCGCGCATCGAGTGCCACTACTTCGTCAACCGGATCTTCCTGCCGGAGAACCAGCTGCTGGAGAACGCCGGGCGGCTGCGCGGCCTGCCGGGCATCTTGGTGCACGGCCGCTACGACCTGCCCTGCCCCATCGAGCAGGCATTCGCCCTGCACCGGGCCTGGCCGGATTCGCGCTTGGACCTGGTGGCCGAGGCCGGCCATTCCGCGCACGAGCAGGGCATCGCCACCGCGCTGGTCGAGGCGACCCGGGAGATGCACCAGCGGCTGGCCGGCTAGCCCGTATAATGCGCGCCCGAACGCGCGTCCGCGCGGGGCCCGCGGCCAGGTAGCTCAGTCGGTAGAGCAGTGGACTGAAAATCCTCGTGTCGGCGGTTCGATTCCGTCCCTGGCCACCACGCCCCGGCGCCGGACGGCGCCGCGGCCTACTTGAACAGCTTGCCGAGACCGATGCCGACGGCGCGGCCGGCGGCCCGGCGGGCGATGCGCCGGCCGACGCGGCCTTTCTGGACGGCGTTGGCGTCGCCGAGCACGCGGCCCAGCAGGTAAAGGAACGATCGGGTCTTGTTGATGCTCATGGCGAGGCTCCGTTGCGGGTTGAGGAAATCCGGAAAGGCAATATCAATTGCGGCCGCGGCGCAGCACGTACTGGCCGTCGAGGAAGTCGCTGAACACCTCGTCCGCCATCGGGTGGCGGATGGGCAGGCCCTGCTCGTCGGGCTCGAGGTTGCGCTCGGCGACGTAGGTGTCGACCGCCCGGCCGTCGACCAGCACCCGGTACCAGGGCTCGTCCTTGGGCGGGCGCGAGCGGGCGTTGCGCTCGTACCACTCGTCGGTGCCCTGAAAGGTCGGGTCGACGTCGTAGACCGCGCCGCGGTAGCCGAACAGGCGGTGCGAGACCACCTGCCCGAGGGCGAACTTGGCGCGGAAATCCGGGTCGTCCACGGCTATCGGATCGAACAGTCCGGCATCCGTTCCGCCGCCATGGCGGCGCGGCGCGCGCATGCCCGGAAAGCGGGAAACATGCGCGGAATGCTGTGCATGGGAGCCTGCTTTTCTGGATGGAACAGACGATGGAAAACCAAGCCGGAAAAAACCCTGCCCGGCAATTCCGCGCGCCGCGCCGCCATGGGATTGTCCGCCGGTCCGCCGTCCAAGTCAGTCGCTCAGGCGCGATGCTTCCGCGCCCCGCCTGTCCATCTTAACCCATGCCCGCCCTGCTATACTCGCCGCCGCCATGGAACGCTCGACCGAGCAGCGGGTTCTCGCCGGGATGCGCAAGCTGCTGGCGCGGATCGTGCGCGAAGTCACGCCCGAGCCGGGCATGCGCCACCCCCTGTCCGCCAAAACCATCAAGGACATCCGCGCCGCGTTCGAGCTGATCTCCAGCCGCGAGCGGGAACTGCTGGCCGAGCGCGGCGGACAGGCCGGCGAGCGGCCCCGCTACGCCGACCAGCCGCGCACGACCCACGCCGTCGCGCCGCCGGCGCCCGCCCGCCCCCGGGCCGAATCGTGAACGCCGCCGACGAAGCCGCGCGCGCCCGCCTGGCCCGCCGCACCATGGCGATCCTCGACGGCTGGCGTCTCAGCCGCGACGAGATCGTGGCCATCCTCGCGCTGTCCGCCGGGACCCGCGGCCGCCAGCTCGACCGCTTCCGCGGCGGCGCGGCGCTGCCCGACGAGGCGCCGCTGCTGGCCCGGGCCGAGCACATCGCCGGCATCGCCGACGCGCTGCGCACCTCGTTCCCGCGCAACGGCAGCATCGGCGCCTGCTGGCTGACCACCCCGCACCGCCGCTTCCGCGGCCGCGCGCCGCTGGCGCTGATGCTGGAGGACGGCGTCAACGGCCTGTGCCGGGTGCGCGCCGAGCTGGACTGCTCGTTCTCCTGGAGCCGCTCGCAGGAGCCGGCCTGATGGCCTCGCCCGTGTCCATCCCGGTGGTCGCCGAAGGCGTCGAGATCACGCCCGAGAACAAGTGCGACTTCTGCACCAATTCCCTGTGCTGCCACTACGTGACCCAGGAGATCGACACGCCGCGCTCCAAGTACGACTACGAGCACCTGCTGTGGCAGGTCTCGCACCCGGGCGTCAGCGCGTACAAGGACTCGGACGGCTGGACGCTGATGTTCGCCACCACCTGCGCGCACCTGCGCGAGGACGGCCGCTGCGGCATCTACGAGGCGCGCCCGCAGATCTGCCGCGACCACTCGAACGACTTCTGCGAGTACGACCAGCCGGCCGAAGAGGGCTTCGACCTGCACTTCCCCGACTACGACAGCCTGCTCGCCTACTGCCGCAAACGCTTCAAGCGCTGGGACCGGGGCTAGGCGGCATGATCTCGGAAAAATCCCGGATGGCCGGATAGCCCGGGGCCGTCCGCGCCGGCTGGCCGCTGTCGGGCCGCGCCACCGTCAGCAGGTGGCCGATGCCGGCGGCGGCGGCGTGGCGCAGCACCTCGAGGTCGTCGTCCACCAGCAGCGTATGCGCCGGCTGATGCGCCACCGCCCCGCGCAGCGCCGCCCAGAACGCGGACGATTCCTTCGGCGCGCCGAACTGGTGCGAACTGACCACCGTCTCGAAGCACTCGCGCAGCTGCGATTCCTCGAGCTTGATGTCGACGAACTTCGGGTGCGCGTTGGTGACCAGGAAGCACGGCCGGCCGCTCTCCCGCAGCCGCCGCAGGAACTCCTCGACGTGCGGAAAGCGCGCGATGCGGTGCCGGATCTCGCGCTTGAGCGCGGCCACGTCCAGCCCCAGCTCCTCGCTCCAGTAGTCCGCGCAGTACCACTGCAGGGTGCCGCGCATGGCGCGGTAGCGCCCGGCCAGGTCGGCCTGCGCCTCCGCGAACGGCAGGCCGTAGGCCTCGGCGTAGCGCGCCGGCAGGTGCCGGTGCCAGAAGTACGAATCGAAGCGCAGGTCCAGCAGCGTGCCGTCCATGTCGAGGAACACGGTGCGGATGGCCTGCCAGTCGATCATGGGCCGGGGCGCCGGACGCGCCGGGGACGCGCGGATTCTAGCAGGGGCGCCGCGCCATGACCCCGGCCGACCCCGCCGCGCTGCTGCCGCAGGCGGCGCGCGTCGCGCGGGCCGCCGGCCGCGCCATCCTCGCGGTCGACCGCGCCGGCTACGAGGTGTTCGAGAAGCCGGACCGCTCGCCCGTGACCACCGCCGACTTCGCCGCGCACCGGGTGATCGGGGCCGGCCTCGCGGCGCTCGAGCCGGCGCTGCCCGCGCTGTCCGAGGAAGGCGGGCTCCCGCCCTGGCGCGAGCGCCGGAACTGGACCGAGTACTGGCTGATCGACCCGCTCGACGGCACCCGCGAACTGCTCGCCCGGCGCCCCGAGTACACCGTCAACATCGCGCTGGTGCGCGCCGGCCGGCCGGCGCTGGGCGTGGTGTACGCGCCCGCCCTGGACGAGCTGTACTGCGCCCGCCGGGGCGGCGGCGCCTGGCGGGCCGACGGCGGCGGCGCGCCGCGCCCGATCCGCAGCCGGGCCGCTCCGGCCGGGGCGCCGCTGAAGGTCGCCGCGCGGCGCCGCTACGCCGGCCCCCAGGTGCGGACGCTGCTGGAGCGGCTGGGGCCGGTCGAGGAATTCCGCCTCGGCAGCTCGCTCAAGAGCTGCCGGGTCGCCTGCGGCGAACTGGACCTGTACCCGCGCCACGGCCCGACCTCCGAGTGGGACACCGCCGCCGCGCAGTGCGTGCTCGAGGAGGCCGGCGGCTGCATGCTCGACTGGCGCGGCCGGCCGCTGCGCTACAACCGCGGCCCGAGCCTGCGCAATCCCCCGTTCCTGGCGGCCGGCGACCCCGGCCGGGACTGGGCCGCGCTGACGGCCGGCGCCGGCGCCCGGGAGGCCTGAGGCGGCGCGCTCAGCCGCCGGCGTCCAGCCAGCGCACCAGGTAGTAGATCGACTGCCCCTCGGAGGATTTCGAGGGGCCCAGCACCTGCGCCGCGTGGCAGCCGGGCTCGGCGGCCGCCTGCCGCCGGGCGGCCTCGGCGTCGGCCACCACCCGCACCAGCCCGGCGGCGAAGCGCCGGCGGCGGCGGTGCGGCGCCCGCACCACCGCCCAGCGCGCGTCGGAGACCCCGGTCTCGGGGTCCGGCGGCACGAAGCCGCGCATCACTCCGCGGCGCGCGCCGCGCGCCGCTCGAGGAAGTGGATGTCCACCCCGCCGGCCTGGAACTCCGGGTCCTGCAGCAGCTCCTGGTGCAGCGGCACGTTGGTGCGGATGCCGTCGACCACCAGCTCCGCCAGCGCGCCCCGCATGCGCCGCAGCGCGGTGGCGCGGTCGGTGGCGAGCACCACCGCCTTGCCGATCAGGGAATCGTAGTGCGGCGGCACCTCGTAGCCGGTGTACAGGTGCGTGTCCATGCGCACGCCGGGGCCGCCCGGGCTGTGGAAGTGCCGCACCCGCCCGGGCTGCGGCAGGAAGGTCTCGGGGTCCTCGGCGTTGATGCGGCACTCCAGCGCGTGCCCGCGCGGCCGCACCTGCTCCTGGCGGATGGCGAGCGGCTCGCCCTGCGCCACCCGCACTTGGTGGCGGACCAGGTCGAAGCCCGTGACCATCTCCGTCACCGGGTGCTCGACCTGGATGCGGGTGTTCATCTCGATGAAGTAGAAGGCGCCGTCCTGGTACAGGAACTCGAACGTGCCGAGCCCCCGGTACTCCATCTTCCGGCAGGCCTCGGCCACGCGCGCGCCCATCTCGGCGCGCTCCTCCTCGCCGAGCCCCGGCGCCGGCGATTCCTCGATCACCTTCTGGTGGCGGCGCTGCACCGAGCAGTCGCGCTCGGCCAGGTGCACCACGCCGCCGTGCTCGTCCGCCAGCACCTGGAACTCGATGTGCCGCGGATGGTCGAGGAACTTCTCCAGGTAGACCGCGTCGTCGCCGAACGCGGCCTGCGCCTCGGCGCGGGTCAGCTCCAGCGCCGACTCGAGCTCGTCCTCGGCGCGCACCGCGCGCATGCCGCGGCCGCCGCCGCCGGCGGCGGCCTTGATCAGCACCGGGTAGCCGATGCGGCGCGCCAGCTTGCGGCAGGCGGCGGGCTCGGCCGGCAGCGCGCCGTCGCTGCCCGGCACGCAGGGGATGCCGGCCGCCTCCGCGGTCTCGCGGGCGCGGATCTTGTCGCCCATCTCGCGGATGTTCCGCGCCCGCGGGCCGATGAACGTGAAGCCGCTCGATTCCACCCGCTCGGCGAAATCGGCGTTCTCCGACAGGAAGCCGTAGCCCGGATGGATGGCGTCGGCGCTGGTCACCTCGGCCGCGGAGATGATCGCCGGGATGTTCAGGTAGCTGTCGCGCGAGGGCGCGGGACCGATGCACACCGCCTCGTCGGCCAGCCGCACGTGCAGCAGGTCGCGGTCGGCTTCGGAGTGCACCGCCACCGTGCGGATGCCGAGGTCGCGGCAGCTGCGCATCACGCGCAGCGCGATCTCGCCGCGGTTGGCGATCAGGACCTTGTCCACCGCCCGCTCAGCCGAGCACGAACAGCGCCTGGCCGTACTCGACCGGCGCCGCGTTCTCCGCCAGCACCGCGCGCACCACCCCGTCCCGGTCGGCCTCGATCTGGTTGAGCATCTTCATCGCCTCGACGATGCACAGCGTGTCGCCCTCGGCGACCTGGTCGCCGACCCGCACGAACGGCTTGGCGCCCGGCGACGGCGCGGCGTAGAAGGTGCCGACCATGGGCGAGGCGATCACGTGGCCCTCCGGCGCCGCCGGCTCGGCGGGCGCGGCGGCGGGCTCCGCCGCGGCCGGGGCGGGAGCGGACGGCGCGGCCGGTGCGGGCGCCGGGGCGGCGGCCGGGACCGGGCCGGCGCGGCTGATGCGGACCGATTCCTCGCCCTCGGTGATCTCGAGCTCCGCGACGTCGGATTCCTCGAGCAGCTGGATCAGGCTCTTGATCTTGCGCAGATCCATCAGCCTTTCCGCGCCAGCCGCGCGGCCGCGGCCGCCAGCGCCAGCTCGTAGCCCTGCGCGCCCAGCCCGCTGATCACGCCGACCGCGATGTCGGACAGGTAGGACGCTTGCCGGAACTCCTCGCGCGCGAACACGTTCGACAGGTGCACCTCGATGAACGGCACCCCCACCCCGAGCAGCGCGTCGCGCAGCGCGATGCTGGTGTGCGTGTAGGCGCCGGGATTGAACAGGATGAAGTCGACGCCCTCGCGCCCGGCCTGCTGGATGCGGTCGACCAGCGCGCCCTCGGAATTGGACTGCGCGGTCTCGATCACGCAGCCGAGCTCGAGCGCCCGCCGGCCGACGGCGTCCATCACCTCCTCCAGCGTGTCGCTGCCGTAGATCTCCGGCTCGCGCGCGCCCAGCAGGTTGAGATTCGGCCCGTTCAGGATCAGGATCGTCGGCATGGCAGCGCCCGGTTCCAACTGCGTCCGGCCAAAGCCTAGCACGAAACCGGGAGAAAATCAAAGATTGCCGAAAATAAGCGGCAGATGGCGATAGATAGGCGAATATAGGCGTTAATTCAGATCCAGCGCATCGTCCAGCAGCGCCGCGAACCGCTTCGGCGGCAGGTAGCTCACGGTGCGCAGGCCGCGCAGTTCCTCGCCGTCGGCGGCGTACAGCAGGATCGCGGGCGGGCCGAACAGCCCCAAGTGCGCCAGCAGCGCCCGGTCGGCGGCATCGTTGGCGGTGACGTCGGCGCGCAGCAGCACGAAGCGCGCCATGCGCGCGCGCACCTCCGGGTCGGGAAAGGTGAACGCTTCGAGTTCCTGGCAGGTGACGCACCAGTCGGCGTAGAAGTCCACCAGCACCGGCCGCCCGGCGGCGGCGCGCAGTTCGCGCTCCAGGTCGTCCACGGTCTTGATCGGGGTGAAGTCGGCGACCGCGGCGGCGGGCCGTTCGGCGACCGTCGCCGACCACGGCCGCAGCACGCTGCCGGAGCCCGTGGCGCCGCCGGCGACCAGCACCGCGCCGTAGACCAGCAGCGCGAAGCCCGCGCCCTTGCCGAGCCGGGCCGCCGCGCCCGCCTCCGCGGGCAGGGGATCGATGGCGCGCAGCGCCATGCCGACGCCGATCAGGATCAGTCCGCCGAGCACCAAAGTGACCGGCCCCGGCACCACGCGGTCGAGCAGCCACACCGCGAGCAGCAGCAGCAGCACGCCGAAGAACGCCCGGACCCGCACCATCCACGGCCCGGACCGCGGCAGGAAGCGGCCCTCGAACGCGCCAACCGCCAGCAGCGGCAGGCCCAGGCCCAAGCCCAGGCCGAACAGGCTGACCGCGCCGCGCGCGGCGCTGCCGGTGTCGGCGATGTGCAGCAGCGCGCCGACCAGCGCCGGCGACACGCAGGGCGCGGCCACCAGCGCGGCCAGCATGCCCATCGCCGCCGCGCCCGCATAACTGCCGCCGCGCGCGCGGCGGTGGACGCGGTCTAAGCGGGCGCGCAGCGCCTGCGGCAGGCGCAGTTCGACGGCGCCGAACATCGCCAGCGCCATCAGCGCCAGCACGCCGACGAACGGCACGATGACCCAGGCGTTCTGCAGGTAGGGCTGGAGGTTGGCGCCGGTGAGGCCGACGCCGAAGCCGAGCAGCGCGTAGGCGGAGGACATCGCCAGCACGTAGACGGCCGACAGGGCGAGGGCGCGGCGGGTGCCGGCGTGGGCGCCGGCGATGACGCTGGCCAGGATCGGCAGCATCGGCAGCACGCAGGGCGTGAACGCCAGCAGCAGCCCGAAGCCGATGAAAGCGAGGAAGCTGACGCCGAGATGCCGCAATTCCAGGTCGCGCGCGATCCGGTCCGGCGCCGAGAGTCCGCCGCCGGGCGGCGGCGCGGCCGCCTCCGGCATCCCCGGCGCGTCCGCCAGCGCCACCCGCAGCGAGCGGACCTGCGGCGGGTAGCACACCCCCTTCTCGGCGCAGCCCTGGTAGCGCGCCTCCAGCATCACCGCGTCCGCGGCCGCGCCGGTCAGGGCGAGCGCGACCGTGGTCTCCGCCGGGTAGACCTCGACCGCGCCGAACAGCGGATCGTCCTTGGGCTCGCCCGGCGGCAGGACGTACTCCAGCGCGGCCGGCGCGGGCACCGCGAACGCGGTCTTGCCGCGGTACAGGTAGTAGCCTTCGGCGATCTCGAAACGCGCCTCGAGCCAGCCCGGCGCCAGCGCCGCCACGCTCAGCGCGAACGCCTCGTCCGGGTGCAGGAATTCTGGCTCGGCGTCGCCGAACAGGCCGGACGCGCCCGCCGCCGGCGCGCCGAGCGCCAGCAGCGGCGCCAGCGCGCGGCTCAGGCGGAAACCGCTTCGCGCAGCCACCGCAGATACGCCTCGGAGCCGTCGCCGATCGGCACCGCGATCAGCTCCGGCAGTTCGTAGGGATGGCGCTCGCCCAGTTCCCGGCGCAGCTCGTCCAGCCGCGCCCGGTCGGTCTTGATCAGCAACAGCACCTCGCCCTCCTCCCGCACCTCGCCCTCCCAGCGGTAGGCGGAGCGCACCGGCGTCCAGTTGACGCAGCCCGCGAGGCGGCGCTCGACCAGCATGCGCGCCAAATCGCGGGCGCAAGCCTCGTCCGGCGCGGTGCTGAGCGCCAGCAGGGGTTCGGCGGAAACGGTCATCGCGGGTCGCGGGCGCGGGTCATTGCACCACGCTTTTGACCAGCAACCCGGCGGCCGGTTCGCCGCCGGGCCAGTCGCCGTTGATCATCCGCAGCCAAGCGCCCGGATGCTCGTGCCAGCCCGCGCCGCGCGCCAGATCCTCGTAGCGGTCCCCGGCGACGGCGGCGCGAACCCGCAGCTGGGCGGGCCGGGCAACCTGCAGTTCCTCGTCGGTCATCGCCCGCAGGCTGTCGATGCCGGCGGTCACGGCGCGCCGGTAACGGCCGGCGGCCGGCGGCTGAAGAGCGAACACCAGCACCCCGCCCGCCGCATGCGCGGCGGCGAACAATTGCGTCGGCGCGCCGCCGGCGCGCGTCGTCATGACGCAGCCGGGATGCGCCCCGACCCGGCGCGGCCGCGTCCGGCCCTCGTAGTGCGCGGCCAGGAAATCGCAGGCCGAATGCTCCGGCCGGCGCTCGAACAGGAACAGGACCAATTTCCGGCTTCCGTCCGGCGACCGCATGTCGAGCCGGTCCGGCAAATTGCGGACCGCCCAGCCGCGGGGCGGACGCAGCGCCACGCGGTCCGGCGGGTAGAAGAACCAGCCGTCGCGGAGCAGGCCCTGCGCGGGATCCGGCCCGACCATCAGCCCGTCGATCTGCCGCAGGTACTCGTCCCGGCCGATCCGGCCGCCGCCGTCTCCGGCGGCCGCGCGCCGGGCATCCTCCAGCCGCTCGCCGGTGCGCGGATGCGTCGCGAACCAGCCGCCGCCGGCATCCGGATAGCCGGCATCGGCGCGCATGCGCTCCATGTCCCGCAGGCCCTGCAGCAGGTTGCGCATCGCGGCCGGGTCGTAGCCCGCCGCGGTGGCGTACTCCGCGCCCAGACGGTCGGCCTCCCGCTCCGCGTCGCGGCTGTACTTGCTGAGGTGGCCCGCGCCCAGCAGTCCGACCGCCTGACGCACCGTCCCCGATCGGCTGACCCGCTCCACCAGCCAGCCCAGCGCGTCGACCGTCTGCCGCTGCCCGATCTGGCGGGCGGTGTGGCGGGCGGTGATGTGCGCCAATTCGTGGCCGAGCAGCGCCGCCAGTTCCGCTTCCGACTGCATCTGCGCCAGCAGGCCGCGCGTGACGTACACGTAGCCCGGGGTGGCGAACGCGTTGACCTCCTCGCTGTCGAGCACCGTGAACTGGTAGGGAAAATCCGGCCGGTGGGTGTGCGGCAACAACCGCTCGCCGACTTCGGCCACGTACGCCTGCAGCGCGGGATCGTCGTAGTAGCCGTACTCCTTCAGCAACTGCTGGTGAGTCTCGGCGCCGAGGGCCAGCTCCTGCTCCTCGGTGACCGTCGACCAGTCCTCCTCGCCGGTGACCGGATTCAGGACGCCGACGCAACCGGCCAGCGCCGCCGCCGCGACAGTCAGGAACAGATGGAAGCCGCGGCGGCAGCCGCGCTCAGCCGCCATAACGCTTGCGGAACTTGTCGACCTGCTTGGCCGTCTCGAGGATCTTCTGCTTGCCGGTGTAGAACGGGTGGCAGCTGGAGCAGATCTCGACGTGCAGCTCGTCCTCGCCGTAGGTCGAGCGGGTCACGAAATGGTTGCCGCAGGCGCAGACGACCGTCACGTCGCGGTAGTTGTAGTCGTTGGCCTGCATGGTCGGAATCCGGCGCTTGCGCGGGGGCGGAAGCGGCTATTATAGCGGATTCGGCGGGATCGGACTTCGCGCTTCAGGAAACCCTCGGCCCGGCGCGCTAGCGCGCGGGGCCGCCGCGGCCTCAGCCCGCCAGCCGCGCCACCTTGTGCACGTTCGGCAGCCGGCGCACCGCCTTGATCACGCCCGCCAAGTGCGCCCGGTCGCGCACGTTGAGGATGAACGTGATGCTGATGTTGCGCACCTGCTGCTCCTCCAGGGTGACGCCGACGATGTTGCTGTCCTGCTCGGCCATCGCCGCCGCGATGCGCGCCAGCAGTCCGCGCCGGTTGGCGGTGGTCACCCGCACCGCCGCCGGATACTCGCCGGCGACGGCGTCGGCCCATTCGCACGGCACCCACGGCTCGGGCGACTTGCGCAGGCGCGCCAGGTTGCGGCATTCGCCGCGGTGCACCACCAGGCCGTGGCCGGAGGTCACCGTGCCGACCACCTTGTCGCCCGGGATCGGCCGGCAGCACTTGGAGAACGTGACCGCCATCCCCTCGGTGCCCTGCAGCGCCAGCGGCTGATCCTGCCGGCGCCCCAGCATGCGGTCGAGCCAGCCGCCCTGCCGCCGCGGCGCCGCCGCCGCCGCGCCGCACAGGCGGTGCGCCACGATCGGCGCCATCAGGCGGCCCAGGCCCAGCTCGCGGAACAGCGCCTCCGGGCCGTCCAGCCCGAGCGATTCCAGCACCTCCGCGCGGCGCGCCTCCGGCAGCGCGTCGAAACGCGCGGCGAAGCGCCCCAGCGCCTTGTCCAGCAGGCGCCGCCCCAGGGCCTCGGCCTGGCCCTCGCGCAGGCCTTTCAGGTGCTGCCGGATCGCGGCGCGCGCCTTGGCCGTGACCACGAAGTCCAGCCAGGCCGGCGACGGCGCGGCGTCCGGCGCCGTCAGCACCTCCACCGTCTGGCCGCTGGCCAGCTCGGCGCCGAGCGGCGACACCACGCGGTCGATCTTGACGCCGACGCAGGTGTTGCCGAGGTCGGAGTGCACGGCGTAGGCGAAGTCCAGCGCGGTGGCGCCCTTCGGCAGCTGCAGGATGTCGCCGGCCGGCGTGAACACGTACACCTCGTGCGGGAACAGGTCGACCTTGACGTTCTCCAGGAACTCCACCGAGTCCGGCGCCTGGCGCTTGATCTCCAGCACGCTGCGCACCCAGTCGCGGGCGTGCGAGGGCAGCGCGTCGGACTTGTACTTCCAGTGCGCGGCGACGCCGCTCTCGGCGACCTGCTCCATCGCCCGGGTGCGGATCTGGATCTCCAGCGGCATGCCGCCGGGGCCGAACAGCGCGGTGTGCAGGGACTGGTAGCCGTTGGCCTTGGGGATGGCGATGTAGTCCTTGAACTTGCCGGGCACCGGCTTGTACAGGTTGTGCGCCACGCCGAGCACCCGGTAGCACTGGTCCAGGCTCTCGACCACCACCCGGAAGCCGTACACGTCGAACACCTCCTGGAACGACAGGCGCTTGTCGCGCATCTTGCAGTAGATGCTGTAGGCGCTCTTCTCGCGGCCCTCGATCTGCGCCGCGACGTCCCGCTCCGCCAGGCACTGGCGCAGGCTCGCCTGCACCTGCCCGACCCATTCCCGGCGCCGCTCGCGCCCGGCGCGCATGGCGCGCTCGAGCACCCGGCAGCGCACCGGGTGCAGGGTGCGGAACGCGCGCCGCTCGAGCTCCTGGCACACCGCGTTCATGCCGAGGCGGCGCGCGATCGGCACGTACACCTCCAGCGTCTCGCGCGCGATGCGGCGGCACTTGGCCGGCGGCAGCGCGTGCAGCGTGCGCATGTTGTGCAGGCGGTCCGCCAGCTTCACCAGCATCACCCGCAGGTCCTGCACCGCCGCCAGCATCATCTTGCTGAAGTTGGCGGCCTGCGCCTCGCGGCGCGAGACCCCGGCGTCCAGGTGCGCCAGCTTGCTGACCCCGTCCACCAGGTGCGCCACGTCCTCGCCGAAGTCGCGCACGATCTGCGCGCGCAGCGTGGGCGTGTCCTCGATCACGTCATGCAGCAGCGCGGCGACGATGGTGTCCGCGTCCAGATGCAGCCCGGCCAGCACGCGGGCGACCGCGAGCGGATGGACGATGTAGGGTTCGCCGGTCAGCCGCCGCTGTTCGGCGTGGCGCTCGGCGCTGAACAGGTAGGCGCGGTAGATGCGCCGCACCTGGCGCGGCTCCAGGTAGGCGTCGAGCTCCCGGCAGAGGGTGTCGAAGCGGGCCGGCGGCGGCGGCGGGGCGAACGGCGCCGGCAGCGGGATGGGCGGCGCCGGCGCGGCGACGGCGGCCATCGGCGCTCAGCCGTCCGGAGCGTCGGGCTCCCGCGCGGCGGCCTCCGGGCTCTCCGGCGCGGCGCCTCCGGGGCGTCCGCCTCCCCGGCCGCGGCCTCCAGCTCCTCGTCGAAGTCTTCGTCGAAATCGTCGTCGTCGTCCTGCGCCGCGCTCAGGTCGTCGACCTTCATCTCGGCCGCCAGGCGGTGGATCTCCTCCACGTCCTGCTGGTCCTCCTCGCTCGGCGGCATCAGCGGCTGGGCGAGGATGTCGCGGCCGACCTTGCCGGCGGCGACTTCGCGCAGCGCCAGCACGGTCGACTTGTCGTCGTCCCAGGGCAGCAGCGCGGCCGCGCCGAGCTTGAGCGCGCGGGCGCGGCGGGCGGCCACCAGCACCAGGTCGAAGCGGTTGTCGATCTGCTCCAGGCAGTCTTCCACGGTGATGCGCGCCATTGCGGGGTGCCTAAGAAGTGCGGCGGGGGCGGAATTATAGCCCATCCGGGCGCCATCGGCTAGAATGGGCGGGCGCTTTCCGCGCGCGCCCCCCGCCGCTCCATGCCCCGCCGCCGGAAATCCGCCGCCCCGCCCCGCGCGGCCGCGGTCCGCGGCCGCGTCAGCGTGCACCGCGACGGCTTCGGCTTCCTCGCCCGGGACGACGGCGGCGACGACCTGTTCCTGCCGCCGTCGCAGATGCACACGGTGATGCACGGCGACTACGTCTCGGCGCAGCACGACGGCTTCGACCGCCGCGGCCGCCCGACCGCGGTGTTCCGGGAGGTGCTGGAGCGCCGCCACCAGACCGTGGTCGGGCGGGTCGAGGCGCGCGCCGGCGGCGCGGCCGCGCTGGTGCCGGAAAACCCGCGCATCCTGCAGACCTTCGAGCTGCGGCCCAAGGACCGCGGCCGCGCCGAGGACGGCGACCTGGCGGTGGCCGAGATCACCCGCTTCCCCGAGGGCGGCGCGCCCGGGCGCGCGCGGGTGCTGCGCGCGCTCGGCGCCGCGGACACGCCGCAGATGGACGTGGAGCTCGCGATCGCCGCCTTCGACCTGCCGCGCCGCTGGCCGCGCGCGCTGCGGCGGGAGCTGGCGGAGCTCGACCGGCTGCCCGACGGCGGCGAGCGGCGCGACCTGACCGGCCTGCCGTTCGTGACCATCGACGGCGCCGGCGCCCGCGACTTCGACGACGCCGTGTGCGCGCGGCCGCGGCGCCTCGGCGGCTGGACCCTGTGGGTGGCGATCGCGGACGTGGCGCACTACGTGCGCCCCGGCACCCAGCTCGACGCCGAGGCCCGCAAGCGCGGCACCTCGGTCTACTTCCCGGACCGGGTGGTGCCGATGCTGCCGCCGGAGCTGTCCGAGGACCGCTGCTCGCTGCTGCCGGACGCCGACCGCCTGGCGCTGGTGTGCGAGCTCGCGCTCGGCCCGCGCGGCGCGCGCCGCGGCGCGAAGTTCTACCCCGCGCGCATCCGCTCGCGGGCGCGGCTGACCTACGCCGAAGTCGACCGCGCGGTGTTCCAGGGCCACGCCGAGACCCGGCGGCGGCTGGACGAGCTGCTGCCGGCGCTGGAGCACCTGCGCGCGCTGTACCGCCGCCTGCTGGCGCTGCGCCACCGGCGCGGGGCGCTGGAGTTCGACACCCCGGAGCTGCGCTTCCGCTTCGACGGCGCGCGGCTGGCCGGCATCGAGGCGGTGCGGCGGCTGGAGGCGCACCGGCTGATCGAGGAATGCATGCTGGCCGCCAACGCCGCCGCCGCCGACCACCTGCACCGGCGCGGCGAGCCGTGCCTGTACCGCGTGCACGACCGCCCGCCGCCGGCCAAGCTGGCCACCCTGCGCGCGCTGCTGGCGGCGGTCGGCGTGCCGTTCCCGGCGCGCGACCCGGTCACGCCCGCCGACTGCGCGGCGGCGGCGGCGCGCGCCGCCGGCACCGAGCACCAGGCGCTGGTCGAGCGCGCGCTGCTGCGCACCCAGAGCCTGTCGGTCTACGCCGCCGACAACATCGGCCACTTCGGCCTGGCGCTGGACCGCTACGCGCACTTCACCTCGCCGATCCGGCGCTACCCGGACCTGCTCGCGCACCGCGCGCTGCGCCGCGGCTTCCGCGGCGCCGGCGCGGACCCCGCCTGCGGCCGCCGGGAGCTGGCCGCGC
The DNA here is from genome assembly GCA_965242985.1 of uncultured candidatus Poriferisulfidus sp. Lineage (GTDB taxonomy): Bacteria > Pseudomonadota > Gammaproteobacteria > Poriferisulfidales > Poriferisulfidaceae > Poriferisulfidus. Next base: position 548,959 of record OZ251520.1, on the reverse strand, counting down.
TCGGCGAGCACTGCTCGATGACCGAGCGCCGCGCCGACGAGGCGGTGTGGGACGTGGAGGCGGCCTACAAGTGCCGCCTGGCCGAGCCGCACGTCGGCAAGACCTGGGACGGCACCGTCAGCTCGGTGCTGCAGTTCGGGCTGTTCGTGGAGCTCGACGACCTGCACGCCGAGGGCCTGATCCGGATCCGGCAGCTCGGGCGCGAGTACTTCCATTACGACGCCGACGCGCAGTGCCTGCGCGGCGAGGACAGCGGCGAGACCTGGCGCATCGGCCAGCGCGCGCGGGTGGTGATCCACGAGGTCGACCGCCGCGAGCGGCGCATCGTCCTGCGCCCCCGGCGGCGCGGATGAGCGCGCCCGCGCTGCTGTACGGGCGGCATGCGGTGGCGGCGGCGCTGCAGGCGCGGCCGGGCGACGTGCGCGAACTGTGGCTGCGCCCGCGCGGCGCGCGCGCGGCGGAGCTGCGCGCCCGGGCGGAGGCCGCCGGCGTGCCGGTGCAGGAGGTCGACGGCGCCGCCCTGCGCCGCCATCTCGGCGACGCCGCGCACCAGGGCGTGGCCGCCCGCGCGCGGCCGCCGGCGGCGCGGCCCGAACGCGCGCTGGAGCCGCTGCTGGAGAGGGCCGCGGGCGCGGCCCGGCTGCTGGCGCTCGACGGCGTGACCGATCCGCGCAACCTGGGCGCCTGCCTGCGCGTCGCCGAGGCCGCGGGCGTCGACGCGGTGCTGGTGCCGGCGCGGCGGCGGGCGGCGCTGACGGCCGCCGCCTGCAAGGCGGCCGCGGGCGCGGCCGAGCGGGTGCCGCTGATCCAGGCCGCCAACCTCGCCCAGGCCCTGCGGCGGCTGAAGCGGGCCGGCGTGTGGCTGTACGCGGCCGCCGCCGACGGCGAGCGCGACCTGTGGTCGGCGGCGTTCCAGGCGCCCTGGGCGCTGCTGCTCGGCGGCGAGGGCCGCGGCCTGCGCGCGCAGAGCCGCGCGCTGTGCGACGCCGGCGTGCGCATCCCGATGCGCGGCCGCGCCGAAAGCCTCAACGTGGCCTGCGCCGCCGGCGTGCTGCTGTTCGCGGCCGGGCGCCCGGCGGGAGCCGGCGCGTGAAGGCGCTGGTGGTCGGCGGCGGCGGACGCGAGCACGCGCTCGCCTGGAAGCTCGCGCAGTCGCCGCTGGCGGAGGAGGTGCTGGTCGCGCCCGGCAACGCCGGCACCGAAGCCGAGCCGGGCGTGCGCAACCTGCCGGTCGCGGCCGACGACCTCGACGGGCTGCTGGCGGCGGCGCGCGGCGAGCGCGCCGGGCTGACCGTGGTCGGGCCGGAGACGCCGCTGGCGGCGGGCCTGGCCGACCGCTTCGAGGCGGCCGGGCTGCCGGTCTTCGGGCCGACCGCGGCGGCGGCGCGGCTGGAAAGCTCCAAGGGCTACTGCAAGGACTTCCTGCGGCGGCGCGGCATCCCGACCGCCGCCTACCGGCGGGTGGATTCGCCGGCGGCGGCCGAGCGCTGCCTGCGCGAGCGCGCCGACGGGCCGGTGGTGGTCAAGGCCGACGGCCTCGCCGCCGGCAAGGGCGTGGTGGTCGCCGCCGACCGCGCCGAGGCGCTGGCGGCCGCCGGCGAGATGCTGTCCGGCGGCCGGCTGGGCGCGGCCGGAAAGACGCTGGTGATCGAGGACTTCCTGGCCGGCGAGGAGGCGAGCTTCCTCTGCATGGCGGACGGCGAGGAAGTGCTGCCGCTGGCCGGCTCCCGCGACCACAAGGCGCGCGACGACGGCGGCCGCGGCCCCAACACCGGCGGCATGGGCGCGTACTCGCCGACGCCGCTGCTGGACGCGGCGCTGGAGCGCCGCGTGCTCGAGGAGATCGTCCGCCCCACCCTGCGCGGGCTGGCCGCCGAGGGCGTCCGCTACCGCGGCTTCCTGTACGCCGGCCTGATGATCGACGCCGCGGGCGCGCCGCGGGTGCTGGAGTACAACTGCCGCCTCGGCGACCCCGAGACGCAGCCGGTGCTGCTGCGGCTGCGCTCCGACCTGCTCGCCGCCTGCCTCGCCGCCGCCGGCGGCCGCCTGGGCGGAGTCGCGCTCGACTGGGACCCGCGCCCCGCGCTCGGCGTGGTGCTGGCGGCGCGCGGCTACCCGGAGGCGCCCGCGACCGGCGCGCCGATCGCGGGGCTGGAGGCGGCCGCGGCGGAGCCGGACGTCAAGGTGTTCCACGCCGGCACCGCGCGGCGCGGCGGCGCGCCGGCGACCGCCGGCGGGCGCGTGCTGTGCGCCTGCGCCCTGGGCGCGGACCTCGCGGCGGCGCGCGCGCGCGCCTACCGCGCGGCGGACCGGATCGAGTTCGACGGGAAGTTCTGCCGCCGCGACATCGGCGCCGCGGCCTGAGGCGCGCTCAGCGCTTCATCGCCTCGAAGAACTCCTCGTTGGTCTTGGTCGCCTGCAGGCGCCCGAGCAGGAATTCCATCGCCGCGATCTCGTCCATGGAGTGGATGAACTTGCGCAGCACCAAGACTTTCTGCATCTCCGCCGGCTCCAGCAGCAGCTCCTCGCGGCGGGTGCCGGAGCGGTTGATGTTGATCGCCGGATAGACGCGCTTCTCGGCGATCCGCCGGTCGAGGTGGATCTCCAGGTTGCCGGTGCCCTTGAACTCCTCGTAGATCACCTCGTCCATCTTCGAGCCGGTGTCGATCAGCGCGGTGGCGATGATGGTCAGGCTGCCGCCCTCCTCGATGTTGCGGGCGGCGCCGAAGAAGCGCTTCGGCCGCTGCAGGGCGTTGGCGTCGACGCCGCCGGTGAGCACCTTGCCGGACGACGGCGCCACGGTGTTGTAGGCGCGCGCCAGGCGCGTGATCGAGTCCAGCAGCACCACCACGTCGCGCTTGTGCTCGATCAGCCGCTTGGCCTTCTCGATCACCATCTCCGACACCTGCACGTGGCGGCTGGCGGCCTCGTCGAAGGTGCTGGAGATCACGTCGCCCTGCACCATCCGCTCCATCTCGGTCACCTCCTCCGGGCGCTCGTCGATCAGCAGCACGATCAGGTAGGCCTCGGGCGAGTTGGCGGCGATGCTCTGCGCGATGTTCTGCAGCAGGATGGTCTTGCCGGCCTTGGGCGGCGACACGATCAGCCCGCGCTGACCCTTGCCGATCGGCGCGGTCATGTCGACGATGCGGGCGGTGATGTCCTCGGTGCTGCCGTTGCCGCGCTCCAGGCCCAGGCGCTGGTCCGGGTGCAGCGGGGTCAGGTTCTCGAACAGCGTCTTGTGGCGCGCGCGCTCGGGCGCCTCGTAGTTGAACTGGTCGATCTTCAGCAGCGCGAAGTAGCGCTCGCTCTCCTTCGGCGGGCGGATGCTGCCGGACACCGTGTCGCCGGTGCGCAGGCCGAAGCGGCGGATCTGGTTGGGCGAGACGTAGATGTCGTCGACCCCGGCCTGGTAGGAGGCGTCCGGCGAGCGCAGGAAGCCGAAGCCCTCCTGCAGGATCTCCAGCACGCCCTCGCCGAAGATGTCCTCGCCCTGCTTGGCGTGGGCCTTGAGCAGCTGGAAGATCAGGTCCTGCTTGCGGGCGCGGGCGGTGTTCTCGAGGCCGCTCGCCTCGGCCTGCTCGAGCAGCTTGGTGATCGGGGTGCGTTTGAGTTCGGTGAGATTCATGAGGCGGGATCCGGATGACGGGAAGAAAGGGAATGCGGGAACGGAGCCGCCGGCCGCCGCTGCGGCCCGGCGTCCGGCCCGGCCCGGGCGGGCACGGGAAAGCGGGCGGTCGGGATGCCGGGAGGAACCCCGGCCGTGAGCGCGCCTAGTGTAGCACGCCCGGCGGAGTTACAGGTGTTCCTCGAGGAATGCGGTCAGCTGCGGCTTGCTCAGCGCGCCGACCTGCTGCCCGACCAGTTCGCCGTCCTTGAACAGCAGCAGGGTCGGGATGCCGCGGATGCCGTACTTCGGCGGCGTCTGCGGGTTCTGGTCCACGTCCAGCTTGGCGACCTTGAGGCGGCCGCCGTAGGCGTCCGCGAGCTCGGCCAGCACCGGCGCGAACGCCTTGCACGGCCCGCACCACTCGGCCCAGAAGTCGACCAGCACCGGCAGTTCGCCCGCCAGCACCTCGGTCTCGAAATCGCTGTCGCCGACGGCGACGATGTTGGCGCTCACTGGGAAACGGGTCTCCGGAACGGGATGGCGCGTCGCATACGATCGGGCCGGGGAAGCCGGCCTGCGGGGGCTATTGTACCACCCGCGGCGGCGCGCCGGCCGGGGCCGCCGGCGCCAGCACATGTCGGACGCCGGCGGATGGACCGGCTCTTGGCGGCGGTTGCGCCGGGGGCGGCTTCCCCCTGCGATTGAGCCTCGCGCCGGACTTATCCCCGCCGCGACCCCGCACGCCGCCGTTTAGGAGACTTAATAGACAGAAACGTCCTTGATTCCAGTGTCGGACTTTGTTGTCCCTGAACGGGGGTCGGGCAAGAAATCGCATCAAATATTTGTTATTTATCGCATTTGACCCCCCCCCCCCGATTCGTTGTATACTATCCGGCGTTCGCGGTCTGCGGGCAAAAGGGGAAGCGTCGGAGCCGATATTTCGGCCTTGCGTTTTATTGTCAAATTGTTACGCACCAAATTCAGGGGGCGAAATGTCTATTAAGCATCCTAATCTGCAACTCGCTTGCTGCTGCCTGCTGACGGCCTCCCTGCTGTCCGCCTGCGGCGGCTCCTCCTCGTCCGCCGGCGGCGCCGATTCCCGAAGCTACCAGCAAGGCGTCGCCCACGGCACGGCGACCACGCTGGACCTCGTGCTGGACGACCTTCAGGCGCTGCAGGCCTCGCTGGCGGGCGACGGCGGCGCCGTGCAGACCAGCCTGGGCCGGGTGAACCTCAGTAGCCTGAATCTGGAGCCGCGCCAGCGCGAGGATCTGGCCGACCGGCTGGAGACGTTCATCGCCCGGTTGCGGATGGCCCAGGAAGCGGCCGCGGCCGCGGGCGCCGGCCAAGCCGAGGCCGACGCGGCGCAGACCGCGGCCGACGATGCCCTGCGGGCGCTGCAGTTGGTGGTGGCGGCCGACACCGCGGCGCGGGCCGGCGGCGGCGAGGCGGCGCGGGAGGCGGCGATCACCGCGTTGACCCGGATCGCCGACGTGGAACCGGGCGCGGCGAACGAGCGGGACACGATCAACCAAGCGCTGAACACGGCGCTGACCGCGGCGCAGGCCGAAGTCGACCGGCTGCAGCGGGAATTGGAAGAGGCGCGGCAACTGCTGGACCAGCAGCAGGAGGGCGGCGCGGACGTGATCAGCGGCCTGACCAGGCGGATCACGAATCTGCAGGCGAGCCTGACGGCTGCGACATCCAGACTGAACGCCCTGAACGCGGAATTCGGCGCCCCGCCGCCATCCGCGGCGCTGCGCGCGGCGGAGCCGCCGACGCCGAGAGTCCGCCACCATCCGCACGGGGAAACGGCCGCGTTCGACGTGACGCCGGACCCGGTCGTCTTCGACCCGGACGCGAGCAACTTAGCGGTGTTCACGCCGCGCGGCCGGAACTCGAATCTCTTCCCCGGCCGGGGCGTGGTGTTCCGGGGCAATCTCCGGCGCGTGGCCCCGGGCTCGACCGCGGAGGCGGCGGCGACCCGGAGCACCTGGGTCTACGACGACTCGCACCGGCTCGTCCGGATGGGCCACGACCCGGAACCCTCGACCAGCGGGATTTCGTCCACGAACAGCAATGCGAACACCAATCAGAACTGGGATCCGGACGCGGGCATGGCGTTCCAGTATCAGGCCAGCGGCGGCTTCACCATGTTCTTCGGCGACGGGGGCGACGGCGTCGTGTTCAACGACATGCGGCCGTTTCTGGTCAGAAAATCCGACGGGGTCGTGGGCTCCGCCGGCGCCGCCCGCAACCTCGAGATTTCGTTCTTCAGCCCGGAGGCGGATCCGTTCCGCACGCCGCACACCAACTACTGGCTGCGGAAAGTGCCGGCGCTGATCACGCAAAGCACTCTGGAAAGCCAGAATCTGGCCGACACGTTCGATCCCGTCAGCGACCAGGGCCGCTACGAGATGCTGCTGTCCAACTACGCCGGCATCGACGACCAAGGCACGGAGAGCGCCGCGGACGACGCCGAGCGCCGGCGGCTTTCCTACGCGGCGTACGGCCTGTTCCAGTTCGTGGACCACTTGCTGGCGGCGCCCCGCGTCGGACGCGTGCAGATCTTCCACTACGGCGTGGACGCGTTTTCCGACGACGACGGCCGCGGCACGGCCGACCTCGCCGGCAACGACACGATCGAGGGGACGTTCCGGGGCAGCACCATGGGCTGGATGGTGATGTCGGTGGACAAGACCGCGTCGTCCTTCATCCGGGACATGTACCGGCTGCGCGGCGACGTCGAGCTCCGGGCCTGCATCGGCGGCGCCAACTGCGCCTTCGGCGCCGGCGCCGGCGACGATCTGGCCGCCGCCCGGATCGCCGGCACGATCACCAACCTGGAGACCGCGTACGCCAACCGCGCCCACAGCCTGTACTGGACCCGGAACCCGCTGAACGGCCCCGATTTCCGGAACCGCACCGTCGAGCTGCAGGCGGGCGTGATCGCCGACGACGGCACGTATTCCGGCGCCGTGGACGGCGGCAGCGGCACCCGCGCCGGCGAATACGAAGGCGCGTTCTACGGTCCGGTCGGCGCAGGCTTGGAAACGGCGGGCACGTGGTGGGTCGCCGCGCCCGACTGGGCCGCCGCCTGGGACGGCCTCATCGGCAGCTTCGGCGCCGTCTGCACCGACGGCTGCGGGCCGGCTTCTCCCTGAGCCCCGGCCGCAGGCCCGGCGGACGGCGGCGCTCCCCGGAGCGCCGCCGTTCTGATTCCGGCCCGCGGTTGCGCCGGGGGCGGCTTTCCCCTACGATGGAAGCCGCCGCCGGCCTTGTCCCCGCCGTGATCCTGCACGCCGTCGTCAACGACCAGCCCTGCCCGGTGCACGTGCCGGACGACATGCTGGACGGCGCCGCGGCCGCGTTCGCGCGCATGGACGCCGACATGGACCGCGGCTGGCAGATGTCGCGCGTCTGGGTCGACCGGCCGGACCGCATCCAGCGCTGCCAGATCGTCGCCGACCGCCTGCTGACCGCGCTGGAGACCGGCAACCAGGAGCTGGCCGCGCTGATGGCCGCCTACATCCTGCGCCGGGTGCCGGACATCCGCGCGCTCGACATCGACGCCGGCGGCGACATGACCCGGACCCGGATCGACGCCGGCGAGCCGCCTCAGGCGTAGAACGCCTCGAGTTCGGCGCGGTACTTCTCGGCCAGCGCGGCGCGGCGCAGCTTCAGGGTCGCCGTCAGGCAGCCGTTGTCGGCGCTCCACGGCTCGGTCTCGACGCGCAGCCGGCCGATCCGGGCGTAGCCCGGAAACCCGCGCAGCAGCCGCGGGCAGTCCGCCAGCAGCTCCGCCGCGCCGACGCCCGGCGCCGCCGCCACCACCACCGCCGCCAGGAACGGCCGGCCCTCGCCGCTGACCCAGGCCTGCGCGATGCGAGGGTCCCGGCACAGCGCCCGCTCCAGGTCCTCCGGCGGCACCTTCTCGCCGGTCGACAGCACGATGATCTCCTTGATGCGGCCGATGATGCGGAGGTGGCCGCGGTCGAACTCGGCCCGGTCGCCGGTGCGGAACCAGCCGGCCGCGTCCAGCGCGGCGGCGGTGGCTTCCGGGTCGTCCAGGTAGCCCTGCATGACGCCGGGGCCGCGCGCCAGCAGCTCGCCGCCCTCGCCCAAGCGGGCCTCGACGCCGTCGATGGGCGGCCCCACCGTGTCGCAGCGCAGGTCCTCCAGGCGGTTGACGCTGAGCACCGGCGAAGTCTCGGTCAGGCCGTAGCCCTGCAGCACCGGCAGCCCGAGCCCGGCGAAGAGCTCCCCCACCTCCGGGTCCAGCGCCGCGCCGCCGGTGATCGCCAGCCGCAGCCGTCCGCCCAGGCCCTGCCGCACGCGCCGGCCGATCAGGGCGCGCGGCAGCGGCGCCAGCAGCCGCCAAGGCGAGCGGGCTCCGGCGCGCCCGGCGCGGCGGGCCAGGGCCAGCAGGGCGCGGCCCGGCGCCGCGTCCAGCGGCGCGCGCGCCGCCAGCGCGGCGTGGATCTTCTCGTAGATGCGCGGCACCGCCACCAGCACGGTCGGCGGCGCGGCGCGCAGGTCCTGGCGCAGGGTGTGCACCGAGCGGGCGAAGGCCACCGCCGCGCCGCGCAGCATCGGCGCGTAGTAGCCGACCGTGCGCTCGAACATGTGCGACAGCGGCAGGAACGACAGCAGCCGGTCGCCCGGCCCGATCGGCACCGCCCGGGTGGCGGCGGCGGCGTTGCCGAGGATGTTGGCGTGCGACAGCATCACGCCCTTGGGCGGCCCGGTGGTGCCGGACGTGAACACCACGGTGGCGGTCGCCCGCGGATCGGCCTCGGCGACCTCGTAGGCCGCGCCCGCGTGGCGCTCGGCGGCGGGCAGGAACGTCTCGACCGCCGCGTCCGGGATCTCGGCCGCGCTGAAGATGCGCGCCACGCCCGGCATCTGCGCGCGCGCCGGCGCCACCGCCGCCCACTGCATCTCGTCGCCCAGGAACAGGACCTTCATGCGGCTGCGCGCCGCCGCGTAGGCGGCGTTGCCGCCGCCGTCGCGGTAGTACAGCGGCACGGTGACGACGCCGAGTCCGGCCGCCGCCAGGTCCAGGATGACCCAGTAGGTGCCGGCGCGGGCCATGACGCCGATGCGGTCGCCGCGCCCGAGCCCCAATTCCCGCAACAGCGCCTGCGCCTCCCCGGCGCGGCGCAGGACGTCGCTCCAGCGGTGCTCGAACCACTTGCCGAGGGTGCGGCTGTACTCGAGGTAGGCGACCGCGTCCGGGGTCGCCGCGGCGCGCGCCGCGAACATTTGCCCGAGGGTGCCGTCGGCGGGAATTTCCGGGGGCTCCGCGGCCCGGTCCCGCCCGCGCGTTTCAGTCATACCGGGATTCCCATTCGTCGTCGGCTGGCTCCGGCAGAGTCTCCCACAACAGCGGCAGCGGCGCCGCGTGCAGGTCCGGGCCGAACCGCCGGTGCTCGCCGCCGCCGTGCAGCACCACGCCCGCCGCGAAACGCCGGCCGGCCAAGCCTTTCAGCTTGCGCAGGCCGCGGAAGTCGCCGGGGCCGACCTTGCCCGCCGCTTTCACCTCGATGCCCGCGACCCGCTCGACGCCCTGCTCCAGCACGATGTCCACTTCGACCTTGTCGTGATTCCGGAAGCGGAACAGGCGCGGCGGCGCGGCGCGCCAGCTGAGCTGGCGGCGCAGTTCCTGAAACGCGAATGTCTCCGGCGACGGCCTGAAAGGAGATTTTCAAAGATTTGAAAATTTGCTGGAAATCCAACGATAGCGGAAGATCTAACGATAGCGGAAGATCTAACGATAGCGGAAAATCTAACGATAGCGGAAAATCCAACGATTGCCTGAGAAAAGCCTATGAACGCTGGATTTGTCCGCCATCGTCCTACTCGAATCCGGCCGCTTCCGGTCTCCAGTCCGCGCTCAGTTCCGGCGCGTCCCAGCCCTCTCCCGGCTCGAACCGCTCGCCGCAGCGCCGCGCCAGCTCGTCCAGCCGGCGCCGCACCGCGTCCGCGCCCTCCTCGCGCACCGCCTGCAGCGGCCCGCCCCGGTGCGGCGCGAAGCCCGCCCCCAGCACCAGCGCGGCGTCGACCCAGTCGGCCCGCTCCACCAGCCGCTCGCGCCAGCAGTGCACCGCCTCGCGCACCAAGCTCAGGATCAGCCGGTCGCAGGCGTCGGGCGGCGGCGTCCCGGCGCGCCCGGGCCGGGCGCGGCCGCGCTTCCAGACGTGGAAGCCGCGGCCGGTCTTGCGCCCCAGCCGGCCCGCCGCGACCTGCTCGCGCAGCCGCTCCGGCACCGTCCCGCCCAGGCGCGCGGCCAGTTCCGAGCCCGCCGCCAGGCACACGTCGAGCCCCACCAGATCGGCCAGCTCCAGCGGCCCCATCGGCATGCCGTACTCCTTCGCCGCGCGGTCCACGGCCGCCGCCGGCGCGCCCTCCTCCAGCAGCCGCACCGCCTCCAGCAGGTAGGGCAGCAGCGCGCGGTTGACCAGGAAGCCGGGCGACGAGCGCACCGTCACCGGCGCCTTCCCCAGCCGCCGCGCGAAAGCGCGGGCGCGGTCGACCTCGGCCTGCTGCTCCGGGTGGTGGCGGATCACCTCGACCAGCGGCATGCGCGCCACCGGGTTGAAGAAATGCACCCCCACCAGGCGCTCGGGCCGCGCCAGCTCCGCCGCCAGCTCCTCCAGCAGCAGGCTCGAGGTGTTGGTGGCCAGCAGCGCCTCCGGGCGCAGCCGCGGCTCCAGCGTCCGGTACAGCTCGCGCTTGGCGGCCGCGTCCTCGACGATCGCCTCCAGCACCAGGTCCGCGGCCGCCGCGCCGCAGCCGTCCGGATCCGGGATCAGCCGGTCGCGCATCGCCCGCGCCTCGCGCGGGCCGCGCCGCGCGAACAGCCGCTCGGCGCGCCGGAACGCCGGCGCCAGCCGCTCCGGGTCGGCGTCCTGCACGGTGACCCGCAGGCCGCGCGCCGCGCACCAGGCGGCGATGTCGCCGCCCATCGCCCCGGCGCCGATCACGTGCGCATGCGCCGCCGGCGCCGGCGCCGCCGCCGGCGCCCGCTTCAGGTCCTCGCGCAGCAGGAACAGCCGCGTCAGCTGCCGCGCCGCCGGCGTGTCGAACAGCGCCGCCACCGAATCCGCTTCCGCCGCCAGCGCCGCCGCCGCCGCGCGCGGCTCCCGCCGCCAGCAGTCCAGCAGCGCCCACGGCGCCGGGTAGTGCTCCGGGCGCGCCCGGCGCCGGAGCCCGCGCCCGGCCAGCCGGACGACCGGGGCGCGCAGCCAGGCCGCGCGCGGCAGCCGCCGCCAGCGGGGGGCGCGGCGCGGGCGCGGACGCGCTTCCAGCAGCGCCCGGGCGGCCGCCTCCAGGCCGCGCTCCGGCGCCACCGCGTCGACCAGCCCCAGCCGGCGCGCCGCGCGCCCGTCGAGCGTCCGCCCCGCCAGCATCAGCCGCAGCGCCGCGAGGTCGCCGACCCGCCGCGGCAGGCGCACCGTGCCGCCGTAGCCCGGGTGGATGCCGAGCCGCACCTCGGGCAGGCCGAGCTTCAATCCCGGGTCCGCGTCCGCCGCGCGGTAGGTGCACGCCAGCGCCAGCTCCAGGCCGCCGCCCAGGCAGTAGCCGCGCAGCACCGCCGCCGTCGGGCACGGCAGCGCCCGCCAGCGCGCGAACAGCTCCTGGCCCCGGCGCAGCAGTTCGCGCGCCTCGGCCGCGTCGCGCAGCCGCGCGAACTCGCGCACGTCCGCCCCGGCGCAGAACGCGCGCCCGGGCGCGCTGCGCAGCAGCACCCCGGACGGCGCCTCGCGCTCCAGCTCCGCCGCGATCTCCTCCAGCTCGTCGAGCGCGGCGCGGTGCAGCACGTTGGCGGCGCGGTCCGCCACCGCCAGGGTCAGCATCGCCGGGCCGCCGTCCGGGCGCTCCAGGCGCCAGTGCCGCCAGCCGCTCACGACACCCGCTCCACCAGCGCCGCGCCGCCCTGCCCGCCGCCGATGCACAGCGACGCCACGCCGAAGCGCCCGGCGCGCCGCCGCAGGTGCTTGAGCAGGTGCAGCACCAAGCGCGCCCCGGTCATGCCGACCGGATGGCCGATCGCGATCGCGCCGCCGTGGGGGTTGAGGCGGTCCGGGTCGATCGGCGGCGGCGGCGCGTCGCGGCCGAGCGCCGCGCGCGCGTAGTCCGGGTCGCGCCAGGCCTGCAGGCAGGCCAGCACCTGCGCGGCGAACGCCTCGTTGAGCTCGTAGCCGTCGATCTCGCCGGGCTCGGCGCCGCCGCGCGCGAACAACTCGTGCATGGCGTGCACCGGCCCGAGGCCCATGTGCTTCGGCGCCAGCCCCGCCCAGCACACCCGGTGCAGGATGCCGAGCGCCGGCAGCCGCAGGCGCTCGAGCGCGCCCTCGGAGGCCAGCAGCAGCGCCGCCGCGCCGTCGCTGACCTGCGCGCTGTTGCCCGCGGTCACCGCGCCGTGCGGGCGGTCGAACGCCGCCGGCAGACGCGCCAGGCGCTCCCGCGAACTGTCCCGGCGCACGCCGTCGTCGCGCAGCCAGACGCGGCCGTCGGCGCCGTACAGCGGCGCGATCTCGTCGGCGAAGATGCCGGCGTCCTGGGCGCGCGCCGCCAGCTCGTGGCTCTCCAGCGCGTAGCGGTCCATCGCCGCGCGGCCGATGCCGAAGCGGTGCGCGAGCTCCTCCGCGGTCTGCCCCATGTCGAGCCCGGCCACGGGGTCGGTCAGGCCGCAGCGCAGCGCCGCCACCGGGCGCAGCAGGCGCGGGCGGAAGCGCGCCAGCGCCGCCAGCCGGGCCCAGGGCCGCTTCGCCCGGACGACGCCGCCGAGCCAGCGCGCGTACTGCGGCGGGTACAGCAGCGGCGCGCGGCTCATCGCCTCGGCGCCGCCGGCCAGCACCACGTCCGCCTCGCCTTGGGCGATGCGGGCCGCGGCCGCGTCCAGGGCCTGCAGCCCGGAGGCGCAGTTGCGCTGCACGGTGTGCGCCGGCACGCGCTCGTCCAGGCCCAGCCGCAGGCCGATCACGCGCGCGATGTTGGCCTCGTTCTCGCTCGGCATGACGCAGCCCCAGACCGTCTCGTCGACCGCCGCGGCCGCGGCCGGGCAGCGCAGCAGCAGGTCGCGGGCGCAGGCCACCGCCAAGTCGGCGGCGGAGAACGGCCCGGGCGTCCCGCGCGCGCGCAGGATCGGCGTGCGCCGCCCGTCGACGACGTAGACGGTCCTATCCATGGGCCTCGACCGGAGCGCGGCGCCAGGCGCCGGCGGCGAACGAGTCCACCGCCACGATCTCGGCCAGGCGCGCGTCGGCCGCGCCGAGCGCCGCCGCCTGCTCCGCGCTGATCGCGCCCGCCGCCGCGGCCGCCTCGTAGTCGCCGCCGGCCGCGGCCGCGAGGCCGCCGCGCGCCGCCCGGCGCAGCGCCGCGCGCGCCTCCTCCAGCGCCGGCGCCGCCGCCAGCTCCCGCTCCAGGCGCGCCGACGGGTCGGCCGGGTCGGCGGCCAGATGCAGCCCGGCGCACAGGCGGTCGCGGGCCGCGCCCGGCGCGGCCAGCAGTTCGGCCGCGGCCGCGTCCAGGGCGTCGGCGCCGGGGCGGGCGCGCCGCCCCCAGGGCCGCAGCAGCAGGCCCAGTCCCCAGCGCAGCGCGCGCCCGTCCAGGTTGGCGAGCAGGCCGTCCAGCGCGGCGTCGAAGTCGCGCCGGCAGGCGGCCAGCGCCCAGGCGGAGAACGGCTCGTCGGCCGGCTCGCCCTCGCGCGCGCGCCGGCGCGCCGCGCACACCGTCAGGTACTGCGCCGACAGCAGGTCCGCCAGCCGCGCCGACAGCCGCTCGCGGCGCTTCAGGGTCCCGCCGCAGCGCAGCAGCAGCGCGTCCACCGCGGTGGCGAAGGCGGCCGCCTGCCAGGCGAGGCGGCGCTCGAAGGCGCCGCGCGCGCCCGGCACCGGGCAGCGCCCGCCGCTGAGCCCCAGCAGGAAGGCGCGGGCGGCGTTGCGCGCGGCGCCGGCGGCATGCGCGCGCAGCGCGGCGTCGAACTCCTCCGGAACCGGGTCGCCGTCGCCGGCGCGCTCCAGGCACTCCATCTCGCGGCGCAGGTGGGGGTGGCAGCGCGCCAGGCCCTGGCCGAAGATGATCAGGTTGCGGGTCAGGACGTTGGAGCCCTCGACGGTGATCGCGATCGGCACCGCCTGGTGCAGCCGCGCCAGCCGGTTGCGCGGGCCCAAGCAGATGCCGGCGCCGGCGTGCAGGTCCATGGCCGCGTCGACCACCCGCCGCATGCGCTCGGTGAGCTGCTGCTTGACGATCGCCGAGGCCACCGACGAGCAGGCGCCGGCGTCCTCCAGGCGCGCCGCCTCGAGCCGCGCCGCGTCCATCAGCCAGGCCTCGCCGCCGATCCGGCCGAGCAGCTCCTGCACGCCCTCGAAGCGCGCGATCGGCCGCCCGAACTGGCGCCGCAGCGCGGCGTAGGCGCCGGTCTCGCGCGCCGCGAACTTGGCCGCCGCGCAGGCCAGCGCCGGCAGCGAGATGGCGCGCCCCTCGCCCAGGCACTCCATCAGCATGCGCCAGCCCCGGCCGACGCCGGCCGGCCCGCCGATCACCTGGCCGAGCGGCACGAACACGCCGCGCCCGGCGACCGGGCCGTTCATGAACGGCACCTGCAGCGGCATGTGGCGGCGCCCGATCTCCACCCCCGGCGCGTCGGCCGGCACCAGCGCCAGGGTGATGCCGCGCTCGACCTCGCCGCCCAGCAGCCGCTCCGGGTCGCGCAGGCGGAAGGCCAGCCCGATCAGGGTGGCGACCGGCGCCAGCGTGATGTAGCGCTTGTCGAAGTCGAGCCGCGCGCCGAGCACCTCCTCGCCGCCGACCTCCCGCCGGCAGACGACGCCGGTGTCCGGCACCGCGGCCGCGTCCGAGCCCGCCTGCGGGCCGGTCAGGCCGAAGCACGGCGTCTCCTCGCCGGCGGCGAGCCGCGGCAGGTAGCGCGCTTTCTGCTCCGCGGTGCCGTAGGCGAGCAGCAGCTTGCCGGGGCCGAGCGAGTTCGGCACCATCACCGTCACCGCCGCGGCGACGCTGCGGCTGGCGAGCTTCATCACCACCGCCGAGTGCGCCAGCGCCGAGAAGCCGAGGCCGCCGTACCGCTCCGGCAGCGCCAGGCCGAAGAAGCGTTCGCGGCGGATCAGCTCCCAGGCGGCCGGCGGCAGGTCGTAGTCGGAACTGGAGATGCGCCAGTCGTCGAGCAGCGCGCACAGCTCCTCGACCGGCCCGTCGAGGAACGCCTGCTCCTCCTCGCGCAGCGCGGCGGGCCCGGACTCGAGCAGCGGCCGCCAGTCCGCCGCGCCCGCGAACAGCGCGCCCTCCCAGCCCGCGACCCCCGCCTCCAGCGCGGCGCGCTCGGTGGCCGACAGCGGCGGCAGGCCGGCGCGGGCGAACCTCCAGGCCGGGCGCAGCGCCAGCCGCCGCCACAGCGCGGGCCAGCTCCACAGCAGCAGCGGCGCGCCCCACAGCGCGACCGCGGCGGCGAGCAGCCAGCCGGGCGGCGCGGCGGAGATCCCCCACAGCAGCAGCGCCAGCGCCGAGGCGCCGGCCCAGGCGCGCAGGCCGTCCGCCCAGACGGCGATGAACGCCAGCCCCGCGGCCAGCAGGAGCAGGCCCAGCAGCTGCGCCAGCAGCGCGCTCACCGCGGCGCCTCCGGCACGTCCACCTCGGGCTCGGCGCCCGCGGGGCGGCGCGCGTGCAGGCGGTCGAAGGCGTCCAGCTGCCGCCGCGCCTCGGCCTCGATCAGGCCCCAGTCCGACCACGGCAGGCGGCGGTAGAAGCCGATGTCGTCGCGGTCGAGCAGCGGGTACTTGATGACCTCGAAGTACGGCGAGTGGTCGAAGTCGCGCGGGGTGACCAGGCGCGAGTTGACCGGCAGCAGGCGGTGGCGCCCGCCCTCCTGCACCACCAGCGGCATCACCGGGAAGCGGATGCGGTGGAAGGCCTGGGCGATCATGGTCGAGCAGATGGCCAGGGTCGCCTGCTGGTGGTTGTGCGCGAACAGCGACGAGTGCCAGCGGCGCGGGATCACCGCCCACCACGGCACCAGGAAGCGCGCCAGGTCGAGGATCTGCCGCACGTCGTAGCCGGAGCCGACCCGCAGCAGCGCGTAGGTGGCGACGCGGCGCGCGTCGGCGCGGCCGAGGCCGCGCGGCCGGCACAGGCGCAGGTGGGTGTCGCGGTAGCGCAGCAGCGAGGAGACGAAGGCGCCGCGGCCGAGCTCGGACTCCACCAGCAGCGGCGCGTCGAGCTCCTCCGGCGCGAGGCCGGCGCGGGCCGCGGCGCGCAGCGCCGGGTCGCGCAGCTCGGACAGGCGGCCGACCACCAGCGCCGAGTGGGTCCACACGCTGTGCGTGATGGCGCGGATCGCGTGCGCCACCCGGGTGCGCCCCTCGACCAGCAGCACGTCGCCGGGGCGCGCCTGCTCCGCCAGGCGCGCGAAGTTGATCGGCGACAGGTGCACCGAGCGGTGCTTGGGCGCGGTCAGCCAGGCCACGCCCCAGCGCCACAGCCGCTCGCGCGCGGCGCCGGCCAGGCGGCGCGCGCGACCCGGCAGGCGCTCCGCCCAGCGCCGCGCGGCGGCGAGGGCCGGCGGGAGGAAAGCGGGGCGGGCGCGCATCGGGACGGGCGGGTGGTCCGGGATTCTACCCGCCCCGCCCGCCTCAGCCGAACGCGAGCCAGGTGGTGGCCAGGTACTTGACGCCGCGCGCGAGGGCGACGCCGCGGTGCGCGTGGGTCCAGAACGGCGGGAACAGCAGCAGCCGGCCCGCCGCCGGGCGCACCTTCAAGCCTTGGTGCAGGAACTCGGTCTCGCCGCCGGGCCCCGGCACGTCGTTCAGGTACCAGACCGCCACCAGCTGCCGGGCGGCCAGCTCCGGGTGGTCGGCGTCGACGTGCCAGTGGTAGTACTCGCCCGGCAGCGTGCGCTGCACCGCGTAGCCCTGGTCCTTGAAGGCGCCGCGGAAGTAGGGCTGGCGCGCGCGCAGCGCGGCCAGCGCCGCGGCCAGCGACGCGTACAGCCAGCGGTCGGCCTCGGCCCAGGCGGGGCCTTCGACGCGCAGGTCGGTGGAGCGCTTGAGCTCCGGCCGCTCGGCGGCGGCGGCGCCGGCGCGCCCGGGGGCCTTGGCCGGGTCCGCCTCGAAGCGCTCGATGATGGCGGCGCAGCGCGCCGGGGCGAGCGCGCCGTCGCATTGCCAGACGAAACTGCCGGGCGCGAGCTCGGCCAGCGCCGCGGCCGCCGCGGTCACAGGGCCGCGGCCTCGAGCGCGGCGCGGTCCGCGGTCCCGGCGCGCGCGAAGCCGCGCGCGGCGCGGCTCCAGTGGTCGCGGCCGCGGGCGACGGCCGCACGCAGCGGCGCGTCGCCGCCGCCGCCGGCCCAGCGCTCGAACGCCGCCGCCAGGCTCGGGAACAGCTGCCGGCGCAGCCCGGCCAGCCCGGCGCGGTAGAACAGCAGCGCCGGGCGGTCGGCCGCGTCCAGCAGCGCCGGCAGGGTGGTGCGGCAGTCGGCCCAGTGGTCGCGCAGCGCGCGCAGGCCGAGCTCCGCCGGGCCGCGCGGCAGGCCGCACAGCAGTTCGCCCCAGGACGCGCCGAGCTCGCCGCCGATCTCGATCTCGCCCAGCTCGTGCAGCACCGCGGTGCGCGCCTCGCGCTCGGTCATCGCGTCCAGGGCGCCCTCCAGGTCGCGGTCGAAGTCGTAGCAGGCCAGCGCCTGGCCGAGGGCGTTGTCGCGCCGGCTCCAGCGCCACTCCTGCAGCCGCTCCCAGAGCATCCGGCGCAGCGACTCGCGGCGCACGTACACGGTGCGGCCGCGGCTCATGGCGGGCGGCGCGGCGAGGTCGCGCGCGCACTCCTCGCGCGCCTCGTAGATGCGCACCCCGCCGCGGCCGTCGGCGGCCGACAGCCGGCCGAGGAAGAAGTGCGGCGCGCCGCGCAGGCCGAGCCCGGCGCTGTACACGTAGCCTACCGGCAGCAGCACCCGGTTGATGGCGTCGGCGTCGAACGGGTCGTACTCGCGCCCGTCCACGGCCACCGGCCGGTACTCGGCCTCGTCGAGCTCCAGCCAGCGGCGCTCGCGCGCCTGGATCCACTCCCCCACCGCGGCGCGCGGCAGCGCGTGGTCGAAATCGAAGCCCATCTCCCAGCGGAAGTACTCGCGCATCTTCATCAGGTACACGCACATGGTCAGGGCGCCGGCGTGGCGGGCGTCGGCGATGTCGCAGTTGTCCTGCACGGCGCGGCACAGGGGTTCGGCGGACGGCATCGGCGCGGGCGGCTGTGTTCTCCCGCCCCTATGGTGGCGCATCCAGCGGGCGCGTCAAGTCCGCGCGCCGGCGCCAGCACATGCGGGACGCCGCCCGCGCGTTCAGAACTGCTCGCGCAGGCCGACCTCCATCCGCCCGTCGGCGCGGGCGCCGACCTCGAGCCGGCCGCCGCCGGCGAGCGGCCGCGCCAGCCCGAACCAGGCGTCGCCGAACCGCAGCCGCGCCCGGGCGCGCCAGCCGCGGCCCGGCGCGTCCGACTCCAGCGCGAGGCCCCGGCGCAGGCCCCGCCAGCCCGGCGCGGGCCGCGGCGCGAGGCCCGGAAACGCCCGCGTCTCCGGCCTTTCCGCCGCCATGCAGCGCATGGTCACGGAGCAGAATCCGACGCTCGGCGGCGCGGCCCGGGGGGCGCTCAGGATCACCGTCCAAGCCGCCTCGGGGGCGGCGGCGTCCGCCGCCGCGCCGGGGGGCGCCGGCTGCGCGCACGCGAGCGCCGGGACCGCCAGGCAGGCGGCCAAGCAGCGCGCGGCGACTCTCCCGCTCATGGGAATTGGACATTAAAAGAGAGGGGCCCGTTCGCCGGGCGAACGGGCCCCGGGCCGCCGGGCCGGCGCGGCCTACAGGTCGAAGGCGTAGCCGACGCTGATGGTCAGGCGGGTCTCGTCGTCGATGTGCTCGTCCGAATCCACGATCGCGACGGCGACGTCCACGTCATGCACGGTGGCGGCGTAGCCGAGCTCGACGTAGTCGCCCTCGGGTTCGCCCCGGGCGGTATCGTCTTCGCTGAGGCCGTAGGCGCCGAACGTGACGTAGGCGCCCTTGTAGTCCAAGGTCAGGGTGCCGATGTCGTAGTCGTTGTCCTCCGGATTGCAGGCGTGGCCGTTCTCGTGCTCGCCGACGGCGTAGTCCAGGCTGACCGAGAAATCGCCGGCGGCGTAGCCCGCGCCGAGGTTGATCTCGTCGTAGTCCTGGTCGAAGCCGCCGCCGACGCATTCGCCGTCGACCATCCTGCCGTCGTCGTCCTCGGTGTAGCGGTACGCGGTGTAGCCGGCGTACGCGGACCAGCCGCCGTCGAACTCCCACGCCGCGCCGCCGTAGACGTCGATCTCCATGCCGTTGCCGGAATCGAGATCGGCCAGCCAAGCGCCGAGGTAGAACGGGCCGCTCGCCAGGTCGGCGCCGCCGTTGGCGGCGCCATCGCTCTGATGGAAGCCGCGGTAGATGTAGTCGGACATGAAGCCCATGTTGGCGGACAGGTCCAGTTCGGCGCGCGCCGGAGCGGCCAGCGCGGCCAGGCAGACCGCGGCCGCGGCCAAGTGTTTCCCATGTTTCATTTTGCACGTACCCCTCCCCGGGTTGGTGCAGGGCCGGAACCGGCGGGAGCCGAGGCCGGCCGAAAAAAATAATGCGGTCGCCGGGCCGCAGGGCCCGGCCGGCCGGAAAACGCGGCGGAAAACCGTTCGGGCATCCGGCGCCCCGGCGCGGTCAGCGCTTGGAGTACTGGACGTCCTTGCGGGCCTTGCGCAGCCCGACCTTCTTTCGTTCTACAATTCGTGCGTCGCGGGTCAGGTGCCCGCCTTGCCGCAGCACGGGGTGGAATTCCCCGTTGTGGGACGCCAGCGCGCGGGCGATGCCCAGCTTGATGGCGCCGGCCTGGCCGCTGCCGCCGCCGCCGGACACCTTGGCGCTGATGTCGACCTTGTTCATCATGTCGCAGGCGACCAGCGGCTGGCACACGGTCAGCCGGGAGGTCTCGCGGTCGAAGTACTCCTCGAACTCGCGCCCGTTGACGCGCACCTGGCCGTTGCCCGGCGTCAGGCGCACGCGCGCGGTCGCGCTCTTGCGCCGGCCGGTGCCCAGGCTGACCGCGGCCATCGCCTCAGCCCTCCAGCGCGACCGGCTGCTGCGCCGCGTGGCGGTGGGCGCCGTCGGCGTAGACGTGCAGGCGCCGGAACATCTGCCGCCCGAGGCGGCTCTTCGGCAGCATGCCGCGCACCGCGCGCTCGATCACCCGCTCCGGGGCGCGGGCCTGCAGGTCCTCGAAGGATTCGCTGCGCAGATTGCCGATCCAGCCGGTGTGGCGGTGGTAGATCTTGTCGGCGCGCTTGGCGCCGGTGACCCGCACCGCGGCGGCGTTGAGGACGATCACGTGGTCGCCGCCGTCGACGTGCGGCGTCCAGTCCGGGCGGTGCTTGCCGCGCAGGTGGTGCGCGACCGAGGTGGCGAGCCGGCCCAGCACCTTGTCCGCGGCGTCCACCACGAACCAGCGCCCCGCGCCCGGGCGGGCGCTGGCGGTGTGCTTGGTCAGGGTCTTGCCTTTCATCGGATGGCCCTCGGCGGCGCATATTAACATATGTTGGAATAGGCTGGGTCAAGAGGTGACTTTTCCGCCACAGGCGGGCAATAATCGGGGCCATCAGAGGCCGGCGGGGAGCGGAAAGACGCCTCAACCGGAAAATCGCTGGAATTAGCGGCATTTAGCCAGTGGGATTTCTTCGTGACATGGTCATTTTCCAGTATTAACAACAGGTTCAAAGGAGAGGTCTTGGAGACGGTTACAATAACCCGCCGGAACTCCAGCATGGTCCGCATCCAGCCTCTTTTCTCCCTGTCAGGAAGCAACCTGTCAGGCGCCGGCCTTTCAGGCCGCCTTTCCAGCATCAGCCCTACTTTCTCTGCCGGAATCCCGTCTAGGGCAGTCTGATGCCTGCCGCCCCCGAGTCTCCAGCAACGCCCGCGCCGGGTTCCGCGGAAAAGCTGAACCGGCTGAGGACCCTGCTGCACGAGATGTTCCAGCTCGACCGGGGCGACTTAGACTTCGGGCTATACCGCATCATGAACATGAAGTCGGCAGAGATCAAGAGTTTCTTAGACGATGATTTGTTGCCCCAAGTGCAGGAGAAGCTGCAGGGAATTTCCACCGAAGAGCGCGAGAGACTCGAGGCGAAACTTGCTAACGCCCTGCACAAGGCTCGAGAGTTGGGCGGTATCGATCCGGAAAAAACCGATATGGTGAAAAGTCTTCGCAAGGAATTGAAAGAAGCCCAAGCCGATGCGGCAGCCGAGGCGGATGTCTACAACCATCTGGCGAACTTCTTTGCCCGCTACTATTTTGAGGGCGACTTCATGGCGCTACGGCGCTACTCCAGCGGCGGCAAGGCAGAATACCTGCTTCCCTACAACGGAGAGGAAGTGAAACTGCACTGGGCGAACGCCGACCAGTACTACATCAAGACGACGGAAAACTACTCCTCATATGTCTTTACAGCCGGCAACGAACGGCGCGTGCGATTTGAAATCGTGGCGGCCGAAAGTAACAAGGATAACGTCAAGGAAAGCAACGGGAAGCAACGGCGTTTCGTTTTGGCCAAAAAGGAACCCATCACGATTGACGGCAACGAACTGGTTGTTCGTTTCGAGCACCGTCCGTTAACCGGTGGCGAGAAGAAAAAATTCCCGGGTAACGGCGTTAACCAACAAAATCGCATCAACGCCAATGCGGAACAGCGCATTCTGAAATCAAACTCCCTAGATGCAAACTGGCGACCATTACTGGCCACCGTGGCACCCACACAAGCCAACGGTGAACGGACAGTGCTGGCGCAGCATCTTGAACGCTACACGGCCAAGAACAGCTTCGATTACTTCATCCACAAAGACTTGGGCGGGTTCCTGCGACGCGAGTTTGACCTGTACCTGAAAAATGAAGTGTTGAACCTAGACGATCTAGACCGCGGCAATACACCCCAATTGCAGCGTGCACTGGCACGGATGCGCGCCACACGTTTTGTGGCGGAAAAAATCATCACTTTTCTGGCTCAATTGGAAGATTTCCAGAAACGACTCTGGCTCAAAAAGAAATTTGTTCTGGAAACGCAATACTGCGTAACACTTGATCGGGTACCGAAAGATCTCTATACCGAAATCATCGGCAATACCTCTCAGCTAGAAGAGTGGAAAGAACTATTCTCCATACATGAAATCGAGAGCGACTTAAGTAATGGCGTGGGCTACCATGAACCCCTGGATATCGGATTCCTCCAATCAAACCCGTACTTAGTGCTCGATACCCGTCATTTCAGCATGGAGTTTACTGAACAGCTAGTAGCCGCCTTATCAGACAAGAAAGCCCTAGATGAACAACTAGATGGGCTGTTAATTCATGGTGAAAACTTTCAGGTGTTAAATTTGCTGCAAGCAAAGTACCACGACCAAGTAACTGGCGTCTATATTGATCCGCCGTATAACACGGATGCTTCAGCCATTTTGTACAAAAATAATTACAAGCATTCTTCATGGCTTTCGCTGCTGGCAGACCGCCTGCTGGCATCAAAAAATCTAATTGAAAGCACGGGCGCTATCTGCGTTGCTATTGATGATGAAGAAGTTTCAAAACTGCGGACAGTATTGGAGCTAATCTTTGACCAAGAGCTAGGTATCGCGGTTGTTCGAAGCAACCCAGCAGGGAGAAAAACAAAAGGAAAATTTTCGCCGGCTCACGAATATGCCTTATTCTTCAGCAAAAATGGGGCAATCCCTGGTTCACTTAAAAAAACCAAAGCGGAAATGAATAGATTCCCACATGAAGATGAGCAAGGTAAATACGCATGGGCGAACTTTATCAGAAGCGGGTCAAACGATAAGAGGACAGACCGCCCTCACATGTATTATCCGATATATGTTGGTCCGAACGATACTATCAGGGTCCCTAGTATGGCGTGGAACGAAGCCACTAGCGAGCACGAAATCTTAGAAGAACCTAAGGATGGAGAAATCCCGGTTTGGCCTTTACAGGACAGCGATGGGCAAGTAATAGAAAAGTGTTGGCATCGCGGATGGAAGCGTGCCATAGAAACTATTAAATCCAATGAACACCGAGTTCGCAGGGAATCAGTCGATGGAGAGGAAAAAATTTCTATCGACTTCAAGACATATATGGATATTAATTCAATGCCAAGAACTTGGTGGGGAGACAAAAAATACGCATCGTCGAATCTGGGTGCCAAAATGTTGAAAGATCTTTTCGGCGAGAAGAAATTTGATTTTTCAAAGGCTCCCGAACTTGTGATGGATTGCATCCGCGCTACAACTAGAAGCGAGAATGCCACCGTGCTTGATTATTTTGCCGGGGCCGGTACAACTGGTCATGCGGTTATTAATTTGAATCGGGAAGATGGCGGGAAGAGGAAATTCATTCTGGCGGAGATGGAAAATTATTTCGATGCTATAACATTGGCACACATCAAGAAAATTATCTACTCCAAGGACTGGAAAGAAGGCAAACCGGTCTCCCGTCAAGGAGATTCATGCCTATTTAAATATCAACGCATTGAATCCTACGAGGATACGCTGAACAACCTGACACTTGCACTTCCTGACGCAGGCCTTCTGGCCAATGCCCCAGAATTAGCCGAAGATTACCAACTACGTTACTCACTACACGAAGAAACTGCCAATAGCCCTTGTCTAGCCGGCACAGCCTTTGATGCCCCCTTTTCCTATACTCTGTCAAAACTGGAAAATGGCGCACCAGCAGAAGTACAAGTCGACCTGCCAGAAACTTTTAACTATTTGATAGGATTACACGCTGAAAGCCGACAACGAGTCGATGGCATACTCGCGATCATGGGGACAACCACAAGAAAGCAACGCTGCCTGATTTTATGGCGCGACCGAAACGTGACTGGAAACAATGCCGTCGAAGCGTGGTTCAAGAACAACCGACACCAGTTTCCCCGGCCACTTGATGTCATATACATCAACGGAGATCACACCCTAAACGCAATTAAACTGCCAGGTGACCGATGGGAGGCCAAACCCATCGAACCCGTTTTCCGCAAATTAATGTTCACGGACTGAAATGATGAACTCTCTAAACGAGCACGATGCCAACGAACTTACCTTTGCTCAGCGCATGGGAGAAGCACCTTTACCAGAACCCATGCGGTTGAAACACGTATCGACTAAATTTAGGCAATTAGTGTGGCTGGCAATAGAAACAGCTATACAGAAAGATATTAGCGATACTCGCATGCATGGCCTTTCAGGTGGAATACACTACATTGCAGGTTCTCACATCGGCCGCATATTTTTTAATTATGACTTTGAGGTTCGTGGAATATATCATACCGAAATTCTTGGCCCTGACCCTCAGGAAGATAAGAAATTTGCTTTTGACATCATCCGGAACGGAAAATATTCCGATGTTTTAACTTTTATAGAACACGTACTACGGGACTCAGACTGTCCCGCCGATTTGCACAAATCTCTTAAAGATGCGTTTGAGAAAGCGCCAATTGCGTATTCAGTAATGCAGACTAGCGACCACCTAACAGTTATGCCGCGAGTTAGTAAAGAAACATCTGAAGCCATCCGGAAAGCATTTAAATCTCTGGATGACAATGGCCGAAAAGCATCAGTAGCACATCTGCATCAGGCTATCGAACATATCAATAAACAACAGTATCCGGACTCGATCGTTGACAGCATTCACGCCGTCGAATCGATCGCTTGTGAAACAGATCCGAATTCGAACTTAACTCTTGGGAAGGCGTTAAACTCGCTCGAAAAGAGTAAAATTATTCAACACCCTCACCTTGTAAAAGCATTACACAACCTTTATGCCTTCGCCAGTCAACCTGGGCTACGCCATGGCTTGAAAAATAAGGGAAAGGTAGGCATTGGTATAGATGAAGCTATGCTTATGCTCGGCGCATGTGCATGTTTCGCTGAGTATCTGGCTAACAAACACCAAAAACCGCAAAAGCAGCCGAATGAGGATTCCTGAAATGCCCTTAGAAAACCTACTGGTCTTGCTTCGCTTCATGTGCCGGGAATTCGGTTATCCCGATACATCCGTCATGCTGCGCGACTTGCACAGAGCACCCGACAACTTCGAGTTTAATTACGAAAGTGAATACCTCCGGACGCTGTACGTCAATTCTGCTGAAGCCAACATTTCTCACCGTCAGTTCGTCAAATATGACGCGAATATCATCGCGCATAGCCACTTATTGCACATGACTCCAGAACACGGCCGCATGTGGAAGCCGCACCAGTATCTAGCCCTGCTGTTCACCGAACACTATCTCCACCGCTACTTCAAGGATGCCGAGCAACTATGCGCTGACTTGAACCAGCAACGCCTAAAGGACCCGACACACCGCGCCCTGCCCGAATACACGCCCGACGACCTCCGCACCATAGCGTTTCAGAGCGCAACCGGGTCCGGCAAGACGCTGCTCATGCACGCCCACATCCTGCAATACCAATACTGGCTCAATCGGGCCAGCAAGAAACTGAACAACATAATCCTGCTGACGCCGAATGAACAATTGTCCGCACAGCATGAACGCGAACTGCGCGCCAGCGACCTACACGCCCGCTTGTTTTCGAACGAAGCCAAAACGGACCTGTTCACGCCTGTGAAAATCATTGATTTGAACAAGCTGGCGGAGAAAAAAGGAATCAAGCGAGTAGCGGTACGGGAATTTGGCGAAAACAACCTAGTGCTGGTTGACGAGGGGCACTTGGGCACATCAGGAAAGGTCTGGCGCGAACGACGCGGCGAACTGTCGCGCGGGGGATTCACTTTCGAATACTCCGCCACTTTTAATCAAGTGGCGAAAAATAACGAATTCCAGAGAACCTACGGGAAGTGTCTGCTGTTCGATTATCCCTACCGGGAATTCCACCGGCACGGCTACGGCAAGGACTACGCCATTCTGAACCTTCCGGAGGGAATGCAGGACGCAAACAGCACCACGTACCTGCTCGGCTGCCTGCTGACCTTCTACCAGCAATACTGCATCTGGAAAGACAAAGCCCATCTTTGGACAGATTTCAACTTGACGAAACCACTATGGGTGTTTCTCGGCAAGACCGTAACCGGCGGCGGCAGCAAAAAGGATCGGACGACCGGATCCGACATCGCGGCCATTCTGGACTTTCTTGGCTGGGTGCTGGCCCGTGACGATGAAATACGCAATTTGGTCGATCAATTGCTTACGGGCAAATCCGGCCTAACCGATGCCTCCGGAAACGAATACTTCGCAGGCCATTTCGACTACCTGAAGGGCAAGTACGACCAATCAAAGAATTCTGACGACCTGTATACCGACATCTGCGCCACGCTGTTCCATGGGCAAGGCCGCTTGCACGTCGTGCACTTGACCGCAGGAGAAGGCGAACTGCATTTGCGCTGCGCCGACAACCCGGTCTTCGGCGTAGTCAATGTCGGAGATTCCGCAGCTCTCAAAAAAATGCTCACCCAAAACGACCATCCGAACCTCGACATAGATAGTGAACAGGGCTTTGCGAAACGGCTCTTCCACAGAGTGGACCAGCCGGATTCCCCCGTCAATATCGTTATCGGAGCACGGCGCTTCATCGCCGGCTGGAATTCTTGGCGCGTCAGCACCATGGGGCTGATGCATGTCGGCGTAAATGAGGGACCAGAAATCATTCAAATGTTCGGACGCGGCGTGCGACTCAAAGGCTGGAACGTGAGCCTGAAGCGCCACACCAGAAGCGGAGGCCCCCTGCCGAGTGATCACACTGGACTGGAAGAGCTGGAAAAGCTTTACATCTTCGGTCTCCGCGCCAACTACATGCAGACTTTCCGCGAACTGCTCACCAAAGAAGGCATCGATGGTTCGGAGAAAACCACTGTCTGCCTGCCCACCACCTGGAACTTCGCCCGGCAGACGGATCTAAAACTTCTACGGCTGAAAGAAAACCGGAAATACAGGATCTCCGAAGAGCGGCCTGTGCTGCCCGACCCCAACAGCCAAAACGCTCCCCAAGTCTCGCTGAATCTGTACTCGAAACTGCAGGCCATGAGTTCAGACGAAACGGCCAGTGACCTAGAAGCCCAGCAGACAGCAACCAAAATCCCGGCCGGGTACATCCCCTTGTTCAACCGTACCCGCATCTACGACAAGTTGCTTGCCTCAAAACAGCAAAAAAAGTGGCATAACCTTGCCATCGAGCCGGAAACGGTAGACCGCCTGCTGGAAGCGAACAACTGGTACGACCTGTATGCCCCGCCGGAACAGCTCAGCGCCGCCGACTTCAAACAGGTGCAGGCCCTGGAAAATATTGCCATCGACCTCATCGCCGAGTACGCCGACCAGTTCTGGCGCCGTCAGCGGAGAAAGTGGGAATACGAGAACATGGAAGTGGTCAAGCTGAGCGCGGAAGACCGAAACAACATCGAGGCGCATCAACTGACGGTTGATGCGGCGGAAACCCGTCTGATCGATCATATTCGCAGCCTCAAGGACAGGATTTCGGCCGGGAATTACCCCACTCTGGAATTCGGCGCTGTGCTGGCGAAATCTCACGCCTACCAGCCCCTGCTGTATGCGGCCCCGCCTCCTCGCGGAACTGCGGATGAACGCAAAGTGGCCATCCAGCCGGTTCCGCTGAACGAAGACGAAAAGAAAGTGGTGGAAGGACTAGAAAGACTGGCCAAGGAGAATGATGCCTGCCTGCAGGGGAGGGAATTGTTCCTGATCCGCAATCTGACCCGCGGGCGAGGCGTATCGTTTTTCGACGATTACAAATACTACCCGGATTTCATCGTTTGGCTGAAAGACCGGAGCCGTCAGCACGTCCTCTTTCTCGACCCGAAAGGCTTAGTCTGGTACAGCGACAAAACGGAACGGAAAGTGCAGCTGCATCACGAAATCCGGGAAGTGGAGAAAAGGATTAAAGAAACTGACCCTGATATGCACCTTCGCGCCTACGTGCTTTCGGTCACCGACCGGGAAAACATACTTGGCGGAACACTCACCGCGGATGAATGGAAACAGGAAGGCGTGTACTTCCTCTCAGACCCCGATTGCCTGCGGCAAGTCATCACGGACGCTCTGGCAGACCCGGGCAATTCCTGACCAAATACCGACACAGCAGCCCGACTCGGAGCCATTCGGAGTATTCCTAGGCCGCTACCCGCCGGCAGCACGCTATTACCAAGCGGTGGGGCTAGAATTTCTTGTCCGGATTAACCATCGTCTGCCAACTTCTGCATGTACGCCACCACTTCATGCACACGCGTTGATGGATTGTCCGTGCCAGTTTCACTTGCCTGCCGCAATGCCCTTCTGCTATGCCGCATGGCCTGCGGCAATTTCGATGCAAGTTTCTCGAAGTCTAACCGATTCTTCCGGTACTCCGGCATATGTTTGCGCAACTCCTTGATCAGGCGGTCACAGGCGGACTCCCCCCCAGTTCCAAGATATTGCCGAGTGCTGAACACAAAGTGAAGCAATAGCCAATATTCGAAACAGGGCACTGACGGGACCGCGTAGAAAATTCCCACGGGAGTGGCGCGACGAATGCGATCTAGGGCCTGCTGATAGGTAGTATGGCAATCTCGATCGAAAACGCAGAATACGCGATCGTAAGGAACAGCACCGAGATTGCTTCTCTCAAAGTCGTACTTCTTTCGAGCCCGTTCATAGACATTCATCGGACTCGACCCTCGGGGCCAGTCGAAGTGTATACGGACTCTCCCGTGAAGAAACTCGTCCAACTGCTCAAAATAACTGCGCTCTGTTTTTGCTCCTTCACTGACAATCAATATCGGCTTGGGCAAATCCTTTGCCTTACGGTCTCTGTGAAGGTCATTCCTGGTTAAGATTTTTCGCCGGTCCCAATGCCGACTTCTCTTACCCATCGGAAACCTCACGAATCAACGGAACTCCTTTGATGTAGGGTGTCGCTCCATAACGCCCGGACAGATAGCCGTGCGCCAGATTCTCGCTCCCTTTCCGCGGACTGTAGTCAAGCAACGGATACAGGTGAGTACTCCGTTTCCGGTCTTGTCTGCAAAACCAAACTTGGTCTCGCCGTAGCAACCTCTGGTCTAGCAAGGAAATGTCGTGGGTCGTGAACAGCAGCTGCGCGTTTGCCGTATTGCTTTCGGGCGAATGAAATAACCGCACAAGATATTCAACCAATAGCGGATGCAGATGATTGCTCAATTCATCGGCCACTACCACGTAACCTATTT
Source organism: uncultured candidatus Poriferisulfidus sp. (assembly GCA_965242985.1). Taxonomy (GTDB): domain Bacteria; phylum Pseudomonadota; class Gammaproteobacteria; order Poriferisulfidales; family Poriferisulfidaceae; genus Poriferisulfidus. The sequence goes on along the minus strand of OZ251520.1, from coordinate 520,083 downwards.
CCAAAGCCTCCCGCATAGGGCCGGAAAATTCGAATAGCTTTCTGGTTCCATCCGACTCCTCGCCCCATTCAAAATACTCCATTTCGCCATTTTCTAAGCGGTACGCCGCTAGCGGGCTCTTAACCTTCACATACTTATCTTCTTTATTATGGTGAAGCGAATCAAGCATATCTGACGGAAAGATCTTCGCCTCCATTCTTTTTTCCTTAATCTGGATATCGTCAATATGTATATCTGCCGCATCTAGAAAAGTCAGAACTTTTGCCCTGCCCTTAGCGTTTTCACATAGAGACATAGAGTACACCGGAGGCAACCCATCTGGACCTACAACATGCAAAATTTTCTGAAACCAATTGAAAACCGGTTCCAACTGTTGATTGTTTAAATGAATAGCGGTGGACAAAAACAAGGAATTGGGCCGCGTTGCATCCTGCCAGACTTTCTTTGTCCCGGTCAGTTTTGCCATGCCCCCCCATTCATCCATATCCTTGGCTTCGTTGTACTTGCGCTGAATCAGACGCTGCGGTTTTCCTTTTGGATAAGCCACCAGCCACTCTTCTGTAATACGTTCAGAAGTGGCTGCAAATCCGTACTGGTAGCGCACTCTCTCGCTAACAAAGACGATTTCGAACTCGGATGGACGAGTACGACTAACCAGATCCAAACGAAATGGAACCACAGGAATCGACTTTCCTTTTTGCCCTCTCTCGACCGAATACAGAACCGCATCCTGCATTACTCTCAAAGCATAAACAAGGTTGCTCTTTCCAGAAGCGTTGGGCCCATACAGTGCCGTGCTACACAATAAATTCGGAGTCGCCGGCGCGGCCGGTGAAAACGTGTTGGTCTCAGACAACTCGTCTCCCGCAGCCTTGACCATGCTTAGCTTGGCAGACTCCCGGAAAGACATGAAATTCGAAAGGCGAAACTCTATAAGCATAATTTTTTATTAATTGATTAGGAACCAATCATAAGGTGGATTTTACCATAAAAATGCGAGTATATGCTACTAACACGACTGGATTTTATTCTTCAGAGGATTGTGCAAGGTATGAGAGAGGACCATCATCCCATTCCAAAGATGTTGCGGCTAATAGCGGCATTGCACACAAGATATACTTGGCGGAACCAATTTAGGGCAAAATTCTCCCATGAATACTAAGCGCGCCCGCGGCCGGTTCTACACCGCCGGCAACCCGTTCGCGCTGGCTCCGTTCCGGGAATGGGCGGAGCGCGCCGGCCTGCCGGGCCAGCGCGTGCTGGAGCCGTTCGCCGGCGCGGGCAGCCTGATCAAAATGCTTCGAGAACTGTCGCTGTGCGGCGACTTCGCCACCTACGACATCGAGCCCGCCGCCCGCGGCGTCCGGCACCGGGACACGCTCGCGGACTTCCCGTCCGGCTTCGAGGTCTGCGTCACCAACCCGCCGTGGCTGGCGCGCAACTCCGCCACCCGGCGCGGCCTGCCCTATCCCGGCGGCGCGCACGACGACCTGTACAAGCGCTGCCTGGAGCTGTGCCTGGCCCACTGCCCGCGCGTCGCCGCGCTGGTGCCCGCCAGCTTCCTCCAGAGCGGCCTGTTCCGGGAGCGGCTGGAGCACTACATCCTGCTGCACCGGATCCTGTTCGACGACACCGAGAACCCGGTCTGCCTGGCGCTGTTCGGCCCGGAGCCGACCGCGGCGGTGCACATCCACCACGACGGGGAATACATGGGCGATCTGCAGGAACTGGCCCGCCGCCTGCCGACCGAGAAACGCGCCCGCGACCTGAGGTTCAACGACCCGGCCGGCGCGCTCGGCTTCATCTCTTTCGACGACACGCGCCGGCCCTCCATCCGGTTCTGCGGCGCGGACGAGGTCCGGGACCACGCCATCAAGACCTCGTCGCGCTTCGTCACCCGCATCGGCGGCTGCGGCCGGGTCACCCCGGCGCGGATCGCGCGGCTGAACCGCGATATCGACGCGTTCCGCCGCGACACCGCCGACGTCTTCCTGACCCCGTTCAAGGGCCTGCGCCGCGACGGCCGGTACCGGCGGCGCATGGAATTCGCGCTGGCGCGCCGCTTCCTCAACGCCGCCTGACCCCGCCCAAGGGGCCGCCCGCCCGGCGTCCGCGCGCCGCCCGCTGTCATACGCCTGTTACATAAGTCCGGTCCAATGCCCCGCGTCAAACCCCACCCTTCCGTTCATCCACCATGCCGCGAGGGCAACCAAACAGAATGAAATTCCGCATCACCGCAACCGCGCTGCTGGCGCTCGCCGCCGCCGGCGCGCAGGCCCGCGACCAGATCAACATCGTCGGCTCCTCGACGGTCTACCCGTTCGCCACGGTGGTCGCCGAGCGGTTCGGCAAGACCACCGACTTCAAGACCCCCAAGATCGAGTCGACCGGCTCCGGCGGCGGCCTGAAGCTGTTCTGCGCCGGCGTCGGCACCGGCACGCCGGACATCGCCAACTCCTCGCGCAAGATCAAGTCCGGGGAGGTCGAGCGCTGCGCCGAGAACAACGTCGGCGGCGTCACCGAAGCGAAGATCGGCTACGACGGCATCGTGCTGGCCAACTCCAAATCCGCCGAGCCGATGGCGCTGAGCCTGCGCGACGTGTTCCTGGCGCTGGCCCGCGAAGTGCCGGACCCGGAAGGCGGCGAGCGTTTCGTCAAGAACCCCTACGCCGCCTGGAAGGACGTGAACCCCGCGCTGCCGGCGCGCGAGATCGAGGTGCTCGGCCCGCCGCCGACCTCCGGCACCCGCGACGCCTTCGCCGAGCTGGCGCTGGAGGGCGGCTGCAAGACCTTCCAGTGGATCAAGGCCATGAAGAAGAAGGACAAGCAGCGGTACAAGTCCTACTGCCACTCCGTGCGCGAGGACGGCCGCTACATCGAGGCCGGCGAGAACGACAACCTGATCGTGCAGAAGCTGGCCGCCAACCCCGACTCGCTCGGCGTGTTCGGCTTCAGCTTCCTGGACCAGAACTCCGACAAGGTGCAGGGTTCGGCCATCGACGGCGTCGCCCCCGCCTTCGCGGCGATCGCCGACGGCAGCTACCCGGTGTCGCGCCCGCTGTACTTCTACATCAAGAACGCGCACCTGGACGTGATTCCCGGCATCCGCGAGTACGTGGCCGAGTTCATGAGCGACAAGGCCAGCGGCGCCAACGGCTACCTGACCGAGAAGGGCATGATCCCGATGGGCGCCGACGAGCGCGCCTCGCTGGTGCCCGCCGCCACCTCGTTCCAGCCGCTGTAAACCCGCAGCCGGCGGCGATTCCGCCGCCGCCGCTCGAGAAAGGCCGCTTTCGCGGCCTTTCTTCCAGGAAAAACCGCGCCTAGACGGAGAATCTTGCATTCCCGCCGCTTTTCCGCTCCATTTCCCGTCCATATCAGTGCAAACCGGATCTTTTTGACATTTTTCGGTTTTCGTGTATGATTTCGCCACGAAATGGCCTCATATTAAACCTTGAGGTTATATTTCGTCTGATTGATGATTTTTTTCAACCAGGGACTAGAAGGGGTCAGCGCCATGTTCAAAGAACGACTTCGGCTCGCAAGAAGGAAATCCGGCTTCACGCTGGAAGAACTTGCCAGCCGCGTCACCCCCCCGATCACCGCGCAGTCCATCAGCAAGTACGAGAACGGGAAAATGATGCCGTCCTCGGACGTCTTGGTGGAACTGAGCCGCAATCTGGACGTGTCGCTCGATTTCCTGATGGGCGGCGGGGTGGAGGCCGTCGAGGGCGTTGAATTCCGCAAGCGTTCCAATGCTTCCGCGCGGGCCCGCGCCGCCGCGGAGTGGCGCGTCGTCGAAAACCTGGAGCGCTGCCTGATGATCGAAGCCATCTTGGGCATGGACATTGCCCCGGACCCGTGCGGAGAACTGCGCGGCATGCGGCTCGCAAGCTGCGACGACGCCGAAAGCCTGGCGCAGGAGCTGCGCCGCGCCTGGGAACTCGGCATCGGCCCCATCCCGGACATGACCAATCTGCTGGAGAGCCGGGGCGTCCGGGTGATCGAGGCCGACCTGCCGGTGCGCATCGACGGCCTGGCCTGCGAGGCGCGGCTCAGCGGCGGGCGCGGCAACGTCCGCGCCATCGTGGTCTCCAGCCGCGTGAATCTCGAACGGAAGCGGTTCAGCCTCGCCCACGAGCTCGCGCATATCGCGCTTCCCGAACTCGAGGAACCGGACTTCTCAATCGAAAAAGCCATGGACCGCTTCGCCGGCGCGTTTCTGGTGCCGGCGGAACACCTGCGGCGGGAAGCCGGGGAAAAACGCGACCGCATCCCCTATCTGGAGCTGCGCGCCCTGAAGCATCTGTACGGCGTGTCCGCCGCCGCCATGCTGATGCGCCTCGGGCAGGCCGGCATCCTGACCGAAGCGGCGGTGGAGCGCGCGTTCCGGAGTTACGCCCGCGACTGGCGCCGGACGGAGCCCGACCCGCTGGAGGGGAACAAGGAGACGTTCGAGAAGCCGCAGCGCTTCGAGCAGCTCGTCTGGCGGTCCCTGGTCGACCGGATCATCAATTCCGTGCGTGCGGCCAAGCTGCTGGAACAGCCGCTCGAGCGCGTGGAGAACCGGCTGCGGGAAGCCTTGGGATAAATGGCCGGGGAAGTGCTCGTGGCCGATGCCTGCGCGCTGATCCACCTGCAGCGCGGACGGCTGCTGGACCTCCTCCCGCGCCTGCCTTTCCAGCTGGTCATTCCAGCGGAGATCCGAATGGAGCTGGCGCGATTCACGCGGGCCGACTGGAGCCTGCTCGACGGCGGCGGCCCGCGGATCTTCGCTTTGCCCGAGGACGAAGCGGAACCGGCGGCGGGGCCGAGCATCCGCCATCCCCAACTTTCCGCCAGCGACCGGGCCTGCCTCGCCGCCGCGCGGCATCACCCCGGCGGCATTCTCCTGACCGACGACCGCCAGTTGCGCCGCGCCGCCGAGAAGGCGCGGGTGCCGGTGCACGGCAGCCTCTGGGCCGTCGACCAGATGGCCGTCCGCTCTTTCCCAGCCGCGCGGCTCGAGAAAGCCCTCGAAATATGGCGCGACGACGTTTCCGCATACCTCCCCGAAGACGAAATCGACAAGCGGCTGAAACGCCTCAAGCCAACAAGCGATCCGTCGCCGGACTTCCCGGAACCGCCCGAGGAAACGCGCCGTCCGACACCCTCCGCTGGAACCGGGCCCAAGCCGACCGAATGAGTCCGGATTTCAATCCAGCGAGCGCAGCCGATGCACGGTCCAGCCGATCAGCACCAGCCCGACCAGCCAGCCCCAGGGATAGGGCGTGACCCCGGCCAGCCACAGCCCGACGCTGGCGGCCCAGGCGGCGGCCAGGCCCGCCAGCACCGCGCGCCAGAAGCGCCGCGCGCGCGGCAGTTCAGGCACGCCCGCCCCCCGCCCGGCGGCGCCGGGCTAGGCAAACGCCCGCGCATCGCCTAGAATGGGAGGCCATCACCGCCACCCGCCGGCGCCATGAGCGAGAAACCCGCGACCAAACAGGACAAGATCCGGCAGTTGCTCGAGATGCAGCGCCGCTTCATCGCCCGCGACCGCGAGCAGGGCGTCGACATGCAGGAGTACTTCACGCCGGAAGAGGATTCGCCGCTGCGCAACTACCGCCAGGAGTACATGCAGCGCGCGATGGAGGTGGTCGGGCTGGCGCACGGGGAAAAAGGCTCCAAGCCCTGAGCCCCGCCCGGGCGCTCAGGCCTCCCCCGCGTCCGGCGCCCGCCAGCGGTAGGCGCGCGGGATCTCCGGCGGGCGCGGCCCGTCCGCGTATTCGCCCGGCGGCGGCGCCGGCGGCAGCTCCCCCGGCGTCCCCAGCAGGTCCTCGTACGGCACCTGCGCCAGCAGGTGGCGGATGCAGTTGAGCCGCGCCAGCCGCTTGTCGTTGCCGTCGATCCAGCGCCAGGGCGCCTCGTCGGTGTGGCAGTGGCGGAACATCTCGTCGCGGGCGCGCGAGTACTCGACCCACCGCGAGCGCGCCGCCAGGTCCATCTCGCTCAGCTTCCAGACCTTGCGCGCGTCCCGGCGCCGCGCCCGGAAGCGCCGCTCCTGCTCCTCGCTGCCGATGCCGAACCAGTACTTGACCAGGATCAGGCCGGAGCGCACCAGCATGCGCTCGAACTGCGGGCAGCTGACGAAGAACTCGTCGAGCTCCGCGCGGCTGCAGAAGCCCATCACGGTCTCGACCCCGGCGCGGTTGTACCAGCTGCGGTCGAACAGCACCATGCTGCCGGGGTCCGGCAGGCGCGCGGCGTAGCGCTGGAAGTACCACTGCCCCCGCTCGCGCGGGGTCGGCTTCGGCAGCGCCGCCACCCGCACCACGCGCGGGCTGGTGTAGCGGGTGATGCGCCGGATCACGCCGCCCTTGCCGGCCGCGTCGCGGCCCTCGAACAGCACCGCCACCCGCAGGCCGCGGTCGCGGATCCAGTACTGCAGCTTGACCAGCTCGGCCTGCAGCCGGCGCAGTTCGCGCCGGTAGCCCGCGGCGTCGACCGCCCGCGCCGCCTCAGCCATGCGCCCGCCGCCGTTTGAGAAGCATCCGCGAAATCCCCAGGCCCGCCCCGCGCCGCCATTATAATCGGCGCATGGCGCGCATCTGCATCCTCGGCGGCACCGGCTTCGTCGGCCAGGCGCTGGCCGCCGAGCTCGCCGGCCGCGGCCACCGGCTCACCGTGCTGACCCGGCGGCGGCGCGACCACCGCGCGCTGCTGGTGCTGCCGGAGCTGCGGCTCGAGGAGATCGACGTCTACCGCGACCAGGCGCTGGCCGAGCACGCGGCGGAGGCCGACGCGCTGATCAACCTGGTCGGCATCCTCAACGAGGGCGCCCGCCACGAGCAGACCTTCCAGCGCGCGCACGTGGAGCTGGCGCAGAAGCTGATCCACGCCTGCCGGCAGCACGGCGTGCGCCGGCTGCTGCAGATGAGCGCCCTCGGCGCCGACCGCGCCGCCCGCAGCCAGTACCTGCGCAGCAAGGGCGAGGCCGAGCGGCTGGTGCTGGACGCCGGCGAGCGGCTGCGGGTCACCTGCTTCCGCCCGTCGGTGATCTTCGGCCCCGGCGACCGCTTCTTCTTCCGCTTCGCCGGCCTGCTGCGCTTCGCGCCGTACTTCTTCCCGCTGGCCTGCGCCGGCGCGCGCTTCGCGCCGGTCTACGTCGGCGACGTCGCCGCGCGCATGGCGGCCAGCCTCGACGACCCGGCCGACTACGGCCGCGCCGTCGACCTGTGCGGCCCGGAGGTCTACACCCTGGGCGAACTGGTGCAGCTGACCGCGCGCTGGAGCGGGCGGCGCCGCCGCGTGGTCGGCCTGCCGCCGGCGCTGTCGCGGCTGCAGGCGCGGGTGTGCGAGCGGCTGCCCGGGCGCCCGTTCACCATGAACAACTACCACAGCCTGCAGGTCGACAGCGTGTGCGCCGACGCCCCGCCCTGCCCGACCCGGCTCGAGCCGGTGATGGCGCCGCTGCTGGCGCAGGCCTGAGGGGCGGGAGAGTGGCGCGCCCGGCAGGATTCGAACCTGCGACCCCTGGCTCCGGAGGCCAGTGCTCTATCCAGCTGAGCCACGGGCGCGCGGACTGCGGATTATAACCGCCCGCGGATGATCGCCCTGCTGCAGCGGGTCGCCCGCGCCCGGGTCGCGGCCGGCGGCGAGCGCCTCGGCGAAATCGGCGCCGGGACGCTGGCGCTGGCGGGCTTCCACGCCGGCGACGACCCGGCCCGGGTGCCGCGGCTGGCCGAGCGCATCCTCGGGCTGCGGATGTTCGCCGACGGCGCCGGGCGCATGAACCGCGCGCTGGCCGAGGCCGGCGGCGGCCTGCTGCTGGTGCCGCAGTTCACGCTGGCGGCCGACACGACCCGCGGCGCCCGCCCGAGCTTCGACGCCGCCGCCCCCGCCGCGGAGGCGCGCGCCCTGTTCGAGGCGCTGTGCGCCGCCTGCCGCGAGCGCCATCCGGAGGTGCAGGCCGGCCGCTTCGGCGCCGACATGCGGGTGGAGCTGGTCAACGACGGCCCGGTGACCTTCGCGCTGGAAATTCCGCCGCCGCAGGCAGTGGAGTAGAATGCGGCCGCCCGCCGGAGCCTTGTCGTGACACAGCGCGCAGCAAACACCAACCCGGCCATGCTGGCGTGGGCCCGGAAAGCCTCGGGGCTGTCCGCCGAAGCGGCCGCCGGAAAGATCGGCTTGGGAGCATCAGCGCACAACACGCCTGCCGAGAAACTCCGAGCGCTGGAAACCGGAGATAAGAAGCCTACGCGCAAGCAACTGGAAAGAATGGCCAAGGCGTATTGGCGGCCGCTGACGACGTTCTATCTGGAGTCTCCGCCAAGCGCCGGCGACCGCGGCGCGGACTTTCGCCGGCAGAGCCAGCAGGCGACAAAGGAAGATGCGGCGAGATTGGACGCCTTGTTGCGCAATCTTTGCGCGCGGCAAAGCATGGTGCGGTCATTATTGGAAGACGATGAGGACGCGCAGCCGCTATCATTGATAGGGTCAATATCCCGATCGACGCCCATAAAAGAAGCGGCAGCACGCATCCGAGTGGCGCTAGGAGTTGAAAATGCCGCCCGTTTCTGTCAAGAACACCAGACTCCCGAGCGTTTGTTCGCGACATTGCGCCGCCGCATAGAAGAACTCGGCATCTTCGTTCTTCTGGCCGGCGACCTCGGTTCGCACCATACGAAGATCAGCGAAAAAGCGTTTCGAGGCTTCGCCATTGCAGACGATCTTGCTCCTTTCATCGTCATCAATAGCGAAGAGGCCCAAGTGGCGCGCGCTTTTACTCTTATTCACGAACTGGCGCATATCCTGATCGGATCAAGCGGGGTAAGCGCGCCCCCTGCGCCAACGAAGCCGACCACCTCGGAAGAGAGAATCGAGCGCTTCTGCAATGACGTGGCAAGCGAATTCTTGCTGCCCGAGAATATGCTTCCCGCCGTCAATAAACAGGCGCAACTTGATCTCGTTTCCGAAATCATCAGCGAATTTGCAGGAGACCGGAACATCAGCGAGCCCGTGGTCGCGTACCGGTTGTGGCGCGCAGGACGAATTCCGGCGGCGATGCTCCGCGAGCTGCTCGGCCTGTACGGCGAACGGCGGGAAGAAATGAGGAAACGGCGGCGCGCGGACGCATCGGGGGGAGCTTTTTGTTACCCGGCGCAGCGGACCAGAATCGGCGGCGCGCTGCTGAATCTCGTCGGCCGCGCGTTGCGCGCCGATGAACTGACGCATACCACAGCCGCAAGAATTCTGGGCGTAAGCTCCGGCACGGTCGGGCCGCTGCTTAAAGCGAGCGGTTGAGCCGACTGGCAGCGGCCATGGCTTCCGAAACGGCAGGCAGACTGCGCCTGCTGGATGCGGATGCGCTCATTCGCGCGCGCGAGGACTACGCCCCGGTGGAGTAGAATGGGCTTCCCCGCCGGAGCCGCCGCCCCGCCCATGACCGCCCGCACCGCCTGCGTCCAGCGCGAGACGCGCGAGACGCGCATCGAGGTCGAGCTCGCGCTGGACGGGACCGGCCGCGCCGAGCTCGCCACCGGCCTGCCGTTCCTCGAGCACATGCTCGAGCAGGTCGCGCGCCACGGCCTGCTGGACCTGCGCGTGAGCGCCCAAGGCGACCTGCAGGTGGACGCGCACCACACGGTCGAGGACATCGGCATCGTGCTCGGCCAGGCCTGCGCGCAGGCGCTCGGCGACAAGCGCGGCATCCGCCGCTACGGCCACGCCTACGTGCCGCTCGACGAGGCGCTGTCGCGGGTGGTGCTCGACTTCTCCGGGCGCCCGGGGCTGGAATACCGGGTCGACTACCCGCGGGCGCGCGTCCACGACTTCGACGTGGACCTGGTGCGCGAGTTCTTCCAGGGCTTCGCCAACCACGCCATGGCGACGCTGCACGTCGACGGCCTGCGCGGCGACAACGCCCACCACGTGGCCGAGACGGTGTTCAAGGCCTTCGGCCGGGCGCTGCGCATGGCGGCGGAGCTGGATCCGCGGGAGACCGCCGCCCCCTCCACCAAGGGCTCGCTGTAGCCCGCCCCGGAGGCCGCGCATGGCCAGCGTCGCGATCGTCGACTTCCGCTTCGGCAACCTGCGCTCGGTGCACAACGCCCTGCGCCGCCTGGCCGCGCCGGGCGACGAGGTGCGCGTCACCGACGAGCCGGCGGCGATCGAGCGCGCCGACCGGGTGGTGTTCCCGGGCCAGGGCGCGGCGCGCGCGTGCATGGCCGCGCTGCGCGAGAAAGGCCTGGCCGCGGCGGTGCTGGCGGCGGCGCGGAGCCGCCCGTTCCTCGGCATCTGCATGGGGCTGCAGGTGCTGCTGGAGCGCAGCGAGGAGAACGGCGGCGTCGACTGCCTGGGGCTGCTCGCGGGCACCGTGCGCCCGTTCGCCGCGCACCGCGACCGGCCGGCCGCGCTCAAGATCCCGCACATGGGCTGGAACCGCATCCGGCAGGCGCCGCACCCGCTGTGGGCGGGGGTGCCGGACGGCAGCCGCTTCTACTTCGTGCACAGCTACTACGCCGCGCCGGACGACCCGGCCGCGGTCGCCGGCCGCGCCGAGTACGCGACGCCGTTCGCCGCGGCCCTCGCCCGGGGGCCGATGTTCGCCATGCAGTGCCACCCCGAGAAGAGCGGCGCGCACGGCCTCGCGGTGCTGCGCAACTTCCTGCGCTGGGACGGGCGGGTCTAGGCGGCGGCCATGCAGGTCATCCCGGCGATCGACATCAAGGGCGGGCGCTGCGTGCGGCTGCGCCAGGGCCGCATGGACGAGGAGACGGTGTTCTCGGACGACCCCGCCGGCATGGCGGAGCGCTGGGTCGGACAGGGCGCCGAGCGGCTGCACATCGTCGACCTCGACGGCGCCGCCACCGGCCGGCCCGCCAACGCCGCGGCCATCGAGCGGATCGCGGCGCGCTGCCCGGGGACGCCGATCCAGGTCGGCGGCGGCATCCGCAGCGAGGACGCGGTGCAGGCCTACCTCGACAGCGGCGTGCGCTACGCGGTGATCGGCACGCGCGCGGTGCGCGAGCCGCACTTCGTGCAGGACCTGTGCCTGGAGTTCCCGGGCCACATCATCGCCGGGCTGGACGCGCGCGACGGCAAGGTCGCCACCGACGGCTGGTCGAAGCTCTCGCACCACGACGCCGCCGACCTGGCGCGGGACTTCGAGCGCGCCGGGGTCGCCGCGGTGGTGTTCACCGACATCCGCCGCGACGGCATGCTGGCGGGCGTCAACGCCGCCGCCACCGCGGAACTGGCGCGGCAGCTGACGGTGCCGGTGCTCGCCTCCGGCGGGGTCGCCTCGCTGGACGACCTGCGCGCCCTGCACGCCTGCGAGGACGACGGCGTCGCCGGCGTCATCATCGGCCGCGCGCTGTACGAGGAGCGCGTCGACCTGCGCGAGGCGCTGGCGCTGGCCGCCGGCTGATGGGCCTCGCCAAGCGGATCATCCCCTGCCTGGACGTCGACGGCGGCCGGGTGGTCAAGGGCACCCGCTTCGCCGACCTGCGCGACGCCGGCGACCCGGTCGAGGTGGCGCGGCGCTACGACCGCGAGGGCGCCGACGAGCTGGCGTTCCTGGACATCACCGCCAGCCACCACGGCCGCGACACCACGCTGCACATGGTCGAGGCGGTGGCCGAGCAGGTGTTCATCCCGCTGACCGTGGGCGGCGGCGTGCGCACGGTGGACAACATCCGCGCCCTGCTGTGCGCGGGCGCCGACAAGGTCGGCATCAACACCGCGGCGGTGGCCGACCCCGATTTCGTGCGCGCGGCGGCGGACGCCATCGGCAGCCAGTGCATCGTGGTCGCCATCGACGCCAAGCGGGTCTCCGGCGGCGGCCCGGCCCGCTGGGAGATCTACACCCACGGCGGGCGGCGCGCCACCGGCCTCGACGCGCTCGAGTGGGCGCGCCGGATGGAGGACTGCGGCGCCGGCGAGCTGCTGCTCACCAGCATGGACCGCGACGGCACCCGCGAGGGCTTCGACCTGGAGCTGACGCGGGCGCTGGCCGACGCGGTCGGCGTGCCGGTGATCGCCTCCGGCGGGGTCGGCACCCTGCAGCACCTGGTCGACGGCGTCGCCCAGGGCGGCGCGGACGCGGTGCTGGCGGCGAGCATCTTCCACTTCCGCGAGCACAGCGTCGGCGAGGCCAAGGCGCACATGCGCGCGGCCGGCCTCGAGGTGCGCGACTGATGGCGGCGGACGGCGGCGACGTGCTGGCGCGCCTGACGGCGGCGCTGCGCGAGCGGCTCGGCGCCGACCCGGACGCCTCCTACACCGCCCGCCTGCACCAGGCGGGCCTGCCCGCGATCGCCGCCAAGATCGTCGAGGAGGCGGGCGAGGCGGCGGCGGCCGCCGCCGGCCCGGAGCGGGAGCTGGTGCACGAGGTGGCGGACCTCTGGTTCCACACGCTGGTGCTGCTCGCCGCGCGCGGGCTGAGCGCGGCGGACGTGCTGGCCGAACTGCAGCGCCGCTTCGGCGTCTCGGGGCTGGAGGAGAAGGCGCGCCGCGGCGGCTGAACGCCCCGCGCCGGCGGGCGCGTGGGGTACAATGCCGCATCCCTTTCCGCGCGGACAGGCATTCCCATGGGCGGCATCAGCATCTGGCAGCTCCTCATCATCCTGGGGATCGTGCTGATCCTGTTCGGCAGCAAGCGCGTGCGCGGCCTGGGCGGCGACCTGGGCAGCGCGATCCGCGACTTCAAGCAGTCGATGGCCAAGTCGGAGAAGGCCGACGAGCCGGCCGCGGACGGCGAGGCCAAGCCCGAGCAGGAACCCCCGAAGAGCTGACCCGCCGCCGCCGGCGCCCGCGCCATGTTCGACTTCGGCTTCTGGGAGCTGGTGCTGGTGATGGTGGTGGCGCTCCTGGTGGTCGGCCCCGAGCGGCTGCCGCGGCTGGCGGCGCGGGCCGGCGAGTGGATCGGGCGGGCGCGGCGCCTGGCGCAGCAGTTCCGGCGCAACGTGCAGCAGGAGATCCAGGCCGAGGAGATCAAGGAGCTGCTGCACCGGCAGCAGAACCAGATCCAGGAACTGCGCGACCTGGTCGGCGAGGCCGAGCCCGACCCGGTGGCGGAATCGATCCGCGAGCGGCTGGCGCGCAAGCCGGCCGGACCGGCCGCGGCGGACGAGCAGCGTGCCCGAGACTGAGCCGCCGAGCACGTTCCTCAGCCACCTGACGGAACTGCGCGACCGGCTGCTGCGGGTGGTGCTGGCGGTCGCCGTCGCGCTGGCGGCGCTGATGCCGTTCGCCAACTCCCTGTACACCTGGCTGGCGGCGCCGCTGCTCGCGAGCCTGCCGGAGGGCCACACGATGGTGGCCATCGAGGTGGCGTCGCCGTTCCTGACCCCGTTCAAGCTGACGCTGCTGCTGGCGCTCGCGCTCACCGTGCCCTACACCCTGTACCAGGCCTGGGCGTTCGCGGCCCCCGGCCTGTACCGCCGCGAGAAGCGCCTGGCGGCGCCGGTGCTGTGCTCGAGCGTGCTGCTGTTCTACCTCGGCATGGCCTTCGCCTACTACGCGGTGTTTCCGCTGATGTTCGGCTTCTTCGTCGGCACCGCGCCGGAGGGGGTGGCGGTGATGACCGACATCAACCGCTTCCTGGACTTCGTGACCAAGCTCTTCCTCGCCTTCGGCCTCGCTTTCGAGGTGCCGATCGTGACGGTGGCGGCGGTGGCGCTCGGCATGACCACGCCGCAGAAACTGAGCGAGGCGCGGCCGTACGTGATCGTCGCCGCGTTCGTCGTCGGCATGCTGCTGACGCCGCCGGACGTGATCTCGCAGACCCTGCTGGCGATCCCGGTGTGGCTGCTGTACGAGATCGGCATCCTGTGCTCGCGGCTGGTGGCGAAGCGGGCGCCGGCGGCGCCGGACGAGGCGCCGGAGGCGCGCTTCCGGCCGCTGACCGGGGAGGAGATGGACGCCGAGCTCGACGCGGCCGGGGACGCCCCGGAGCCGCCGCGGGAGCCGGAGCCGAAGCGGGATGCGTGAGGGGCGGCTGTTCGTCTTCACGGCGCCCTCCGGCGCCGGCAAGACCTCCCTGGTGCGGGCGCTGCTGGAGCGCGAAGAGCGGCTCGCGGTCAGCGTCTCGCACACCACCCGCCCGCGCCGGGCGGCCGAGCGCGACGGCGCGGACTACCATTTCGTCGCGGCGGCGGCATTCGCGGCGATGGCGCGGCGCGGCGAGTTCCTCGAGCACGCGGAGGTGTTCGGCCACCGCTACGGCACGGCGCGCGCGGAGGTGGCGCGGCTGCGGGCCGCGGGCCGGGACGTGATCCTGGAGATCGACTGGCAGGGCGCGCGCGCGGTGCGCCGGCAGGCGCCGGAGGCGATCGGCGTGTTCATCCTGCCGCCCTCCCTGGACGCGCTGGCGGCGCGCCTGCGCGGGCGCGGCAGCGACGCCGAGGACGTGATCGCCCGGCGCCTGGCCCAGGCCCGCGCCGACATCCTGCACTGCCGGGAGTTCGCGCACTGCGTGGTGAACGACGACTTCGCGGCGACCGCGGAGCGCCTGCGGGCGCTGCTGCGGGACCCGGCGGGCTGGACCGACCCCGATCCCCGGCCCTGCCCGGAGCGGGTCGCGGGCATGGGCGGCGCAGCGTGAGCCCGCGCGCGTTCCTGGCCGCGCTCGACGGCCTCGGCTTCGCGCACACCTTCCACCCCTACCGCGACCGCTGCCCGGCGCACGACCGCGCCGACGCCCCGCGCCGGCGCGCCTGGATGCTGCGGCGAACGCTGGAGCGGGCGGCGGCGGCGGAGCTCGACGCGCTCTGGCTCGGCCGCGACCCCGGCCACCGCGGCGCGCGCCGCACCGGACTGGCGCTGACCGACGACCTCGCCCTGCCCGCGCACGCCGGACGCTGGGGGCTGCAGGCGCGGCGGCCGACCCGGGGCGAACCCGTGCGCGAGGCGACCGCCGCCGCGGTCTGGCGGGAGCTGGAGCGGGTCGAGGCGGCGGTGTTCCTGTGGAACGTGTTTCCGCTGCACCCGCACGAGCCGGGGCGCCCGCTCAGCAACCGCCCGCACAACGCCCGCGAGCGGCGCGCCGGCGAGGCGCTGCTCGCCGAACTGCTCGACCTGCTGCGCCCGCGGCGGCTGGTGGCGCTCGGCGCGGACGCCGCGCGCGCGGCGGCGCGCCTGGCCGGCGGGCGCGAAGTGGTCCGAGTGCGCCATCCGGCGCGCGGCGGACAGCGGGAATTCGGGGCGCAGATGCGCGCGCTGTACGGCCGCCCGGCGGGCTGGCCGCCCGCCGCGCCGAGCCGGAGCGCCCCGCCCGGGAAGCCGCGACCGGACTCGCGCCTCAAGCCCGGGTCAGGATGGCGACAATCAGGCCGGCGAAGCCGATCAGGATGGCGAGCAACGTGCCCGTCTGAGCGTATTTCAGCGCCTTTATCTCCGAGCGGAACGCCGCCATCGACTTGACCAGCAGATCGTCGATGCCGACCACCATCGCTTTCGATTGCTCGGAGTTGAGGCCCGCGTCCTCGAAACGGTTCAGAGTTCTGATTTCCGTGTTCATGCAAATTCTCCTCGGTAGGGTTTGGGACCCTTTGTCGGAGCGGGCAACGCCGATTGTAGCACCCGCCTCCTCCGCCCGGGGCTTCAGCCGGCCCGCCTCCGCCAGCGCCCGCACCTGCTTCGGCGTCGTAGCCATAGCCCGCGCCGCCACTGTCCCCTGCGAAACCGATAATGCCCCCGAAAAGGATCTTCCCCCGCTTGCCGGCATTCGCTGAAGAGCGAATGCCGCGGCAACTTTCACATTACGATGCAGGCCGCGGCCAGCGCAAGCATAGCCGCGATTTGATGGCATTCCTCATCAGGATTTGTTTGCAGAGTTCCCTCACGGCACTCCGTCAGGCTTGACCGAGGCTTCCAATCGCTTGCGCTCCTCCTCCATTTTCTTCAAGTGCGCCAGCACGTCCGCGCCGGGCTGATCGCCGCAATCCAGATCGCTGAGCAGCCGGGTCTCGTAATCGTAGCCCGCGCCGGAACTGTCGTCCACGATGATCCCGAGGATGCCGCCGAACAGCAGGATGTTGCCTGCGGTCATGTACCCGTTGGCGCTGGACTCGAAAGTGGTCACGGACGAGTGTTCGCCCGCTTCGCATACCATCACCAAGTCCTCTTCGGACTTGTTGATGACCAGCGATTCCGGCAGGCTCTTGGCGTAATACGCGCCGCCGTCGTTCCGCAGAGTGCAACTGGCGGCATGACACCAAGGCGCCTCCACGGTGACGACCTGCGTCTTCTCATCCACGATGGAGGCGCAGGCGGCTAGCGCGAACACTGATGCTATTAGAATAGTGTGTTTCATCTTTCTTCCTCTGGTTTCTTGAAAACTTCCAGGCTTCCGTTACGGCACTAAGACAGGCGCGCGACGCCGTTCCTGCTCGCGCACTGATTCAACTCGCCTGCGGGGCCCTCTGGCAGCACATTATAGTGCCGGATGAAATCCGGCACTTGGCCAGCGAGCGCAAATCGCTCGCCCCAAACCAGCGCAACCGCCGAACGGCCGCGGATCCCCCACGGGATCCGCAACCGGGGACCACAGCAAGGCCGAGTCAGCTATGGCGACAATCAGGCCGGAAAACCGGCGAGACCGCCATCACTTCGATATGGCGTAAAACAGGCTGGCGAAACCGATCAGGATGGCGACAACGATGCCGACCAAGCCGATCATCTGAAAACGCATGGAGCTCTCCAGCGCCTTGAAGCGATGATCCATCGCCTCAAAACGATGATTGAAAACCGCCATCGACTTGACCAGCAGGTCGTCGATGCCGACCACCATCGCCTTCGATTGCTCGGAGTTGAGGCCCGCGTCCTCGAAACGGTTCAGAGTTCTGATTTCCGTGTTCATGCAAATTCTCCTCGATAAGGTTCGGGGCCCTTTGTCGGAGCGGGCAACGCCGATTGTAGCACCCGCCTCCGCCGCCCAAGGCTTCAGCCGGCCGCGGCCGCCGCCAGCGCCCGCACCTGCTTCGGCGGCAGCCGCCGGGCCTCCCCGGCCGGATGGTCCGGCGCCAGCGAGACCGGGCCGTAGCCGACCCGGATCAGGCGGCCCACCTCCAGCCCGACCGCCTCCCACAGCCGCCGCGCCTCGCGGTTGCGGCCCTCGCGCAGCGCCACCTCGTACCAGCGGTTGGCGCCGCGGCCGCGGCCTTCGCGCACGTACTCGAAGCGCGCCGGGCCGTCCGCCAGCTCCACCCCCGCCCGCAGCCGCTCGAGCTGCTCCGCCCCGGCGCGGCCGCGCACCCGCGCGAGATAGCGGCGCTGCACCCGCGCGCGCGGATGCATCAGGCGGTGCGCCAATTCGCCGTCGGTGGTGGCCAGCAGCAGCCCCGAGGTGCGGAGGTCCAGCCGCCCGACCGCGATCCAGCGCCCGCGCGCGGGCTCCGGCAGCGAATCGAACACGGTCGGGCGGCCCTCGGGGTCGGCGCGGGTGCTCACCTCGCCGACCGGCTTGTGGTAGGCCAGCACGGCCCGCTCGGCCGGCGCCGGCAGCGGCCGGCCGTCGACCGTCACCGCGTCCTCGGGCCCGGCGCGGTCGCCGAGCCGCGCCGGTTCGCCGTTGACCCGCACCCGCCCGGCCTCGATCCAGGCCTCGGCCGCGCGGCGGGAGGCGAGGCCGGCCCCGGCGATCAGCTTCTGCAGGCGGACGCGCTCCGCCATCGGCGACTCAGTCCGCGGGCCGCTCCGGCGCCGCCGCGCCGGGCGCCCGCGGCTCGCCCTCCGCGCCCTCGGCCGCCGCGTCCTCCGCGGCGGGCGCGTCCTCCGCGGCCGGCACTTCCCGCACCGCGAAGCCGTCGTCCTCCGGCTCCGCCGCGGCCTCCTCCGGCGCCGCGGCCGCGGACTCTTCCGGCGCTGCGGCGGCCGGCGCCGGCTCCTCGCCGGGCGGCGCGGGGGCATCTTCCGCGGCCGGCGGCGCGGCCGCGGCCGCCGGCAGCGCCGCGGCGAGCGCCGGATCGGGCGCCTCCGGCAGCGGCGGCAGCTGCTTCAGGCTCTTCAGCCCGAAGTAGTCCAGGAACTCCCGCGTGGTGCCGTACAGCGCCGGGCGCCCAGGCGTCTGCTTGTGCCCGACCACCCGCGCCCAGCCGCGCTCGGTCAGCGTCTGCATCACCCCGGTGCTGGGCTCGACCCCGCGCACGTAGGCGATCTCGCCGCGGGTGATCGGCTGCCGGTAGGCGATCAGCGCCAGGGTCTCGAGCAGCGCCTGCGAGTAGCGCGGCGGGCGCTGCGCCCACAGCCGCCCGATCACGCCGGCGTAGTCCTGGTCGATCTGGTAGCGCCAGCCGGACGCCACCCGCACCAGCGAGTAGCCACGCCCCGCGCACTCCGCCGCCAGCTCCTCGACCGTCTCCGCCAGCTGCTGCCGGGGCGGCCGGTCGCGGGCGCCGAACAGCCGCCCCAGGTCGTCCAGCGACAGCGGCGCGTCGGCCGCGAACAGCGCCGCCTGCACCGCGTTGCGCAGCGCCGCGTCAGGCATGCCCGGCCTCCGGCGCCGCCGGCGCCGCGCGCCGGCGCACGTAGATCGGCGCGCCCAGCTCCGCCTGCTCGCACTCGATCAGGTCGAGCTTCAGCAGCTCCAGCACCGCCAGCAGCGTCACCGCCACCCCCAGCCGGCCCTCCTCGGCGCGGAACAGGCCGACGAACGCGCGCCGCTCCGCGGCCGCGACCCGGTCGAGGATCTCGGCCATGCGGTCCTGCACCGACAGCGGCTCGGTCTCGATCTCGTGCAGGGCGTTGAACTTCTGCCGCAGCAGCATGCCCTGCAGCGCCAGCAGCAGGTCCGGCAGCGTCACCTTCGGCAGCGGCCGCGGCACCGACAGGCCGTCGACGGCGCAATCCGCGGCGAACACGTCGCGCTCCATGCGCGGCAGCGCGTCCAGGCCCGCGGCGGCGTTCTTCCAGCGCTCGTACTCGAGCAGCCGCCGCGCCAGCTCCGCGCTCGGGTCCTCCTCGTCCTCTTCCTCCGCCGGCTGCGGCAGCAGCAGGCGCGACTTCATCTCGGTCAGCAGCGCCGCCATCGCCAGGTAGTCGCCGGCGCGGTCCAGCCGCAGCCGCTCCATCAGCGAGATGTACTGCACGTACTGCTCGGCGATCTGCGCCACCGGCAGGTCCAGCAGGTCGAGGTTCTGGCGGCGGATCAGGTACAGCAGCAGGTCCAGCGGCCCGGCGAAGGACTCGAGCAGCACCTCCAGCGCGTCCGGCGGGATGTACAGGCCGTCGGGCAGCTCCAGCAGCTCCTCGCCGCGCACCATCGCGCGCGGCGGCGGCGCCGGGGCGGCGGCCGGCGGCGCCGGCTCAGGCATGCTCGAGCCCCATCGCCTCGCGCACGTCCGCCAGGGTGTCGTGCGCCGCCTCGCGGGCGCGCTCGCAGCCGGCGCGCACCAGCGCCTCGAGCTCGGCGCGGTCGGCCAGGTACTCCGCGGCCTGCCGCCGCACCGGCGCGAGCTCCGCCTCCAGCGCCTCCAGCAGCCGGCCCTTGCAGTCGGTGCAGCCGATGCCGGCGCTGCGGCAGCCGGCGGCCGCCCAGTCCCGGGTCGCCGCGTCCGAGTGCAGCCGGTGCAGTTCCCACACCGGGCACTTCTCCGGGTCGCCGGGGTCGCGGCGCCGGGCCCGCGCCGGGTCGGTCACCATGCCGCGCAGCGCGGCGCGCACCTCGTCCGCCGGCGCGCGCAGGGCGATGACGTTGCCGCAGGACTTCGACATCTTGCGCCCGTCGGTGCCGGGCACCCGGGTCGCCTTGGCCAGCAGCGCCTCCGGCTCCGGCAGGATCATGCGGCCCTCGCCCTCGAGGTGGCCGAGCAGGCGCTCGCGGTCGCGCACCGGGATGCTCTGCTGGCCATGCAGCAGTTCGCGCGCCACCGCCAGCGCCTGGCGGTCGCCGCGCTCGCGGTAGCGGCGGCGGCAGTCGCGGTACAGTCCGGCGGCCTTGCGCCCGAGGCGCTCGAGCAGCCGGTCGACGCGCGCGTCGAAATCGTCCTCGCGCCCGTACAGGCGGTTGAAGTGGCGCGCCGCCTCGCGCGCGAACTCCACGTGCGCGACCTGGTCCTCGCCGACCGGCACCCGCTCGGCCTTGTAGGCGAGGATGTCGGCCGCCTGCAGCAGCGGGTAGCCGAGGAAGCCGTAGGTGGGGGGCGCGCCGCCCGCCCGGGCGCGCCGCTCCTTGTAGCTCGGCACGCGCTCGAGCCAGGCCAGCGGCGTGAGCATCGACAGCAGCAGGTGCAGTTCGGCGTGCTCCGGCACCCGCGACTGCACGAACAGCACCGCCGCGCCCGGGCTGACGCCGCAGGCGAGCCAGTCGGCGACCACCCCCAGGGCATGCTCGGACAGCGCCGCGGGCTCCTCGTAGTGGGTGGTCAGGGCGTGCCAGTCGGCGACGAAGAAGAAGCACTCGTGGCGGTCCTGCAGCTCGATCCAGTTGCGCAGCACGCCGTGGTAGTGGCCGAGGTGCAGCCGCCCGGTCGGGCGCATGCCCGAGACCACGCGCAGCCCGGCCCCGGCGCCGGCGGCGGCGCTCACGCGCCCGCCCCCCAGGGCAGGCCGAACAGGGCGTGCGCGCCGCCGATCAGGGCGCTGAGCGGCGCCAGCAGGAAGCCCTGCTGGAAGCCCAGCAGGATCAGCCCCAGCGCCGGCAGCAGCAGCCAGCGCCCGGCGGCCTCCCAGCGCGCGGCGAGCCGCGCCGGCAGCAGCGCGCCCAGCACCCGCGCGCCGTCCAGCGGCGGAACCGGCAGCAGGTTGATGAGCAGCAGCAGGGCGTTGACGACGATCCCGGCCTGCGCCGCCGCCAGCGCGAACGGCGCCTCCAGGCGCAGCGCCGCGGCCCCCAACGCGCCCCAGCCCAGCAGCATCAGGGCGTTGGCGGCGGGGCCGGCCGCGGCCACCTTGGCCAGGTCCGGGCGCGGGCGGCGCAGCCGGGAGGGATCGACCGGGACCGGCTTCGCCCAGCCGACGGCGAAGCCCGCCAGCGCCGCCAGCGACAGCGGCAGCGCCAGGGTGCCGAACCAGTGCACGTGGGGGAGCGGATTGAGGGTCAGGCGGCCGGCGTCGCGGGCGGTGGGGTCGCCGCAGCGCAGCGCGGCCCAGCCGTGCGCCGCCTCGTGGACGGTGACCGCGAACAGCACCGGCACCGCCCAGACGGCCAGCGTCCGCGCTAACTCCACGGGCGGCGGCGCGAGCGGCGACTGGGAACGTTCCGGGAATCGGACACGATGGCCGGATTATATCGCACGGCGCCGGGCGCGCCGGGGGCTTTCAGCCCGCCAGCGGGAACGCCCCCCGCCCCCGCCGCGCCACCGCCGGCTCCGGCCCCGTCAGGTCGACCACGGTGGTCGGCTCGGCCGGGCAGAAGCCGCTGTCGATGACCAGCTCCACCCGCCCCCGCAGGCGCTCCTCGATCTCGTCCGCGACCACCGGCGGCGCGTCCAGCTCCGGCAGCATCAGGGTGCAGCTCATCAGCGGCGCGCCGTGCGCCTCGAGCAGCGCCCGCGCCACCGCGTGGTCCGGGATGCGCAGGCCGATGGTGCGCCGGCGCGGCGCCATCAGCCGCCGCGGCACCTCGCGGGTGGCCGGCAGCAGGAACGTGTAGGGCCCCGGGGTGTGCGCCCGCAGGGCGCGGTAGGCGAAGTTGTCGACGCGGGCGTAGACCGACAGCTCCGACAGGTCGCGGCACACCAGCGTGAACGGGTGCCCGGGCGCCAGGCCGCGCAGGCGCATGGCGCGCTCCATCGCCGCCTTGGCGCCGAGCGCGCAGCCGAAGGCGTAGCAGGAATCGGTCGGATAGGCGATCAGGCCGCCGGCGCCGAGCACCTCGGCCGCCTGGCGCACCAGGCGCCGCTGCGGGTCGCGGGGGTGGATGGCGAAGCGTCGGGTCACGGCGGAATGCCTATAATCGGGGCATGAAGTGGCTGCTCGAGATGCTGCCGGTCGCCGCGTTCGTCCTGGCGTACTTCTTCTACCCGGACCTGCCGGCGGCGTGGGGCGCCGCGCTCGGCGAGCGGGTCGGGCTGGAGCTGACCCCGGGGTCGGCCGGCGACCGCATCTATTTTGCCACCGCCGTGCTGATGGCGGCGATGCCGCTGCAGTGCCTGGCGCTGCGGCTGCGCGGGCAGCTGGCGAAGACGCACCTGGCGGCGCTGGCGCTGGTGTGGGCGGCCGGCGGCCTGACCCTGCTGCTGCGCGACCCGCTGTTCATCCAGTGGAAGCCGACCGCGTTCTACTGGCTGCTGGCGGCGGTGTTCCTGGCGTCGGCGAAGTTCGGCGCGAAGACGCTGGTCGAGCGGATGATGGCGGGGGTGCTGGGCGGGCGGCTGGAGCCGCGGCTGTGGCGGCGGCTGAACGCGGCCTGGGTGGGGTTCTTCGCGCTGTGCGGCGCGCTCAACCTGTACGTGGCGCATTCGTTCCCGGAGGAGTTCTGGGTGCAGTTCAAGCTGTTCGGGCTGGCGTTCGGGCTGCCGGTGCTGTTCCTGCTGGCGCAGGGCGCGGTGCTGGCGCCGCACCTGAAGGAGCGGGGGGAGTGAGAGCCGCGGGCCGCGACGCACGAGTGCTCGCTTCCCAACAAGAGCATCAGTTCTTACCAAGGTGCGGTCATCCTGACACACCGCTACCTCTCTGCAAATGTGACGGTGTTGGTCCCAATTTCCCGTTGCAAACTTCGATTCGTTTCAGTATTTTCAGAAGCGACGAAATACTCTAGAGAACAGCTGGCCACAGCCTCGGAAAAGTCATCAGGAAGCGCGCTTTCTCGTTGACCAGCCCCGACCAGCACAGTTTCGTCATCAATGGGCAGATAAACAGCATTCAGCACATCGCCCTCCTCGAGCATGGCTTTGTATCGCGTTTCCGAATTAATGCGGAAGAGAACGATAGTGTCCCCTAAAATTACGTCGCCCGGTTTTTTGATTACGCTGTATGTCAAATGCTTGTAGTTGTATGCTCGCCCTTGAGGCACGGGCGAGTGTTGCATAGCTTCGACGTGACCGGATTGGGCAGCCTTTTCGGCTTCCACTCTCATTTCATCTCCAGCGAGATAATCCCAGACGTTATTCGGAACACTCTTCCACAAGCGCCGAAACTGGTCACCTAGGCCCGGACTACTAGCGATTAGTTCCGCCTGTTGAATCTTTTCTTCTGGTAGTTTCTGTCTTGATAAAGCATCTCGAATAATTCCTTTTAAAAAAGGATGGTTAGTGAGAGTTGTATCACTCAATATGCGGCTTAACTCGTTTTCATCGCTTAATGCAGACGACAAGCGTGACATAATAAGGTTGCCCGCTTGCGAAAGAAAGTACCTCAAATGTTTTGAGCGCATTTCAAAATGTGCAATTATCTCGGAAAGATCAGGGCTTGTTAAAGCATCTTTTTCTCCGAGCCTGATTTTGTCTAACAGATTTGAAAATCTAGGCTCAACTTTGGTGATTGCACTATCGGCTTCCATGTCATCGTGCTTATAGAAATTACTCTCAACGCCAACGTTGATAATGTTGGTATGAATCGGATCTTTGTCCCGCCAAAATACCCACACAAATTTTTTATTTCCATGTGACGGGGAAACAAATCCTTTCAGCAAGAATTGGGGAATTATGTGATGTCGCTTGCCTGCCATGAGTTGAATTGGTTATAGAGATCAGTTGATGAAGTCGAAACTAGGCCAACAATTTTCACGTTGACCCGCGGTTCACCAACATTCGACCCCTTTTAGCGAAAGAGGTGAAAACGTGCTCCGACTCCTTTATCGACTCGCCCTATTGAAAGTTTTCCGATTCGCCATAGAAACCGCGGTATTCCTTGACAATATCTTCGTTCGGGATAATGATCCCCCGAGCTCCCGGAACGTAGTGCTTGGCCCAAGCGCCTTCATTACGGTGAGTGAGCGCAATAAGTTTCGCTCCAGAAAAGCCCTTTAATCCCTCCAAAACAGATTCCAGAGTCTCTTGCTCCGATCCCGCCGCCACCTCAGGAGAAGACCGGAAAATGTTCTGAACGGGGTCTGCACCGAAAACCTTCGCCTTGCGGTACAGAACGGGATGAACAGGCCCATAGTCCCAAGCTTCGAAGTTGCCTTCCAGCAGCGGCTGCCCATCATGCTCCCCGAGATGAAACATGTGGGCGATATACAGAAGTTTCTGCATATAGAGGTTCCACATCGACCACCCGGAAGACCGGCCGACGAACTTCGCGGCGCTGCACACATGGACGGCCATAACTCAACTCTTTCCCGAGAGGATGATGCCGGGATTATATGCCACCCAAATTTCCATGAGGGTTGAACAGCCACGCGCCCCTCAAAAGACCGCCGCCCCTCGCTTGTCGCGTTGCGGAACAAATCCCCCGGAAATCCCCGCAACACCCATCCATTTCGCGCCTAAGGCAAATAGAATATGAAAAATCAAATAGAAAGAGAGTAGTGCTCTGGGCCTATCCCGGACAATGCTTGGAACAAGCTGGCGCAAGTTGTAGAAAAACAACTTAAATATAATATATAAAACAATTATTTATTTTCTATTTTCTCTTAATTCACCACACATCGCCAGCGGCCCTATTGACTATAAATAAGAATATCCTTATATTACGCATCGCTGAACGGCGGCAAGGACGCGGCCGTTGCGAAACAAACAGGAGTAAGCCATGGAACTTGCAGTGACGCTAACAATCTGGGCCGCCGTGTTCGCCGCAATGGGCCGCGGCTACCTGGATTGATTCCCTCATCCTCCTAAGAGGTTGGTTGCCGGGCAGGATGCCCGGACTTCGACAGGCCGACACGGACGTCGGCCGCCTTTTTCGCCCGGCCGTTCCCCTTTCGGCCGGGCTTTTTTCTGCTCCCCGCAACCGCTTCAGGCCGCGAGGCCCGGGCGAAATCGAACCGCCGCTTCGATCTCTTCCGGCGGCCGCTCGTAGTCCCGCGCCAGTTCGCGGACGGATTCGCCGGCCCGGCGGCGCTCGGCAATAATCTCCGCGGCCAGCCCCGTGCCGTTTATGACCGGACGGCCGGCGGACAGGCCCGGCTCGATGGCGATCGGCCTCGGCGCGTCTTCCAGCCCGCCGGACGCGAACGGATAAAGCCTCGCGGGAAGCCCGCGGTCGTCCCGGTCCAGCCGCCGCAGGGCCGCGTCAAGCGCGCCCTTGAGGAACGCCCGCCCGCCCCGGCCGAGGCCGAGCAGTTCTCCGTACCTGCGCGCGAACCCGTCCAACCCGCCGGCCGCCAGCTCCCGGCTGAGCAGCGGGCGCGGCTCTGCCGGCGCCCGCTCGCGCCGCCCGCAATCGAGCGCGCGGCGGATCTTCGGCAGGGAGACGGCGCACCCGCGGCGAATCGCGGCCAGCACATGCAGTTCGGCGAGATTGAAAAACGACAGCAACACGGGCCGCGGCGCGGCGCGCGGCGGAAAAACGATCAGCGGAGCATGCGGGGGCTTTCCCGCCGACCAGCCGCGGAGGGTGGACGCGGGCACGCCCAGCCAGCGGGCCGCCTCGGAGATCGTGTACGACGGCTGTTCGCGCGGATCCGGTTTCATCAGCGGGAGAGCGAGGTTGCGGGGCGGTCATTCTAGGCCATGCCGCGCCCGCGCGCGGACGGGTCAGAACTCGATCTCCACGATGCTCACCGTGCCGCTCTTCTCGTTGGCGGTCGCCACGTAGTGCGCGCCGTCCTGATGGATGTAGGCTAGATCCTCCGGCGCCAATTTGCCGCCCTCGCCCTCCCGGCGCAGGGACTGCACCGCCCGCACCCGGGGTGCGCGCGGGTCGGCGAGATCGATCAGCGCCACCGCCTCGGCGCGCTCCAGCCCGACCACCGCCCAGACCCCGTCCGCGGCGGCGAACACCACCAGCCCTTCCGGTTCCGAGCCCTTGTTGTCGCTGCGCCCGTCCGGGTAGACGCCGGCGGCGGCCGCCGCCTCGTCGAGCTGGCTTCCGGTGTCGCCCAGCACCGTCCCGGCCGCGGCGTCCAACACGCTGACCGTGCGCCCGCCGCCGGCCGGCCCCCAGTCGCTCTTGGAGGCCTTCGGGCCGGTGTCGCCCTCGTCCGCGGTCACCAGGTAGCGCCCGTCCGGGGTCGCCGCGATCTGGTCCGGCTCGCGGAACGCGGTCAGCGTCGCCGAGAAATCGACTTCCCCGTCGTCCGCCAAGTCGGCGGCGTGCTCGACGGCGCCGAGCGCGTACACCCCGCTCAGGCTCCCGGAGGCCACGTCGATCACCGCGACGCCGTTGTTCTCCTGCAGGCTCACGTAGACGGTCGCCCCGTCCGGCGCGAACGCCGCGTGCTCCGGCTCCAGGTGCGCCGGGTCGCCGGAATCGAACGGGATCTCCACCTCCCGGCCGTCGACCTCCCGCGCCAGCAGGCGCTGGTCCGATTCGACCGTCAGGCCGTGCCCCATCGGCAGCGGCGGCAGGGCCACCTGCACCGCCCGGCCCCGCGCCGGGTCGGCGCCCAAATCTATCAAAGTGACGCTGCCCGGCGCCGAGGCGTAGCCGCCGCCGGCGGCGCGGCGGTAGTGCTCGGCCTCGTTCGGCGCCGCCAGCCAGCGGCCGTCGGGACTGAATTCCACCCCGTCCGGGTCGATGCCGGCGGGATAGCGGGCGCGCACCGCGCCGCTGTCCGCGTCCAGCAGGCGGACCTCGCCGGGCTCGTCGCCGGGGGGCGCGACCGCGACCGCGATCAGGTTCTCGCTCGGGTGGAACGCGACTCCGTTCAGGAGGCGGCCGCCGGCCAGCGCCAGATCCAGGTCGGCGAGCTGCCGCGGCACCGCGGGATCTTCGAGGGAAAGCACGCGGACGCGGCCGAGGCGGCCGTTGCCGACCGCGAGGCGGCGGGTGGCGGCCTGGTAGCCCAGGCTCTCGTCGCCGGCGTCCGCGCCGGACTCCCAGGTCGCGGCGAGGCGCAGGCGGGGCTCGGCCGCTACGGCGGTCGCGGCGGCGGCGAGCAGCAGCGGGAACAGGCGTCGGAGCATGGCGCGGGCCGGGCGGCGGAGAACGGCGGGGATTGTCCGCCGGGCGCGTGTCAGTTGGATGACGGGCGGGATCCAAACAACGGAGAAATCTCAGATCAAAGAAAGCGCTTTAAGACAACAGCAACGACAGCAGCGCCGGCGGCGATTGCCAGCGCGAAAGTTATCCCGTACTCCACTGCCGCGAGCAACAACGCGACGGCGATGCCGAAAATAGCGATTGCACCGGCCTTTTTACGGTCTGCGTCAGCCTTCTTGCGACTTGCGTCATCTTTCTTTCGGTCTGCGTCATCTCTCTTTCGGTCTGCGTCGTCTCTCTTGCGGTCTGCATCATCTTTCTTGCGAAGCCGGAACCAGAAGTATCCCCCCAAGGCAACCAATGCCAGCGGCACGATGAAAACCAAAGGATGCATAGTAAGAAACAACCCCGCTCGGCTAACACCAAAGCAGGGCGAAACCGCTCAGAACGACAGCGTGCCGCGCAGGGTCAGGCCGCCGCTGTTGAGGGCGCGGAAGTCCTCGCCGTTGCCCTCCACGTAGTCGAGCTCCAGTGCCAGAGTCGAATCCGCACGCCAGTGGATGCCGAGCAGCATGGAACTGGAATCGCGCCCTCTGCCTGCGGCTGTCGCCGGATCGAGGTTGGCGTAGCGCACCACCAGTTCCCAGATGCCGCTCTCGGCGCGCGGGGTCAGATGCCGGAGCAGGCCCGGCGCGTAGCGCCCGGCCTCCGGCTCGCCGGCGATCCGCCAAGCGCCTTGGATGTAGAAGCCGTCGGTGGCGGGGTCCGCGACCGCGGGCAGGCGGGCGCCGCCGCCAGCCGCCGCGTCCGCCTGGCGGTATTCGGCCTGCACCCGGTAGTCGTCCCAGGCGTAGCCGAGATCGATGCCCCAGTAGCGCCCGGGCCGGAAGTCGTCCGCCGGCGGCAGGGCCGCGCTGAGAAAGTTCTCCGCCGCGTCCGGCGTGCCGGCGGAATAGTAGGAAACGCCGACGTGGAAGAAGCTGCCGTCCTCAAAGCGCGGCGCCACCAGCACCCGCGCCTGCACGTCCAGCGGGTCGGTCGCCCGCGCGCGGCGCTCCTGGCCCTCGACCCGCAGCGCGCCGTACCAGTCCTCGTCGCCGCCGACGAAGCCCACGGCGGCGGGTTCGGCGGCCGCCGCCTCGGAGTCCGTGGCGAAGCGGCCGAGCACGCCGCGCTCGATGCTGCGGAACCACCGCTCGCGCTGGGCGGCGGCGAGCATGGCGGAGGCCGGCGCGGGGACGGCGGCGCCGGCGGAGCGTTCCGGCCCGGGCGCGTCCGGACCGGGCGCGGGGCCGTTCAGGGTCTGCATGCGCTGCACCAAGGCGCGCATGCGGGCGCTCTCGTCCAGCAGGTGGTCGACTTCGTGGTCGGTGAGAGCGGCGGCCGGGGCGGCGGCGAGGAAGCCAGCAACGAGAGTCAAAATCGCAGTGCTGCCGGGCAGTTTGGCAGCCAACTGACGGCAACTAGAAAGTGCGGAAAGACCGGACGGGCGAACCATAACGCAAGCGGGGCAATGGAAAGTGCTGGCGAGCATGCAGTAGTTTACACCCAAATTACAACCCAGCACCTCCGAGCCGGAAAATCAGGAAATGTCGCCCCAAGGAATGGGGCAGAATTAAGAGCCGACCCTGCTTGGTATAATCCACGATAAGCTTCGAGCCAAAGAACCGACGAATCCCGTAACTCTCGGTCCCGTAACCTAAGTTATAAATTAAGCAGGCGGGTCCAGAGAAAGAAAATGCCTGTCACGCGCCCAGATTCCGACATTGACGGGAAACTGACCGGTGTGGCAGTTGCACATTCCAAAACAATAGACGGACTCTGCGCGACGAGAGTTTTTCTTTCAGTGCCAGTTAAGGAGCGCTGCGCCCAGTATACCGTGTACCCAAAAGGTTGCCGGGATATTTCTAACCCCACGGCATTGGACGAACATTCAGAACTCTACAAAGTGTCAGATCATACTCAGCCGGAACTTGTTCGCAAAAGCGCACAGATGAATACGCCCGAGCCCGATCTATGCGATCATGATGCGGCCAAGGCAGCGACAGAAAAGTTATTTCGCGAAAAACTTGAGGAGAGTTTCTGCAAACGGTTTCTCCGGCCCGGTGTGTGGGCACAAGACGTGACTGGAGTACCTAGGGCAACCAATTACGATAACAATCAAATCAATATGTGGTCCAATAAAGATGCCGACCCGGCGGTTGATATCACGGCACTCTCCTGCGCTATGGAATACCGGACAGGCGGCCTCAGACCAAACAAGATCTGCATGGCCCGCGACGTTTGGAACGCTATAAAAGAACATCCCATGCTAGCGCATATTAAAAGCAGTGCGGAAGTTCCCAACTCGACTCAGGAAAAGAAAGATTGGGCCGCTGCGCGGTTCGAGGTTGATGAGATCATGATTATGAAGAAGATGATGCATATCAAAAAAGGCTTCCTGTTCCTGTTTTACCAAGATCAAAATTATATGCTGGACATCCCTAGAATGACCGCGGGAGTGAATTTCGTGTATAGCGAACATACCAATCCAGTCAGCGTAGAAGACAGCCTATTGGCACACAAATACAAAGCCCCCGACCTAATAACCCAAGGCCATTACGTCGAGGTTGGCTGCTCGTTAGACTTCTGCGTGGTGTCGCCAGACTGCGGCACTCTAATCCAGAATTTGGTCTGATGAACGCCTTGGTTCTTCAAGACTACTGAGGCAAAGCCGACAGCCATGCCGGTCTCCCCAAAAAACCGCCGCCCCGGAGACCAGGGCAGCGGATTGGAGAAAAGCAGTGTACCTAAGCGAACATCAGAAGACGTACTGGGCCCGCAGCGTGTAGCTGTCGCCGTTGTCCTTGCCGTTGCGGCCGCAACGCTGAAACGCATTCTCATCGCCAGTAGCGCAATCCTTGATCTCGGCATCGACATAGTTGAGCATCATCTTCACGTTCTTGTTGACGTACCAGTTGACGCCCAACACCAGGCGCTCCAGGGATGCTTCCTGATTAAGGGCCTTGACGTCGACATCCGCATCTTCATAACGCGCGACCAGCTCCCAGGCACCGATCCCGCCTTTCGGCTTGATGGCCTTGAACGCGCCTGAACTCGCCTTGTAGCCGCGGGTCTCGCCGGTCAGCGTGTACGCGGCCTGGAAATAGTAGCCCGTCATGTCGATGTCGGAGCGGATGCGGCCGGTGTACTCGTCGTCGTCATCCGTGACCAGCGCGTCGCCGGCGATGCCGTCGCTCTCCAGACTCATGTACTCGCCCTGCAGCGAGAACGGGCCAGTGACGTACGCCAACTCCAAGCCCATCTGGTCGATGTCGTCGGTGAAAGACCTCTTGACCTCGAACGGACGGGAGCTAGGCGTGCGGATGCCCATGCGGCTACGGATGCGGAGAGGCTCGCCCGCGTAGTCGACGTTGTAGTACGAAGCGCCCGCGTGCAGGAAAGTGTCGTCGCCAAACTTGGGCGAAGCTGAGATCCGCGCGCCGATGCCGTATTCGTCGCCGCCTGTGCCGTCCTCATCCTCATCATCGTAGATGCCGAGCGCGCCGCTCATCGGCATATCTCCCTTAGTGGCGAAGCCGACTTCCACGCCGCCGAACTCGGGTTTGCCGAGCACGGAACCCGCCATCTCATTCAGGATTGAGCGCTCTTGGGTCGAGAGCCACTTGGAACTGGTGCGCTCTTCCAGCATGCCCGGCCGCTTGTACTTGCCGGCCCGGACGTACATGGGCTTGCTCGAGTACTTCAGGAAACCGGTGTCCACCGAGTCCCCATCACCCTCGTGGTCGACGTTGACGGTCAACTTGTACGACCAGTGCTTGCCCGAATTGCCGGCCAAGGTGAAGCGCGAGCGACGGATCTGGTTCTCTTCCGCGCTCCCGTCGCCCTCGTCGTTCCAGAACTCGTCGTAGTTGTAATGATCGAGCATGATCCGACCACCGATCTTGAACTTGTTGCCGTTGCTGGATTTGACCTTGATGCCGCCGCCGGTGGTACCGATGACGATGTTCTCCTTCTTGGACTTCACCATGCCTTTCTCGCCCGCGCCTTTCTGGTGCTGGGCCGCCTGCTGCTGCATGGCCTTGGTCTGGATCATGACGTTCTGCAGCTGCTCCTGCATCCGCATCATCATCTCCTTCATCTGGGCGTTTTCCCGCTTCAGCATCTCGATCTCGGCGGCCGCGCCGCCGTCCGCGAGCGCCGTCGCCGGCAGGAATGCGGCCAGCGCGAGCGCCGGGCCGGTCAGGTGCCTAATCTGCATGGATGGATTTCTCCCCGTTGGTGTTTGGTGGGTGGATGCAGGTGAATGCGGCGCGCATTGTGCGGTCGCCGTATGACAAGGCGATTGGCGCCATATGACAATCCGGTTACGGCAGTTGGCGGAACAGAGCGACAGATGTCCCGTCATGCAGCGCACGGACAGCCCGCCACTCCCAGACGCCCGCCTCGTCCCGTTCCCCGGGCCCACCAAACCTGCCTCCCCGCGGCACCGCCAAGCCCCGAGCGAGCGAGGTGCCCATCTCCACACCGCCCGGAACGCCGCCGCCGGCCAGCCCGCCACACGGTCAGTTTCCGCACTAGTTTCCCCTAGCGCCCTCCATGCCAACCCGGATGCACCGAAACAGCAGGATCGAACCTCGCGCTTTCAGCCCTAGCAGCCCGTCGTCCCTCTCTTGATCCACTTTTTCAACTCATCGATGGAGAGCGGCGGATTTCTCCGGTGAACTACAGCATGGCAATTAGGGCAAAGCGGCTTTAAGTCCCTGCGAATATTTATAGATTTGGATCTACCCCTATGTGCCGCAGCCAACGGCTTGACGTGATGAATGTGAATGAGGCCCTTTGCGATCTCCCCGTACATCTCCTCCATCTTTTTCTCGCATCCTTTACATCTCGTACCATGAATCTTTATGGCCGCCTCTCGATTCTTTGGATTCCGCTCATACCCGTTCACTTGAATGATTCGAGCTGCCCCCTCAGGCATACCCTCCTCGGGAATTTTCTCTTCGCCCACCTGCCACGAGTCAGAATCACGGGGATATGCTTCCTCGTGTCTCTTACGGAGTAATTTGCCGCGATATTCCCAGTGCTGAGAAGGGTGAAGAGATTTCTCCCTCCACTTCGTCCCTTTATTCAATCGGACAAGAACGGTTTTGGTTGCCTCCCTGAGTGGCACCACTTCCCCCTCAAACTTCACTTCATCATCTCGGACAACGATGCATTTTATGTTGTCATCGTGTTTGCTGCACAAAACTGCTCGCCTTGGAATGCCCACCTCGGAAAAACGAAAGCGGGGGCGGTAAGGGCGGCGAGATTGTGCCACGAGAGACTTCTAATTTTAGTGGAGCCGGGTGTTAATTTTAACACATTTAACATACCGCCGACCGGGCAGAACAAACTTCAACTACCTCGCCCCAGCAACGTTGTCAATCTTCCTTAACCACACGCACTTTTCCTGCTGTCGGCTCCTGTTAATCAAGGGCCACACGGGCACCAAGTCTGACAGGCGGCAACGCCAGGTGGTGTACAATTAAAAACAGTTTCTTGCGCGAACAAAATCGAAGCAAGCCAAGCCATATAGAGTGAAATCATGCTGGCCACATCACTTTGTCGAGACGAAAATTACGATTCGGCATTGACAAAATACGTAAATAAGCATCTGGAAGACAACAGCCAGTTCTGCGCGTGTGAAATTTTCCTCCCGAAACCTGTCAGGAACAGGACGGACAAATTACATGCTGTTGAAGACCACAAGGAAACAGTGGTTATTGTCAGCGAAAGTCAAGATGCACGCAAAGACCTAGCAAGCGAAGTTGCAGAATGCCTGCTAAGAAAGCGCGAAGACTACTTCTTCAGTCAGTTCATCAAGCGCGGCATATGGGCGCGAGATGTAACCGGAGCCGAAATCACCGACTACGAAAACAATAAAGTGAGGAAGTGGAGATCTTCGAACGCTGACGCTGACCCGCTAGTGGATATCACTCGCTTGGCATCGGAAATGGGACAACGGCAACGCGGGCACAGACCAAACAGGATATGCATGGCGCGCAATGTCTGGGATGAATTCAGGGATCACCCGAAGATTCTGAACAACTTCCGGATACGCGGTATCGATGGGGATGCCCCGGATGCTCTCCAAGCGGCCGCTGCACTATTCGGTGTAGACAAAGTCTTGATAATGGAGCTGCCCCACATAAAAGAAAACTTCCTATTCCTATTTTATCAAGAAATATGCTCACGATCTCAGAAGTTGAACAGCCTTACCGCTGGTGTGAACTTCGTCTGGAAACCAAGTAATGTTGAGGTAGAGGGCGCAGGCCCTTGGATCCGAAGCTACTCTGCCGAAAGCAGAAATTACCTGGAGGCCCAATACTCCTCCGACTTCCAGATCGCGTCGAAAGACTGCGGAACACTAATTGAAGAACTAGTTTAATGCCCAATGTGACAAAGTTTAGTTCCGCCTATAACTGCTAGTGATCTCGCCCCCACCCGGAACATCCCTGCGCCTCCACCGATGGCCCGGGTTTCCTGGATCACCTCCAGCCCGCTGATTATGGTCACGCAGGCGTTCGACCCCGCCGTAAGACAACACGTAGGTCGACACCAGAAGCACCAAGTACATCAACACGTACAAGAAAGTCTTCACGGTCCGGCCTCGCTTTCATCCGCGTCGTTGCCGCGCTTCTTCGTAACATCCTTAAGTCCGCGCCAACCAGGTGCTGTTTTGAAGAGATTAACCGTTTTTAACTTCTCCGCGGCTCCCTTGATTCCGCGCCAGCCGGCCCGGAAGCCCCGTTGCGCGGTCTGCGCCGCAGCCGCGGCGCGCGGTCCGGCCTCTCTCCGCAACGCGCCCGCGCCCGCGCTCACTCCCGCCGCGCCGCGCCGCGCCGTCTTTCGCGCCCAGGCGACACCCCTGCGCCAGATAGACCCCGCGTCGGCTTCATCCGCCGATACTCCCTGCTCAGCCCCCTGCGCTTCCGCCGCAGACGCAGCCTTGCCCCCTTTCCCGGCGACCGCTCTCCACAACGCCGCGGCGAATTTCCGGACACGCCGGCTTCCTTCCCGCGCCGCCCCAACGATATCAACATCCCGCGCTCCGGATATGACTCGCCGTTTCAAAGCGCCTGCCTTCGATGCCGCGCCCGAGCGAACACGGCGCCAAAAGCCCTGTCGCGACCGATCATCGTCCGCCGAGGCCTGACCCTCGCTTTCCTCCTTTTCCGGGGCTTTCCGCTTCTCTTCTTCCGGCGCTTTCATGATGGATTTCGCGCCCCGCGCGAGCACCAGCAGATGCAGAACCGCCGATGCCGCCGAAACTCCCGACGACCAGCCCACCATCGAGGCCGCGCAGAAGCCATCCAGCCAGCGCCACCAGCCCAGCAGCGGTTCGCGGCAGAGCTCCATCGACAGCGGCGGCCCGAGGATCGGCACTAGGCCCAATATCAGTGCCAACGCCGCCAGCAACGCCAGCCACCGGCTCCCCGCGAGTCGCGTCAGAACATACGGCGCAAGCAAACAAATCGGCAGCAGCAAGAACATCCCGTCCCAAGGGTTGGGAGCCTCGGGCACCGGCGTATCAAACACCGCGGCCACCCAGTAATACGTCAGAACATAAGCAGGCCCCAAGAACGTCAGGTACAGCACCACATACAGAACGGCTTTCGCGCCGCGCAGAAATCTGCGTCCCCGCGGACTCTTCTGCCAACGGTACAACTTAAATCCGGCAACCAAACTCCCGAAAGAAGTGAGGATACTCTTAATGATTTTCAACATATCTCCTATCTCCCAAATCTCTGTGCGAAACAGCGCAAACCGGCTTGGTCAAGTTCTCCGCAGAGCCGGCAAAGTCCCGCCCGGCCCGCCGCACAATCCTACCGCAACCGACCTGCCAGGCAAACCCTTGCTCCGCCGCCCGCACCGGTCGAGCAGGTTCCGCGCCCCTCCGCAGGACAGCAGCACTTCGCCAACGCCGACGAGCCACAGGCTCACACCCCCTTTCCGCACGAGTTCCGCCGGGCGCGCTTCTGCCAAACGGCGCACGCCGAATGTCTCCATCAGCCCATTGGATGAAACTCATACGAGAGCCGGCGCAGTTCAATTGGTATAGTTAAGCCCGAAGTTTCTCCAACCTCTTTGCAGGAGCGCCACAATGTCAATGAGTTGCCTAGATGCGGCGGAGCAGGTCATCAGGGAGGCTGGAAAACCGCTGCATTACAAAGAAATCACAAGAGCAATGAAAGAGAATGGCTATTGGGTTCCTAGCGGGAAAACGCCTGCGGAGGTGACTGTCAGTGCGATCCTTAGAAGGGATGTGAGCGATCGTGGCAGTCGCTCTCGGTTCGTGCGTTGCGGGCAGGGCGTATATGGCCTGCAAGATGCCAAAAGCCCATCGACTCCATCACCAACCCCCAAGCCAACTCCGGTTGCCTCAAAGTCTGTGCCCCCTACCACAAGACCAGATTTGGATGGGTTGGTGAGTGAAATCGAAAAAGTCCGTTCCTATTCACGGAAGCAGACAAAATTGAACGAAAGCAAAACGCGAAGTTTCTTGGTGGAACCGATCTTGAAACGCTTGGGTTGGGACAGCCCCGATGTGATGGAACCCGAGTATCCGGTCGGAGGCCGCCAAAGAGTAAAAGTGGATGTCGCGCTTCTGCAACGCGGGAAAATTGAGGTGATGGTTGAGGTTAAACCCGACAAGTTGTTGGAGAAACATGAAAAGCAATTGCAGGAGTACTGCCGCTTGGATGATGTTTCACTTGGAGTGTTGACCAACGGCCAGATCTGGCAATTGTATTACGGAATGCACACCAGAAAGAAACGCCATCTAGCCGAAACTATTGACATCACACAAGGTGATGATGTTCGTGCTGCAGCCAGCCGACTAGAAAGATTCTTAGGCTTCAAAATGTCCAAGACGGAGCGAAAAAAAACTTTCAAGGAGGCTTGGGAGCAGTGGGATAACAAACAACAAGAAGCAATCCAGGATCAGTGGAATAAAATGCAGGGTGATTTCGCACAGAAACTGACGAATGACTTGATGAGGGCCCTGCAACTTTCAGGGAAAACAATTCCCAAAGATATGGTGCGAACATTCGTGAAGAAGAAAATCTTTTCTTAATCCCAGGCCAAACCGGTTACGGCAAACCGTCTAGGAAAGAAAACCGGCAAGTCGCGCCCCATCGCGCCGGTAGTCCATCAAGAGCAAACGCTATGAGCGCACGGGCAACTTCGAGTCTCGGCATTGCTCTGGCATCCGCGCCGCCGCCCGCGCCCCCTACTTCCCGAACCCCCGCTCCACCGCCAGCACCGCCGCCGCCACCCGCGACTCCGCGCCGAGCTTGCGCAGCACCGCCTTGACGTGCGCCTTCACCGTGCCCTCGGAGATGCCCAGCTCCTCGGCGATGCTGCGGTTGCTGCGGCCCTCGGCCAGCAGCCCCAGCACCTCCCGCTCCCGCGGCGTCAGCACGTCGAACGGCCCCGCCTCGTCCGGATCCGCCTGCTTCGGCGGCGTGCGCCCCTGCACCGCGCGCGCCAGCGCCGGCGCCAGCGCCGGCGCCACCGCCGGAGTCGCCGCCGTCCCGCCGCGCGCGACTTGGCGCAGCGCCGCCACCAGCGCGTCCGGCTCCATGTCCTTCAGCAGGTAGCCGGCGGCGCCCGCGCGCAGCGCCTCCAGCAGGTCGCGCTCGCGGTCGCTGGTGGTCAGCATCACCACCGGCGGGGCGTCCGCCGCCGCCTGCAGCCGGCGCAGCGCCTCCAACCCGCTCATGCCCGGCATGCGCAGGTCCAGCAGCACCACGTCCGGGCGCGCGCGCGCCGCGGCCGCGACCCCGGACGGCCCGTCGCCGGAGGAGGCCACCACCTCCAGCCCGTGCTGCTCGAGCAGGCTCTGCAGCCCGTCGCGGAACAGCGTGTGGTCGTCGATGATGGAGACCCGCATGCTCATGCCGCCCGCCGCGCCGGCGCCGCCGGGCGCGCCTCGAACTCCAGCGTCAGCCGCGTCCCCTCGCCCGGCTCGCTCTCGATCTGCAGCCGGCCGCCGAGCCGCGCGGCGCGGTCGCGCAGCAGGCCCAGGCCGATGTGGCCGCCGGCGCCCGCCGCGTCCGCCGGCGGCGCCTGGAAGCCGCTGCCGTCGTCCTCCACCAGCAGCCGGCAGCTGCCGCTGCCGGCGTCGCCCGCGAGCAGCACGCGCACGGTGCGCGCCTGGGCGTGCTTGCGCACGTTGGCGAGCGCCTCCTGCGCCACCCGCGCCAGCTCGAATTCCGCCTCGTCCGGCAGCTCCAGCCCCTCCCAGCGGGTCTGCAGCAGCGCCCGCGCGTCCGGGCAGTCGCGCCGGAACCGCGCCACCGCGCGCTCCAGCGCCGGCACCAGCCCGCCCTCGTCCACCGGCGCGCGGAAGTGCGCGATCAGCTCGCGCAGCTCCCGCTCCGCCTCCTCCAGCCCGTCCTGGATCTTCTCCAGGTCCTGCCAGGCCCGCTTCTCGTCGCCGCGCTGCAGGGCCGCGTCCAGCAGCCGCACCTGCATCCGCACGCTGGCCAGGGTCTGCGCCAGCGAGTCGTGCAGCTCGCCCGACAGCCGGGCGCGCTCCTTGCGGGTGGTGTGCGCGCCGAACGCCTCCAGCTGCTCCTCGGTGCGCTGCGACAGGGTCTGGATCATCTCGGCCAGCACGTTGAGGTCGCCGGCCAGGTCCCCGGCCGCGCCGCCGGACGCCGCCGGCACCCGCGCCGACAGGTCGCCGCCGCGCATCCGCCAGGCCCAGCGCCGGATCGCCGCGAACGGCGCGAGCCGCGTCCGCCAGAGCCAGAAGCCGCCCGCCGCCGCCAGCAGCGCGGCGAGCGCGAGCCACGCGCCGCCCGGCATCAGTCCGCCGCCTCCCCCGGCGGCACGTAGGCGGGGTCGTTGGGATTGAGGAAGATGAAGCGCGGCTTCCCGGGCTCGAGCTCGACGAAATCGACGGTCATGCCGCGCACCAGCGCCAAGCTCTCCGCGCCGACCACCACCGGCACCCCGCGCACCTCCTCGCGCCGGTCGCCCTCGCGCCGCCCGTCGTCAAAGCCCATGGCGTAGTGGTAGTCGCCGTTCTCGAGGCGCTGGGCGGCCAGGCGCAGCGCGGCGCCGTCGCTTTCCGCCGGCAGCTGCTCGCGGACTTGCGCCGCCGCGGCGTCGGTCAGGTGGATGAAGTCGTCCGCCATGCCCTTTTGCGCAACAATTCCCGCCTCAATGATACAGGGCGCCGGACGCGCCGGCCCCACCCCTCTTCCAGCACCGAACGCTATGCTTGCAGAACAGGCGGCCACTGATTCCAGACTTTCCCATCCAAGGTGCGCCCAGTGCGCTTCTTGAACACCCCGCCCCACTGCTTGAAGAAAAACGGCACTTCGCTCTCCAAGCAAAGATCGCGGATATCCCGAATCCAGTTCGCTTCCACAGGCCGTGCGCCCGGGCCGGATTCCCCGCCGGTGATCACCCAGTCCACACCCTCCAGATGCAGACTGGGCAAGGGCCCCAGCAGGGGTTCAAGCGAGAGGAATTTGGTCTGTGCGCCGGCTTGCTCCAGCAACGCCAGCCGGTCCATCCACCGCTCCGATTCGATGGTGACGCCCAGCCAGATGTTCGGCGTCCAGCGCAGCCGCCGATCCAACTGCGCCACCCGGGCAGGCCGTTTGGTCAGGACTTGGAACGTGTGCCGGGGTGCCCGGTTCATCACGCTGAACACCGCTTCGATGAATTCGGACGAGACCGATTGATGGAACAGGTCCGACATGGAATTGACGAAAACCATGCAGGGTTTGCGCCAGGCCAGCGGCTCGTCGAGGACGGATGGATGCTCAACGACCTCGAACCCACGCCAGTGCTTCTCCACGCCCATCGCCTGCAGCCGGCGCGACATGCGCTCGGCGTAGCAGTGCTTGCAGCCGTGGCTGATCTTGGTGCAGCCGTCACCGGATTCCAAGTGGTGTCCGTCCATTCGATTCCGGAGACGGCAGGCATACCAGATTATCCTCTCAAATCTCCAGCCAACAACCGCCTATGATATATGAAGCACATAACTTAACAAAAGGAAATTTAAAAAAGCACCAGCAATCCGTCCGGAAAATCCTTTCCACTTCCTTTGACAAAAAGGGTCTACCGGGTTTCGTGTGGAATCCGCTAAACTCGGGGCGGTTCCCGATGCCGGAGGAACGCCATGTTTCCGAGTTCCCTCTCCCTGGAGGCGTGCCTCCAGCAGGCCCTGGACATTCGTCCGCCGTGGTCGGTCAGCAAGGCGGAGTTCGACCGGCCCGAGCAGCTGCTGCGGATCACGCTGCGCCACGCCGGGCCGTATGCCTGCCCGGTCTGCGGCGCGGCGGCGAAGCGGCATGACGCGCGCCGGCGCACGTGGCGGCATCTGGACTTCTTCGAGCACCAGACCCTGCTGACGGCGGAGGTGCCGCGGGTGAAGTGCGCGGCGCACGGCTGCCGCCAGGTCCGGGTGCCGTGGTCGGAGGAGCGCTCGGCCTACACGCGCGCGTTCGAGCAGCGGGTGCTGACCGAGCTGCGGACGCAGACGGTGCGGGCGACGGCGAGCAAGCTGCGGCTGAAGTGGGACGCGGTGGCCGGCATCCAGGCGCGCGCGGTGGCGCGGGGCCTGCGCCGGCGCGGCCGCCCGGCGGCGCGGCGGATCTGCGTGGACGAGACCGCGTTCCGGCGCTGGCATTGGTATGCGACGGTGGTTTCGGACCTGGACGCGAAGCGGGTGCTGTACCTGGGCGAGGGCCGCAAGCGGGAGACGCTGGAGGCATATTTCGCCAGCCTGACGGCGGCGGAGCGGGCCGCGATCGAAGTGGTGGCGATGGACATGTGGGAGCCGTACGTGCAGGCGGTGCGGCGCTGGCTGCCGGGCGGCGAGGCGAAGATCTGCTTCGACCGGTTCCATGTGTTCCAGACCGTCGGCCGGGGCGTGGACCAGACGCGGCGGGGGGAGCGGAAAGCGCAGTGCGAGGAAACCGGCGCCAGCGCGCTGACGGGCACCCGGTATTGGCAGCTGCAGGGCGAGGAACGGCGGGCGGGCTGGAGCGCGGCGCGCGCGCAGCGGTTCGAGCTGCTGCTGGCGGAGGCGGAGCGGACCGGCCAGGCGTGGAAGCTCAAGGAGCTGGCGCGGTCGCTGTGGCGGGGCGGCTCGCGGGAGCAGGTCGAGGCGGACTGGAACCGCTGGCTCCGCTTGGCCCGGCACAGCGGATTGCCGGCCATGGCGCGGGCGGCCGAGACCATCCGCCGGCATCTGTGGGGCGTGCTGAACGCGATCCTCTTCGGGGTCTCCAACGCGCGGAGCGAGAGCATGAACGCCCTCATCCAGCGGGCGAAGAGGAACGCTTGCGGCTACCGCAACTGGGAGCGCTTCCGCACCTCGGTCCTGTTCCTGTGCGGCGGCTTGGACCTCAGCCCGGAACCCGCCTTTCCACACGAAACCCGGTAGACCCGACAAAAACAACTCTGCCCTTCAACTTACTCCAGCCAACTTCAATCATCAGGAAGCCATTAGTGTCTAGACCCATGCTTTATTCTTAGTACTCGCACGACAATGTGGCCGAAACAGCCACCCTGATATAATAACCACGCTCAGGGTTGGAATCTGACAGGGGGAATCATATGAAATTTTTGTACGTTGACGAATCTGGCGATGAGAGTCAGGGAGATATTTTTGTCATGACAGGGATTTTAATTGATGCCGTTCGGCTACCTAAGCATACGAAAATATTTGATGAAAAAGTTGCTTCTATATTAGCGCAAAGCCCCAGAAATCCGAGTGAAATAAAGACCAAGCAATTAATAAGCGGTAAAAACAAGTGGGAGGGCGTAGATCCAGAACTGCGGAAAGCCCTTTTGGCAGCATTTGTTACCCAAGCGCTTGAATTTTCTAAAATTTACGCACTTGCGCTTTCATTTGATGCTTTTAAAAAAGCCGTTCAAGAATATGAGGAAAATATTCCATTTAGACAGTATTGGCCTGGGGCGGCTATGTTCATTCTGGCGTTGCTACAGAAAAAAATGCTGACTGCAAAAAGAAATAAGGGACTCACAGTTGTTATTTTTGATAGAAACCCTAAGGGGATGTCTATAATTTCCGATTATTTACATGCTGCAGATGCATGGTTTGACCCGATCTATCAGCGGAGGAGAAAATTTCGAGGCAAAAATAAATGGGAAGAAGTGCCCGAAAAAGAGCGTTTCAGCCAAATCGTCAATTCAACCTTTTCGACTATGTCGGAGCATTCTTCGTTTATACAAGTTGCTGATGCTATATCATACTTGTATAGGTGGCATCTAGAGCTGATTGATGCAGAAGAAAAATGGTCGGGGGAACAAGATTATCTTAACGGTCTGGTAGAAAAGCTGGAGAAAAACAGAGAAAAACTAGGACGAACAGCGAACGGCCAATGTGTTGATTTTTACCGGAAAGTAAAGTGTGAAAACTGGAATTTGTGATAGATACGCAAATGCTCTCTGCCCACCCGACACCTCCAGTCACGCCCATGCGGAAAACATGGCCGAGGAAAGGAGCTTCCTAACTCATCTTTTTATACCTTAGCTGATCCCGTCCGAGCGGAGGCTCCAGATCGTATTCCGGCTTGGTTTCCACCCCGATCTTGGCCAGCTCTTTTTTCAGCCGCTTGTGTCCCTCCACCAGCCGCGGATTGATGCCCGGGTTCTTGCGGAATACTTGCTCCCGCAATTCGCGCAGTTGTTTTTCATTCATGGTCATGATCAGAAATACCCCTTGGAATGGACAAACACTGGCAATTCTCTCTGCTGCATGTAATCTTTCAGCAGATCGAAATACCCCCGGACACCGCGGATGACATTCGCCGGGAGATCGGCGAGATTGTCGATCTTCAGGCCCACTTCATCCCGCAACGTTACCATATCGATCGCTCGCCCATGGGAATGCCAGCGTTGCGTATCGCTCAGACGATCGGCGATTTCCTTCGCTCTCTTCTCTTTCATGAAAGCGGTGACCTCTTTGTCCCGGGTTTCCGTCCGATGCCAATCTTTGAACTTGTATCGGGACAGCCACTTGATGAGCAGTTCGATGGACAGCTCCCGCGCCTGCTCGAATTGATAGAGCTCCCCCAAGTCCAGATCGTCGAGCAGGGCGTATTCCGCCGACGTTAAATCCCCTTGGGCCGCTTTTTTGTTGAGCCGCTCGAACTGCTGTATGAACCCCAGTGCGGGCACTAGTTTCCCGCCCTTTTCCACCTGCGGGTCGATGGGCCCTAGGCAGGAGAAATAATCCATGAAGATGTGGTCCGCGCTCAGCGCCAGTATCGTGCCCGCCGACATGGCCCGGTCAGGAACCAAGATGGTCACGCTCTTGTGTGCGTGCCGCAGCACCGTCACCATCCTCTCCACGACTTCCACCACACCGCCGGGGGTATTGAGAATGATCACCACGGAGTCCCGCTTATCCGGAAGCGCCTCGACTGCGTTTCGCAACAGCACGTCGCACCCCGGAATTATTGTCCCGAAGACCGCAACGGCATTTGCTCCGAAGTGGCCGCCAATCTCATCCAGATCTTGGGTGAGATGAAATTGGATCTTCTGGTCCAGCGCGTCCATGTCTTCGCCCCGCGGCTTACGCCGCCCGTCCCCCACTCTCCGGCTCCGGCCCGGACAAGCGGTATCGGACGCGGAACTCCTTGAGCGCCCGCCCGGCAGCTTCCCACGGCCGCCGCTCGGTCAACACCACCTCGCCCTGTCGCTGCGCTTCCGGTCTGACGGCGATGAGACGATCGACGCTGCCGCCGGACACCGGCCGCTCCGGCGCCACGCGCTCGTCCCGAACGACCGCAAGGCCCGCTTCCCTCAGCGGCTCCAGATCCCACACGTAACCGGCGGCGCTGCGCTCAGGCAGGCGCAGCACGAACAGGTCCGCCGGGCCGCCCTTGATCATCGCGCCGCTGTCCTGGAGCGTCAGCACCCGCGCATCTCCGCCGGCGGCGGCCGGCGCGGCGCGGCATAAGCCGAGACGCTGGAGCAACCGTCGCGCCCAGAATCGCAACGGCGCGAGCTCCGCACCGCGATCAATCCTGCGACGATTCATCATGACCCTTGCGCACGCGCAGGTACTCGGCGAAGCGGCGGAGTTCCTCGCGGTCGCGCCGAGACAAGTCCGCGGCCGTCTGCAACAGCGGCTCCAGCGCCTCTCCGAAGTCCGCCGCAGAAGCAGACTCTCCGGTGAAGTAACTCGCCGGGTACCGGTACAGATCCGCCAACTGCTTGAGTTCCAACGCGTCCAGCCCGCGCCGGCCGTTCTCGATGTGCGACAAGGCGGAGCGCGGGACCCGCAGGTGCCGCGCTGCCTCGAGTTGCGAGAAGCCCAGATTCCGGCGCGCCCTGCGCAGGCGCTTGCCGAGCGCGGCCCGCTCCTCCTCCTCCTGCCTCT
Source organism: uncultured candidatus Poriferisulfidus sp. (assembly GCA_965242985.1). GTDB lineage: Bacteria > Pseudomonadota > Gammaproteobacteria > Poriferisulfidales > Poriferisulfidaceae > Poriferisulfidus. The sequence continues at coordinate 476,717 of OZ251520.1, read as the reverse complement.
CGTCGGGCCCGACCGCTGTTCCGGGTCCGACCGCCGCCGCTTCCGCCATCTTCCGCTCCCGCGGGCCAAGCATCCCGCACTGGGTTGAGTCCTTTGCGCGAAAGCCGCCAAGCCGGCGACCAACCGCAGTTCTTATATAGCACAGAATGTCTGAAAATACAACATGAGGCGATATCTAACGAGAAGCGAGCCTGAACGAACCACCACCATAAAAAAGCCATTTTCCTGCACTATAATAGATATTATAATATCTCTTACTGCTATAAAATACGGATAATAGACATTATGATATATAATATCCGGCATGAACAAGCCGGCCCTCTACTCCGCCGCCGAGGTCCAGCAGGAACTCGCCCAGTGGATGCGCGCCATGCGCCGGGCGCAAAAACTCTCGCGCGCCGCGCTCGCCGAGCGCAGCACGGTCCCCGCGCCGACCCTCAAGCGCTTCGAGACCACCGGCCAGATCTCCCTGCGCCAGTTCCTGCTGCTGTGGCAGAGCCTGGACGACCTGCGGCAGCTGCGGCAGATCACGCTCCGCCGGCCGCGGCCGCAGCCGCGCACCATCGCGGAAGTGCTGCGCGATGCGTGACCGCGAGCCGGTCGCCCAACTGAGAGTCGTGCGCACCTTCGGCGACGGCCGGCGCGCGACTGTCGGGACGCTGGCGCAGAACGCGCGCGCCGTGTTCTTCCAGTACGACGCCGAATACCTGGCGCGCCATCCGAGCCTGTCGCCTTTCGACCCGCCGGCGGACGACGCCCTGCACGGCGCGGCAAAGGAGCCGCACGAGGGCCTGCACGGCGTGTTCGCGGACTCCCTGCCGGACGGCTGGGGACGGCTGCTGATGGACCGCGCTTTCGAAAGCCGCGGCGACCTCCCGGACGCGCCGACCGCGATGGACCGGCTGGCCTGGATCGGCGACCGGGGCACGGGCGCCCTGTCCTACGAGCCGGCGGCCGCGCAACCGCCGCAGGAGCGCGGGTGCCTGCACCGGGTCGCCGAACTCGGCCATGCGGCGCAGTCCCTGCACGAGGGCAGCGCCGCCGAAGTGCTGGACGCGCTGTTCGCGACCGCCAGTCCCGCCGGCGCGCGGCCCAAGGCCCAGCTGTATCTGCCGGGCGACCGCCCGCGCGGGAAGTCGGTGCGCTGGCTTCCGGAATCTGCGAACGAAAAGTTCGAATGGACGGCAGCGAATGTCGGGATGCTGCACCTGGCGGATGACGTACAAGACTGCGGCACGATGCCGGCGCCGGGCATGATTCCCCACCTGGTGAAGTTCACTTCCGCGCGTCTCCCGCTCGGCCACGAAGAAGCGGCCTGCGAAGCCGCGTACCTGGCTTTGGCCGAGCTCGCCGGAATCGACATCCCCGAGTGGCGCCTGCTGACGACCGCCACGCCGGCCGGCATCCGCCGCTGGCTGCTCCAGGCCCGCTTCGACCGCCGCCCGGCCGGGCCCGGCGACGACTCCTATTCCGGCCGCCTGCACTTCGCCAGCGCCTGCGGCCTGCTGGACGCGGACTTCCGGGCGCCGACGCTCGACTACGAGGACCTGATCAAGGCCGCCGGCGTCCTGTGCCGCGGCGCCGCGGCCGGCCAGGAGATCTTCCGCCGCGCCGCTTTCAACCTGTTCGCCTGCAACCAGGACGACCACAGCAGGAACTGGGGCTTCCTGCAGGACGACGGCGGCGGCTGGCGGCCCGCGCCCTTTTACGACGTCACCTACAGCCCGCATCCCCACGGCGAGCACGCCGCCGCCTACGCCGGACACGGCGCCCGGCCGCCGCCCGCCGCCATGCGGGCGCTCGCCGCCCACGCCGGCTTCGCCTCCTGGGCGCGGGCGCGGGAGGTGCTGGAAAGGGTGGCGGAGGCGGTCCACCAGTGGCCCGAAGCCGCGAAAAGGCTCGAAATCCGCCCGGAAACCCGCCGTTTGATCGGCAAATCCCTGCAGAACGCCTGGCGGGAAAACCGCCGCCTGCTCGCCCCCGGCCCCTGAATCCGGGCCGCAGCGCCCCCCCATCCGCCCCGCCGGCCCCGCCCCGCCAACTTGACGCGCCCGCCGATTGCGTCATAATTGGAGGCCGGACTCGGGGCCGTCCGCCCCGCGCCGCCGAAGAACCACCAAGAAAGAACCGCACGAGGAGCGATCGAACCATGAGGATGACAACCCTTTCCAAGAGCCTGGCGGCCGCGGCCGCGCTGGCGTGGGCGCTGCCGGCGCACGCCGACGAGACCTGCATGTCCCCCTACATCGCCAAGATCTCCGGCCAGGAAGACTACGTGTACGTCTGGACGCTGGGCGTCGAGGGCGTGGGCGACGAGCAGGACAAGCTGGTGACCATCGACGCCAACCCCGACTCCGGCACCTACGGCACCGTGGTCAGCGTGCTGTCGGTCGGCGGGCGCAACGAGGCGCACCACTCCGGCCTGTCGGACGACCGCAAGTACCTGTGGGCCGGCGGCCTCGACTCCAACAAGATCTTCGTCTTCGACATCCACTCCGACCCGCGCGAGCCGAAGCTGCACAAGGTCATCACCGACTTCGTGCAGCAGACCGGCGGCCTGGTCGGCCCGCACACCTTCTACGCCCTGCCCGGGCGGGTCATGATCTCGGCGCTGTCGAACAACGCCGACCACGGCGGCCGCACCGGCCTCGCCGAGTACAACAACGCCGGCGAGTTCGTCGCCGCGCACTGGATGCCCACCGACGAGGACCTGCGCGGCGCGGTCAAGACCGGCCAGCACGCCGACGGCTACGGCTACGACATCCGCGTCAAGGCCGAGAGCAACGTCATGCTGACCTCCTCGTTCACCGGCTGGTCGAACTACATGATGGACTTCGGCAAGATGCTCAAGGACAGCGAGGCCATGCAGCGCTTCGGCAACACCATGGTGGTGTGGGACATGCACGCCCGCGCGCCGCTCAAGGTGCTGGACGTGCCGGGCGCGCCGCTGGAGATCCGCTGCGCCTGGGACCCGAACCACCGCTACTGCTTCACCACCACCGCGCTGACCTCCAAGGTCTGGCTGCTGTACGAGGACGAGCAGGGCGAGTGGCACGGCAAGGCCGTGGCCGACATCGGCGACCCGTCCAAGATCCCGCTGCCGGTCGACATCTCGATCACCGCGGACGACACCGGCCTGTGGGTCGACACGTTCATGGACGGCAAGACGCGCTACTTCGACATCTCCGACCCGCACGCGCCGCAGCAGGTGTTCGAGGAGCACATCGGCAGCCAGATCAACATGGTGTCGCAGAGCTGGGACGGCAAGCGCGTGTACTACTCGAGCTCGCTGCTCGGCAACTGGGACAAGACCGGCGAGGCGGACGAGCAGTTCGTCAAGCTGTACCACTGGGACCGCGAGGCCAAGCAGCTGAGCCACCAGTGGACCATCGACTTCTACGCCGAGGGCCTGGGCCGCTCGCACCAGATGCGCTTCGGCGCCTACGCCCTGTACGGCCAGCGCCCCGAGCGCGACCGGGTGGCCGCGGCGGAGTGAGCCCCTGCGCCGGCGGCCCCGCCGCCCGCAGCCGGAAGCCGCCCCGGGAACGGGGCGGCTTTCTTTCGCCCCCGCGCCGGAACCCGCCGCCGCCCGCGGCGGTCGAATCCGGGTTGCGGCTCTGCTAGGATTGTGTTCGCCATGACCCGCGCCCTGCCCCCGCTCGCCCTGGGCCTCGCGCTCGCCGCGGCGGCCGCGGCCGCCGGCGGCCGGGAAGGCCAGCTGCTGGCGCCCGGCTGGCGCAGCCTCAGCTACGAGGCGCCCGCCGCCGGCAGCTACGCGCTGCCGCCGATCATGGCCGCCGCCGACGGCGAGGTGCTGCTCGAGTGCGGCGACGGCGCGCGGCTGTTCGACCTGCTCGGCGACCGCCTGGTGCTGTTCAGCTTCATCTACACCCGCTGCACCGACCTGAACGGCTGCCCGCTGGCCAACGCGGTGCTGCACAAGCTCCAGGCCCGCCTCGAGGCGCGCCCGGAGCTGGCCCGCGCCGTGCGGCTGCTGTCGATGTCCTTCGACCCGGCGCGCGACACCCCGGCGACGATGCGCGAGTTCGGCCGCGGCCTCGGCAGCGAGCGCGTCGACTGGCGCTTCCTGACCGCGCGCGACCGCGCCGCGCTGCAGCCCATCCTCGACGGCTACGGCCAGTACACCCTGCGCGAGTTCGACGAGACCGGCGCCTACACCGGCGAGATCGCGCACACCCTGCGCGTGTTCCTGATCGACCGCGAGCGGCGGGTGCGGAACATCTACAGCGTGTCCTTCCTGCACCCCGACATCCTGCTCAACGATCTGGAAACCCTGCGGCTCGAGGCGCCGGCCGGCTGAGCGCCCGCCCATGCCCCGCGCCGCGCGGCCCGGTCCCGGCGCCCTGTGCGGGGCGCTCCTGCTGTCGGCGCTGGCGGCCGATGCCGCGGCGCGGACCAGCGGCGAACTGGAGGCGGCGGACGGCTTCGACGCCGAGCGCGCGCAGGGCCCCGGCGACGTCAAGGAGGGCTACGAGGACCCCGGCTACCGCACCCGCTCGCGCAGCCTGCTCAAGCGCCGCGGCCTGCGGCAGGACCTGATCCGCTACGCGCAGCGCCCGCCGCTCGGCCTGCCGCCGGTGCCGGTGCCGGCCGACAGCCCGCTGACCCGGGCGCGCATCGAGCTCGGGCGCAAGCTGTTCTTCGACCGCCGGCTGTCGCTCAACGACACCTTCGCCTGCGCCACCTGCCACATCCCCGAGCAGGGCTTCACCAGCAACGAGATGCGCACCGCGGTCGGCGTCGAGGGCCGCTCGGTGCTGCGCAACTCGCCGACCCTGCTGAACGTGGCGTACGTCGAGCGCCTGTTCCTCGACGGGCGCGAGACCAGCCTCGAGAACCAGGTCTGGCAGCCGATCACCGCGCACAACGAGATGGCCGCGCCGGCGATCGGCTGGACGCTGAACAAGCTCCGCCGCATGCGCGACTACGACGGCCGGTTCGAGGCGGCTTTCGACGGCCGCGGCCCGGACATCCGCACCGTCGGCCAAGCGCTGGCCAGCTACCAGCGCACCCTGCTGGCCGCCGATTCGCCGTTCGACCGCTGGCACTTCGGCGGCGACCCCGCGGCCGTGGGCGAGCCGGTCAAGCGCGGCTTCGCGCTGTTCGCCGGCAAGGCGCAGTGCATCGCCTGCCACCTGGTGGGGCGCGACCACGCGCTGTTCCAGGACCACCAGTTCCACAACACCGGCCTGGGCTACGCGGAGTCGTTCGCCCGCGCCCCGGACGCCGCGGCGCCGCCCGCCGCCACCCGGGTGCAGCTGGCGCCGGGGGTGTTCGTCGAGGTGCCGGACGAGATCATCGAATCGGTCTCGCGGCAGAAGCTGCCGAACGACCTCGGCCTGTACCGGGCGACCCAGAACCCCGCCGACCGCTGGAAGTTCCGCACCCAGGGCCTGCGCAACGCGGCGCTGACCGCGCCGTACATGCACAACGGCCGCTTCGACACCCTGCGCGAGGTGCTCGACTTCTACGACCGGGGCGGCGTGCCCAACGAGGGGCTGTCGCCGCTGATCCGCCCGCTGGGGCTCAGCGAGCGCGAGAAGGACGACCTCGAGGCCTTCCTGCGCGCCCTCACCGGGCGCAACGTCCCCGAGCTGGTGGCGGACGCCTTCGCCGCGCCCATCGGCGACCTCGGCGCCGACGACCCCAACTGGGCGCACGACAACACCCTCGGCTACTGAGCGCCGCCGTGCCGACCCCGTCCGCCGCGGCGCGCGCCGCCCTCCTCGCCGGCCTGGCCCTGGCCGCCGCCGGCTGCGCGGAGGAGCGCGCCCTGATGGACCCGGCCTCCGGGCGCGCCGCGCCGGAATTCACGCTGCCGGACGCCGAGGGGCGGCCGTGGCGGCTCGGCGAGCACCGCGGCCGGACCCTGCTGATCAACTTCTGGGCCACTTGGTGCGCCCCCTGCCGCGAGGAGATGCCGGCGCTCGAGCGCCTGCACCGAACTCTGGGCGCGGACGGGCGCTTTTCGGTGGTCGGCGTGCACGTGGGGCCCGCCGGCGGCGCGCTCGGGACGTTCCTCGAAGAGGTGCCGGTCAGTTTCCCGATCCTGGTGGACGCGGACCTGGCGCTCGCCGACTGGGACGTCGCCGCGCTGCCGACCACGGTGCTGATCGGCCCGGAGGGGCGCGCCCGCTACGCGGCCGCCGGGCCGCGAGAGTGGGATTCCGAGGAGGCGCTGGCGTTCTTCGCCGGCCTGCTGCCGTGAGCGGATGGCCGCAACCGAAAGAACCCTGAACCAGCCCTTTCGCCGAAGAAACCGCCCCCACTCGGTCCGAGCATCACCCGAGCCGCGGCAGCCCGGCGATTCCGGCGGCGGGCGGGCGGCAAATCCGCACTGCGCCGGAGGCAAAACCGCCGCAATGCAAACACTATAATGGAACGACACCCCGATGCCGAGCAAGGCGGCCTCATGATCGAAAAGCGTCTCCGGAACCTTTGGGACAGCCTGCAGGGGAAAAAACCGCATTTCCGAAACTTTCTCCATGAAATCCATCTGGAAAATTTGCGCGGCATTGACAAATTGCGCGTCACTCTCGAATACCCGGTGAGCGTCATCGCCGGCGGCAACGCCAGCGGCAAGTCGACCGTGCTGTTCGCCGCCGCCTGCGCCTACAAAACTCCAGGCCCGGGCAAGCAGCGCTTGGTGCCCTCGGCCCTGTTCCCCGATTATCGACCCAAGCTCGGGAAGTGGCAAGACGAACGGCCAGTGGTGATCATCGACTTCGACTATTCCACGCAGGAAGGCCGGACGCGCATGCGCTGGCGCAGGGCTGCAGGCTGGAACCGGAGCTTTTTCGGCCGCAAGCGCGGCGAACAACCGGAGCGCAAGGTCTACCTCAGGACGCTCAGCAATCTCAGCAACCCGTCGGAAGTGCGCAGCGTGCTCAGCATGTCGCGCCTGAAAACCGAGGCGGAAGCCACGCCGCTGAACGCATCCCAGATCAACTTCGCCGAGCAGATGCTGCCCTTTCGGTATACGACTGTCGTAAATCTGTCGAGCGGCTCCAAGAACATGCTGTTCGCCAAGCATGACGGCGCCGGATACTCCGAACTGCACATGTCCGCCGGCGAACGCGCCATCCTGCACTTGGCCAGAGCCATTTCGCAGCTCAAGAACGCCCTGATACTCATTGACGAGGTGGAAGCCGGACTGCATCCCTGGGTGCAGCAGGTGCTGATGCTGCAGCTGCAGCAGCTGGCGCTGCGCAACGAGCTGCAGATCATCGTCACCACGCACAGTCCCGTGGTGCTGGATACCGTGCCGCAATACGCCCGTATTTTTTTGGACCGCGATGAAACAACCGGCCGAGTTTCGGTTCAGCCGTCTTACCGGGATCTGATCCAGAACGCGCTTTACGGCCAATCCCGGGAGACCCTGAACCTGCTCTGCGAAGACGCGGTCGCGGAAAGCATCCTGCATGGGGTCTTCGACCTGCTGCTGGCACGCGGCAATATCCGACCGGAGACAGTGCGAATCGGCCGTGACACGGGCGCCCAAGAGTTTCCCGCGCACGCAAAAGCATTCAAGAAATTCGATCAGCTGCAGAATTTCGTGTTCGTTCTGGACGGCGATCAGAAATCGCAAGAGACCGCAAAGGAAATCCAGGCGGCGGCCGGCGTGAACGCCCCGCCGGTGCTATTCCTGCCCGGCTCCGACGCGCCGGAAGTTTGGATCTGGGATCGATTGAGCCAAGCCGCGGCTGGGAACGCGACTTCCGACCTAGGCATCAGCCCGGCCAACCTGCGCCAGACCATGGCGCAGAAGAATCAGGTCTACGATTCGGCGTCGGACACGCCCGCCGAAATCGCCAAGTTCAAGCTCCAAGCGCTTGCCGACAGCCTGCATCGAGATGTCGCGGATATCTGCCGAAAACTAGCTTATTCGGAAGCCAGCCAACCGGACAGCGACGTCCAACCCTTAGTCGAGCAACTGGACGGCATCCTGCAGGACTGGCGCGCCAACCTCGCGGACTGAACCGACCCGCCGCGCCGGCCGCATCCGGCGCCGTCCCCATGCCCGACGCCCCGCCCCCGCCGCCCGAGCCCCTGCGCGAGGAAGCCGAAGCGGCCCTCGCGGAGCTCGGCGGACAACTCCCCGCCGCGCTGCTGGACGCGCACCGCGGCGCGCTGGCCCGCCTGTTCGCCGCCAGCCCGTTCGCCGCGGGCGCCGCCCGGGCGCATCCCGACCTCCTGGCCTCGGCGCTGGAGCGCCCCGCGGCCGAATCCCTGGCGCCGCTGGCCGAGCTGGACGACGCCGCGGCGTTCGCCGCCGCCCTGCGCCGCGCCCGCCTGCGCGAGGCGCTGCGCATCGCCCACCGCGACCTCAACGGCCTGGCGCCGCTGGCGGAGACCCTGCGCGACCTGACCGCCTTCGCCGACGCGGCCGTGACCGCGGCGCGCGACTGGCACGCCGCGCGCCTCGCCAAGGCGCCGCGGGACGCGGCCGGCGCGCCGCTGCCGCTGGTGGTCCTCGGCATGGGCAAGCTCGGCGGCGGCGAGCTCAACTTCTCCTCCGACATCGACCTGATCTTCGCCTACCCGGACCCGCCCGGCGACCGCGAGGAGGCGCAGAGCCGCTTCATCCGCCTGGGCCAGCGCCTGATCCGCGCGCTCGACGAGGTCACCGCCGACGGCTTCGTGTTCCGCGTCGACATGCGGCTGCGCCCGTTCGGCTCCTCCGGCGCGCTGGCGCTGCCGTTCTCGGCCATGGAGACCTACTACCAGCTGCACGGCCGCGAGTGGGAGCGCTACGCGCTGCTGAAGAGCCGCCCGCTGGGGCCGGAGACGCCGGCCGCGGCCGAGCTGCGCGCGGCGCTGCGGCCGTTCGTCTACCGCCGCTACCTGGACTTCCGCATCCTCGAGGAGCTGCGCGAAATGAAGGCCAAGATGGAGCGCCACGCCGACCAGGCGCACCTGCGCGACGACCTCAAGCACGGCCCGGGCGGCATCCGCGAGGCGGAGTTCGTGGTGCAGAGCGGGCAGCTGGTGTTCGGCGGGCAGGAGCCCGCGCTGCAGCGCAGCGGCTGGCACGCCGGCCTCGCGGCGCTGGTCGGCGCCGGGCACATCCGCGAAGCGCACGCGGCCGCGCTGCGCGAAGCCTACGACTTCCTGCGCGCCGCGGAGAACCGCCTGCAGATGGCGCGCGACCAGCAGGTCCACACCCTGCCCGAGGACGAGCCGGAGCGCGCCCGGATCGCCTGCGCCATGGGCTGCGCGGACTGGGCGTCGTTCCGCGCCGAGCTGGACGCGCACCGCGAGCGGCTGCACGAGGAGTTCGCCGGCCTGATGCGCGCGCAGGACCGGCCGGCGCCGCCGGACCCGGCGCTGCAGGCGCTGCTGGACGCGGTCGAGAAGACCGAGCAGCACGCCGAGCCGGCGCCGGACCTGGCCGCGGCGCTCGCCGGCCGCGGGCTGTCGCCCGCGGACGCCGCGGAGCCGGCCGCGCGCCTGCGCGCCCTGGTAACCGAGAGCCTGTGGCGGATGCAGGGCGCCAACTCGCGGCAGTTCGCGCTGCGGCTGCTGCCGCAGCTGATCGACTGCGCCAAGGCGGAGGCGGCGCCGGCGGCCGCCCTGACCCGCCTGCTCGGCGCGCTGGAGGTGCTGCTGCACCGCCCGAGCCACCTGGCGCTGCTGACCGAGAACCCCGGCGCGCTGGCGCTGCTGAGCGCGCTGGCCGCCGGCAGCTCCTGGCTGCACACCCAGATCCTGCAGCGCCCGGAGCTGATCGACGACCTGCTGAGCCCGCAGGCGCTGTTCGCCAGCCACGACGCCGCCGAGCTGCGGGCGATGCTGGCGCGGGCGCTGGACGCGGCCGACGGCGATCTCGAGGCGCGCATGGACGCGCTGCGCCGCTTCCGCCACTCGCAGGTGCTGCGCATCGCGGCCTGCCACGTGCTGCGCGCCAAGCCGATCTCCGACGTCAGCGACGAGCTGACCTGGGTCGCCGAGGCGGTGGTGGCGCGCGCCTGGGCGCTGGCGCTGGACGAGCAGGTCCGCCGCCACGGCGCGCCGGGCTGCGCGGACGCCGGCGGCGCGCGCCGGGAGGCGCGCTGCGCGGTGCTCGCCTACGGCAAGTTCGGCGGCCTGGAGCTCGGCTTCGGCTCCGATCTGGACCTGGTGTTCCTGCACGACAGCGAAGGCGCCGACGAGCATACCGGCGGCGAGCGCGCGGTCGAGAACGAGTACTTCTTCACCCGCGTCGCGCAGCGCTTCGTGCACATCCTGGAGACCCTCACCACGGCCGGCGCGCTGTACCGGGTGGACGCCCGCCTGCGCCCCGGCGGGCAGTCGGGGCGGATGGTATGCAGCCTGCGCTACCTGGAGCGGTACCTCGACCGCGAGGCCTGGACCTGGGAGCACCAGGCGCTGGCGCGGGCGCGCTGCGTGGCGGGCGCGCCGGAGCTGGCGCAGTCGTTCGCGGCGCTGCGCGCGCGCATCCTGGCCCGCCGGCGCGCGGCGCCCGCGCTGCGGCGGCAGTTCACCGAGATGCGCCGGCGCATGCTGGACGCCCATCGCGGCCCGCCGGGGCGCTTCCACCTGAAGGCCGACCCCGGCGGCATCACCGACCTGGAGTTCCTCGTCCACTATAATGTCCTGCTGCACGCCCACGACCACCCGGAGCTGACCGGAGTCACGGCCACGGTGATGATCCTCGACCGGCTGGCGGCGGCCGGCCTGCTGGCGGCGGCGGAGGCCCGCTTCCTGCGCGGCTGCTACCACGCCTACCGCGACCGGGCGCACGCGCTGAGCCTGCAGGAGGAGGAGCCGCTGGCGGCGCCGGAGGACTTCGCCGAGGAGCGCGCCCGCGTGCGCGCCATCTGGGACCGCACCTTCCCCGCCGCATGAGCGCCCCGCCCCACGCCGACGCCCGCATCTGGATGGACGGCCGCCTGCTGCCCTGGGCCGAGGCGCAGGTGCACGTGCTGGCGCACAGCCTGCACTACGGCAGCGGCGTGTTCGAGGGCCTGCGCGCCTACGCCGGCGCCGGCGGCCCGGCGCTGTTCCGCCTGCGCGACCACACCGAGCGGCTGCTCGCCTCGGCCGCGTGCGTCGGCATGGCGGTGCCCTACGGCGCCGACGCGCTCGACCGCGCCTGCATCGAGGCGGTGCGCGCCAACCGCCTGGCCAGCGCCTACGTGCGGCCGATCTGCTTCTTCGGCAACGGCTTCGGCCTGAGCGCCGAGGGGCTGCGGGTGCACGTGGCGGTGGCGGCCTGGGAGTGGGCCTCCTACCTGGGCGCCGAGGGCCTGGAGCGCGGCATCCGGGTGCAGACCTCGGACATCGTGCGCGACCGCGTCAACCGGCCGCTCAACCACTCCAAGATCTGCGGCAACTACCTCTACTCCACGGTGGCCACCGCGCGCGCCAAGGCGGCCGGCTACGACGAGGCGCTGCTGCTGGAGCGCGACGGGCGCGTGTCCGAGGGCAGCGGCGAGAACCTGTTCCTGGTGCGCGGCGGCGCGCTGGCCACGCCCGCGCCCGGCTCGGCGCTGGACGGCATCACCCGCCGCACCGTGCTGGAGCTGGCGCGCGAGGACGGCCTCGAGGCGGCCGAGGCGCGCCTCACCCGCGCCGACGTGCTGGCCGCCGACGAGGCCTTCTTCACCGGCACCGCGGCCGAGGTCACGCCGATCCGGGAGCTCGACGGCGAGGCCGTCGGCGGCGGCCGCCGCGGCCCGGTCACCGCGCGCCTGCAGCGGCGCTACCAGGACCTGGTGGCGGGGCGCTGCGGCACCCACCCCGAGTGGCGGACGCCGGTCGCCTGAGCATGGCCGGCCGCCCCGCCGCGCGCCCCGCCGCCGCGCACCGCGGCCAGCGCCGCACCGTCACCGAGCGGCAGCTGCCGCTGCACTGCCCGCCGCCCGGCGACAGCCTGTGGGATTCGCACCCGCGGGTGTTCCTGCCGATCGCGGACGCCCCCGGCGGGCAGCTGCGCTGCCCCTACTGCGGCACCCTGTACGTGCTGCGCCGCGGCGGCGCCTGAGCATGCGCGCCGAACCGCTGCCGGACTTCGCCGCGACCCGCCTGCTGGTGGCGGGCGACGCCCTGCTGGACCGCTACTGGAGCGGCGACGCGGCGCGCGTCTCGCCGGAGGCGCCGGTGCCGGTGGTGGACGTGCGCGGCGAGGAGCTGCGCGCCGGCGGCGCCGCCAACGTGGCCGCCAACGCCGCCGCGCTGGGCGCGGCGGCCGTGCTGCTGGCGCCGGTCGGCGCCGACGCCGCCGGGCGGGCGCTGGCGAAGCTGCTGCGGCGGAGCGGGGTCGAGCCGCGCCTGCTCGCCGAGCCCGGGCGCGCCACCGCGGTCAAGCTGCGCGTGGTCAGCCGCCGCCAGCAGCTGCTGCGGCTCGACTTCGGCGACCGGGAGCCGGTCCGCCCGGGGCCGCTGCGGAGCGCGTTCCGCCGCGCCCTGGCGCGCTGCGACGCGGCCGTGCTGTCGGACTACGGGCACGGCGCGCTGGCCGACCCGCAGCCGCTGATCCGGCTGGCGCGCGACGCCGGCAAGCCGGTGCTGGTCGACCCCAAGCGCCCGGACTTCGCGGCCTACGCCGGCGCCGACGCGGTGGCCCCGAACCGGCGCGAGCTGGAGGCGGCGGCGGGGCGGGCGCTGGCGCTCGAGGACATCCCGGAGGCGGCGGCCCGGCTCTGCCGCCGCCACCGCCTCGGCGCGCTGCTGGTCACCCTGGGCGAGCACGGCATGCTGCTGCAGCGCGGCCGCCGCACCGACCGGGTGGAATGCGCGGCGCGCGACGTGTTCGACGTCACCGGCGCCGGCGACACCGCGATCGCCGCCTACGCCTGCGCCCGGGCGGCCGGGACCGAGCCGGCCGCGGCCATGCGCCTGGCCAACCTGGCCGCGGGACAGGCGGTCGGGCGTTTCGGCACCGCCGCGGTGACGCGCGCGGAGCTGGCGGCGGCCCTGGCCGGCGGCCGGCGGCCGGACGCCGGCGCGGCGAGCCGGCCGGCGCTGCGGCGGCTGGTGCGGGAGGCGCGCGCGCGCGGCGAGACCGTGGTGCTGGCCAACGGCTGCTTCGACCTGCTGCACGCCGGCCACCTGCAGCTGCTGGAGCAGGCCGCGGCGCTCGGCGACCGGCTGATCGTGGCGCTCAACACCGACGCCTCGGTGCGCCGGATCAAGGGCCCCGGGCGGCCGGCGCAGCCGCTCGCCGACCGCCGGCGGCTGCTGGCCGGGCTGGCCTGCGTCGACTGGGTGACGGCGTTCGGCGAGGACACGCCGGCGAAGCTGATCGGGGAGCTGCTGCCGGACGTGCTGGTCAAGGGCGCGGACTACGCGGAGTCGGAGGTGGCGGGCGCGGCCGCGGTGCGCCGCGCCGGCGGCCGGGTGGCGCTGCTGCCGCTGGCCGCGGGGCGCTCGACCAGCGCGCTCCTCGGCCGCATCCGCGCCGGCCGCCGCTGAGCCGTGCCCGCCGGCTCCCGGGTGCTGGTGGTCGCCCAGGCCTGGGTCGGCGACCTGGTGCTGGCGCAGGTGCTGTTCGCGCTGCTGCGGCGGCGCGACCCCGCCGCCGCCATCGACGTCGCCGCCCCCGCCTGGGCCGGGCCGCTGCTGGCGCGCATGCCGCAGGTGCGGGAGCACCTGGCGCTCGAGGCCGCGCGCGGGCGCCCCGGCCTCCTCGCGCGGGCGCGCCTGGCGCGCCGGCTGCGCGGCCGCCACGACCGGGCGATCGTCCTCCCCCGCTCCGCCAAGGCCGCGCTGCTGCCGTGGCTGGCGGGCGTCCCGGCGCGCGCCGGCTTCGCCGGCGGCGGGCGCGAGCGCCTGGGGCTGATCAACGACCCGCGGCCGCGCCCGGCGAACATGAGCGCGCGCATGGCCGCGCTCGCGCCGCCCGGGACGGAACTCCCCGACCCCCTGCCGCGGCCGCGGCTGGCGATCGACCCGGAGCGCGCCGCCGCCACCGCGCGCCGGCTCGGCATCGACCCGCTGGCGCCGTTCGTGGCGCTGGCGCCGGGCGCGGCCGGCGGCGCGGCCAAGCGCTGGCCGGCAGAACGCTTCGCGCGGCTGGCGGCGCTGCTGGCGGCGCGGGGCTACCGCGTCTGCGTGCTGGGCGCGGCGGAGGACGAGGCGCGCGGCGCGGCGATCCGGGCCGCCGCGCCGGAGCGCGCGGTCGACCTGTGCGGGCGCACCACGCTGGACGAGGCGGTCGAGGCGCTGGCCTGCTGCCGCGCCGCGGTCTGCAACGACTCGGGGCTGCTGCACCTGGCGGCGGCGGCGGGCACGCCCGCCGCCGGCATCTACGGCGCCACTTCGCCGGCCGTCGCGCCGCCGCTCGCCGACCGCGCCGCGGCGCTAGCGGCGGAGGCCGCGTGCCGTCCCTGCGGCCGGCGGACCTGCCCCTACGGCCACTACGCCTGCCTGCGGCGGACGGCGCCGGAGACGGTCGCGGCGGCCGCGGCCGGGCTGGCCGAAGGCGCCGCCTAGGGCGCGGCCGGCAGTGCTACACTCGCCGGCGGCGGCCCCGCTCCGGCAAAGAGGCTCTCCCCAACCTGACCTCATGAACACCGAGATGAAGACCGTGAACCGCTTCGCGGAGGCGGGCTTCGACGGCGGGCAAGCGAAATCCATGGCCGCCGGCATCGACGGCCTGCTGGTCAAGTCGATGGCCGCGTTCCGCGAACATTTCGATCGCCGCTTTGACGCGCTGGAAAGTTCGGTGCGTTCCCTGCAGAACTTCCAGATCATCAGCCTGATCAGCATCATCGCCACAATGCTGGTCGGCTTCGCCGGCCTGCTTTTCGCCGTGCTGAGCCGATCCTGAAGCCCGGCGCGCCGGAGCGCGCGGCCGACCTGCGCAAACACACGCTGGACGAGGCGGCCGAGGCGCCGGCCTGCCGCGGTCTGCAACGAACTCGGGGCTGCCGCGCCCAGCGGCGGCGGGCCTGCCCGCCGCCAACATCTGCAACGCCGCCTCGCCGACCGGCGCGCCGCGGCCGCCGGACCGGCCGGCGTGCTACACTCCTCCGCGGTTCCCTGCTCCGACAAAGAGGTTTCGGCACCCACCCTGAGGTACAACACATGAATACAGAGATAAAGGCCGTGAACCGCTTCGAGGAGGCGGGCTTCGACGGCGAGCAATCGAAATCCATGGTCGTCGGCATCGACGACCTGCTGGTCAAGTCGATGGCGGCTTTCAATCATCGCTTCAACGCGCTGGAAAGTTCGGTGCGTTCCTTGCAGAACTTCCAAACCATCGGCCTAATCAGCATCGTCGCCGCGATGCTGTTCGGCTTCGCCGGCCTGATTTTCGCCGTGCTGAGCCAATCCTGAAACCCGACGCGTCCGCCGCCCCGGGGCCGGCAACCCCCGCGGCGGGCGCGCCGCATCAGGCGGCGGTTGCTCCACCCGGCAAAGAGGCTTCGGCTCCCGCCCTGAGGCGCGACCCATGAGTACGGAAATAAAGACCGCGAGCCGTTTCGAGGAAGCGGGCTTCGACGGCGAGCAATCGAAGACGATGGCCGTCGGTATCGACGACTTGCTGGTCAAGTCGATGGCGGCTTCCCGGGAGTATTTCGAGCATCGCTTCAGCGCCATCGACCAACGCTTCGACGCGCTGGAAAGTTTGCTGCGCTCCACTCACACCCGGCTCAATGTCCTGATCGGCATCCAGTTCGCGCAAGCCGGACTGCTCGTCGCC
Organism: uncultured candidatus Poriferisulfidus sp.; assembly: GCA_965242985.1. Taxonomy (GTDB): domain Bacteria; phylum Pseudomonadota; class Gammaproteobacteria; order Poriferisulfidales; family Poriferisulfidaceae; genus Poriferisulfidus. The sequence goes on along the minus strand of OZ251520.1, from coordinate 461,047 downwards.
ATGCTGGCGGCCGTGCTGCTCGGCGGCCGGTAACAATCTTTCTTTGCAACCGCGGGTTCCGTCCGGAACCCGCGGTTCCGCTGCCGCACGCGCCCGGCCGCTCGGCGGCGGCGCCGCTTTTCGCCGCATTCGGGCCGGCAAGCCCCGCGAAGTCCCCTCAGTGCCCCCGGGACACCGCGAATTCCGCCACCGCCGACAGCGCCTCGCGCCATTCGGAGGCCTCCAGCGCGTCCAGTTCGGCGCGGGCGCGGTCCGCGAACTCCCGGGCGCGCCCCAGCGCGTGCTCGAGCGCGCCGCAGCGGCGCATCGCCGCGCAGACCTCGGGGATGCGGTCGCGCCGGGCGGCGCCGAGCGCGTCCAGCAGCAGCGCGCGGTCGGCCGGCTCCGCCTCCCGCAGCGCGTAGATGAACGGCAGCGTCATCCGCCCGCAGGCTAGGTCGTCGCCGACGCTCTTGTCCGCCTCCGGGTTGTCCTCCCGGTAGTCGATGGCGTCGTCGGTGATCTGGAACGCGGCGCCGAGCAGGCGGCCGTAGGCGCCGAGCGCCCGGAGCCGGCCGCCGTCCGCGCCCTCGATGCGGGCGGCCGCCTCGCAGGAGGCCTCGAACAGCTTGGCGGTCTTGCCCTCGATGATGGTCAGGTAGCGCGCCTCGCCGAGCTCCGCGTCGCCGGCGTGCATCAGCTCCATCAGCTCGCCCTCGGCGATGGCGTTGGAGGCGGCGGCCAGGGTGCGCGCCACCGGCCCGCGGTCGATCTCGGTGATCATCTCGAACGCCCGCGAGTAGAAGAAGTCCCCCGCCAGCACGCTGGCGCCGTCGCTCCAGACGGTGTTGGCGGTGGCCCGCCCGCGGCGCACTTCCGAGGCGTCCACCACGTCGTCGTGCAGCAGGGTCGCGGTGTGGATGAACTCGATCACCGCCGCCAGCAGCAGCGAGGCGTCGCGGTCGCGCAGGCCGCCCAAGACGCGCCCGCACAGCAGCACCAGCATCGCCCGCAGGCGCTTGCCGCCGGACTCGACGATGTAGCGCGCCATGCGGTCGGCCAGCGCCACCTCGGAGCGCAGCCGGCCGCGGATCAGGCGGTCGACGGCGGCCAGGTCGGCGGCGACCAGCGCGCGGACCTGCTCGAGGGTCACGCGGGCGCGCTCCCGGCGAAGGCGGCGCGGTGCGGGGCGCGGCGGGCGGACATGGCGGGACGGGCGGAATTATAGCGGGCGGCGGCGGTCGTATAATGTCGCCCCGCGCCGGAGCGCCGGCGCGGCCGTTTCCCCAGCTTCCCCCGCGATGAACTCCGACCACTCCCGGCCAGCGCTCCGCAACGCGGCGGCGCTGCTGGCGCTGGCGCTGCTCGCCGGCTGCGGCGGCGGGGGCGGCGGCGGGGGCGCGGACACCGGCGCGGAACCGCAGCCCAGCGGGAACCCGACGCCCAACCCGCAACCCGCGCAACCCGCGCCGCCGCCCGACCCGATCGACGCGCAGGCACTGTCCAGGGCCGCGGCGGTTCACCGCGAACGCGCCGGCTTTCGGGCCCAGCCGGCCTTGGCCGTGATCAACGCGGACCGGGCCTACGCGCGGCTGGAGCTCGAGGAGCGCGGCGAACCGGGCCAAGGCGTCCGCATCGGCATGATCGACACCCTCGTCGACTTCACGCATGATGCCTTCCCCGACCCCGCGCAGTCCTCCAGCCCGCTCGAGACCATCAGCGACGACGACTCCAGGCACGGCACATCCATCGCCAGCACCATCGCGGCGCGGCGCGACTGGTCCATCATGACCCGCAGACGGGGCGAACTCGTACCAGTAGACGGCGCTCACGGCGTCGCCTACGCCGCCCGGCTGCGCTCTTTCGCGCTGGACCTGAGAACCCCCGATCGCGGCGACGACTACCAGCCGAACAACCTCGGGCAACTGTCCGGCGCGGACGCCCGCTTCGCCGGCTACTTCGACCAGGCGCTGGACGCCGCCAACCGCCCCGGCGCGGGCTTCGACATCCTCAACCTGAGCTTCGGCACCCAAGGCATCATCGAAGGCTACCGCGAGGAAGACCTGCGCGCCCGCTCCCCGCGGACGCTGGCGGCGCTCGCCCAGACCGACCGCCCGAAGAAGACCCTGCTGGTCTGGGCCGCCGGCAACGCGCACGGCCGGCCGTGCCTGCGGTCGGCGGCGGGCCCGCTCTGCGTCGACGGCGACACCGGCGGCAGCGCCGACGGAACCGTCGACGCGCGCTCGCCCGAAATCCTGCCCGGGCTGATGGCGCTCATCCCGGAACTGCGCCCGCACAGCGTGGCGGTCGCGGCCGTGGACCGGAACGGCGGCATCGCCGACTACTCCAACCGCTGCGGCATCGCCGCCGACTGGTGCCTGGCGGCGCCCGGCTACGTGAACAACGCCGCGTATTCCAACCAGGTCGGCGGCGTCGGCGAAACCGGCACGCTTTCGGCTACCGGCACCTCCTACGCGGCGCCGATGGTGACCGGCGGCCTGGCGCTGATGAAGCAGTACTTCCGCGGCCAGCTGTCGAACGAGCAGCTGCTGGCGCGGATGCTGGCGACCGCGGACAAGTCCGGCCGCTACGCGAACGAGGCCGTCTACGGCCAGGGCCTGCTGGACCTGGGCGCGGCGGTGTCCCCGGTCGGCTCCTCCACGCTCGCCGCCGGCGCCCGGGTCGGCGGCGCGGGCGCGGACGTCCGCCACACCCGGCTGGAGTCCGGCGCGGCGCTGGGCGACGGCCTGGCGCGTTCGCTGCGCGGGCGCGAGGCGGCGGCGTTCGACGAGCTGGGGGCGCCGTTCTGGCACGACCTGGGCGCGTTCGCGCCGCGCGCGGAGGCGGCGGACGCGGGCGCGGCATTGCGGGACTTCATGGCGGCGGAGCCGGCCGGACCGGCGGAGCCGGACAACTTGGGCTGGGCCGCGCCGGGCGGAACGGCCATGCGCTACAGCGCGCGCCTGCTGCGGCCGGCGGCGGCCGCGCCCGGCGACCACCTGGCGCTGGCGGGACGGGCGGTCTCGCTGCGCGCCGAGCGTCCGGACGGCTGGAGCGCGGATTTCTTCGCCACCGACGACGATGCGGCCGCGCCGGCGCGCGGCGCGATGCTGGCGTGGCGGCCGCGGGAGCGCGACAGCGGGCCGCGCCTGCGCGCCGGCTGGATGGCGGAGCGCAAGACCCTGCTGGGCTCGCGCGCCGAGGGAGCGTTCGGGACGTTGCGCGGCGACCTGGTGTTCGGCGGCGCGGGCGGGAGTCTCCGCGCCGGCGCCTGGACGCTGTCCGCCGACGCCGAACTCGGCGCGGCGGCGCCGGAGACGGGCGGCGGCCTGCTCGAGGACATCCCGCGCCTGGTCACCAGCGCGTTCCGCCTGCGCGCCGAGCGCCCGGCGGCGGACGGCGCGTGGCGGGTGTCGCTGGCGCAGCCGCTGCGGGTCGAGAATGGCGAGGCGGTGCTGTCGGTGCCGGTCGGGCGCACGCCGGAGGGCGACGTATTGCGGCAACGGCTGGCGGCGGACCTGGAGCCGTCGGGGCGGCAGCTGGATCTGTCGGCGCGCTGGCGGCAGCCGCTGGCGGGCGGCGAACTGCGCCTGGGCTCGGTCTGGACGCGGCATCCGGGGCACCGCGCCGACGCGTCGTCCGAGTGGACGCTGCTGGCCGGCTGGCGGGCGGAGTTCTGATCCCGGACGGCCCGGTTCTCTCTTCCCCGGATGCGGCGGCAGGCCGGCCGCCTGCCGGAAATACGGAGAAATTCTTATTTTTGCGCGAATGGAAATTCCGGGAGAATTTCCGTGAATATTCTTATATAACAGGCAATTGTTTATTTAATTGCGAATGAACCTGGACCGCTATCGGCCACTCTGCCGGCCCGGCTGCCAGTTCGGCAATCAGTTTATCCATCCGGCAGGCAGCCGGGAATTCTTATTTTTGCGCTAATGGAAATTCCGGAGGAATTCTCGGAAATATATCTATTTAACAGGTAGTTGTTTATTTAATTGCAAATGGAGCCAGGCCCGCTATCGACCACTCTGCCGGCCCGGCTGCCGGCTCGGCAATCGGTTTATCCATCCGGCAGGCAGCCGGGAATTCTTATTTTTGCGCTAATGGAAATTCCGGATAAATTCCATTGAATAAATATATTTAACAAATAGTTGCTTATTTTTGCGCTAATGGATATCTGGACGGCTTCGGCAGGGATACGGTACAATGCCTGCCTCACGGAAAGCCCCCACAACCCCGATTCACCATGTCCGCCACTCTCTCTCAGATCAACCGGTGGCTGGCGGAGCCATCCGAGCACCGGCGTTTGGAATTCAAAGAGGCGAAAAACGATTTCAGCCGGTCGGGCCTGTGCAAACACTGCGTTGCCTTGGCCAACGCAGGAGGCGGACATCTGGTTCTCGGCGTAAGCGACAAGCCACCGCGGCGGGTGGTGGGATCGGAAGCCTTTGCAGGGAATTTAACCGCCATCGAAAATGAAGTGCTTCAGAAAACGGAAGTCTGCATTGAAGCTGCTGAGCTAGCCCACCCGGACGGCCGCGTTCTGGTATTTTCCATCCCAGGACGGCCGCAGGGGGCCGCCTACCGTTACAAGGGCGCATATTGGATGCGCGTCGGCGAATCGACCGTCGTCATGCCCGATCAACAGTTGCGGGAGATATTCGCGGAAACGCAACCGGAATGGCTGAACGCGCATGCGAAATCCGGCCTGAGCGCGGATGAGATTTTCAAATTGCTGGATATTCCGGAATTTTTCGCGCTGCAAAAGATGCCGATGCCCGGCCAAACGATGGAAGCCCTAGACATTCTCGCCACCCGGAGATGCATCGAGCGCAACGGTCAGGGCTACGCGATATGCCGATTGGGGGCGTTACTGTTCGCAAGACGGTTAAGCGACTTCCCGGAACTGGAAGACAGGGCGGTTCGCGTCTTGGTGTATGTCGACAAGTCCAAACTCAAGACGCGGCGGGACTGGACCTGCGACAAGGGCTACGCGGTCGGTTTCGAGGAGATCGTGAAATACGTGATGGAGCAAATTCCCCAGCGGGAGGTCATCCGGAACGGCATCCGGGAACAGGAACAATTGCTGCCGGAGGAAATAGCGCGCGAACTGCTGGTCAACGCGGTGGTGCATCAGGATTTCTCGGTGCGCGGAAAGCAATTGCGCCTAGATATCTACAGCAACCGGATCGAATTCTCCAACCCCGGCGAGCCTTTGGTGGATCCGGACCGCTTCATCGACCGCGAAAACACCCGAAACGGAAAGCTCATCGGCCTGATGCGGCGCATGGGCTTCTGCGAGCAACGCGGCAGCGGCATCGATCAGGTGGTGCTCGCCGCGGAAGCGCATCGCCTGCGCGCACCCGAATTCCGGAGCGACGACGCGCAAACGACCGTGCGCGTGCATGGCAGAGAAACGCTGTCCGAGATGCGGCGCACCGACCGCATCCGCGCCTGCTACCAGCACTGCGTCCTGAAGTACGTCACGAACGAAGACTCCATGACCAACCGCTCCCTGCGCGAGCGATTCGGCGCCTCGCCGAAAAGTTCCTCCGTGGTGTCCTCGATCATCGCCGATACCGGCAAAGCTGGCCACATCAAGCCGGATGCGAGAGCGGGCAAGTCGAGGAGGTACGCCCAGTACATTCCGGCTTGGGCATAGGACAACATCACCGTTGCCGAGCGGACCTAGGACCACCCAGACAGCAGCCAGACCTGCCGGCGCGGTAGCGGCAACCGCTGGCGGAGACGATGGCCGCTTTGATGGCGAAATAAGCAACTACCTGTTAAATAGCATTACATGCGGGAATCTCTCCGGAATCTCCATTAGCGCAAAAATAAGAATTGTCCCGCATTTCCGGCAGGCGGCCGGTTCGCCGGCGCGTCCGGGGAAAGAGAGGGCCGGGGTTGATGTCCAGGCTAGAAGTCGGCCCGCCAGCCGGCCAGCAGCGTCCACTCGGACGACGCGTCGGCGCGGTGCCCCGGATGCCGCGTCCAGACCGAGCCCAGGCGCAGTTCGCCGCCCGCCAGCGGCTGCCGCCAGTGCGCCGACAGATCCAGCTGCCGCCCCGACGGCTCTAGGTCCGCCGCCAGCCGTTGCCGCAATACGTCGCCCTCCGGGGTGCGCCCGACCGGCACCGACAGCAGCGCCTCGCCGCGCTCGACCCGCAGCGGCTGCGCCAGCGACACTCGCCACGCGCCGCCCGCCGCCGGGCGTTCGGCGCGCAGGCGGAACGCGCTGGTGACCAGGCGCGGGACATCCTCGAGCAGGCCGCCGCCCGTCTCCGGCGCCGCCGCGCCGAGTTCGGCGTCGGCGGACAGCGTCCAAGCACCGGCGCGGAAACTCCCGCCCGCGCCGCCGAACACCAGGTCGCCGCGCAGCGCCCCGAATGCCCCCTCGGCGCGCGAGCCCAGCAGGGTCTTGCGCTCCGTCAGCCAGCCGGCGCGCAGGCGCGGCTCGCCTTCGCGCTCCCGCGGCCGCCACGCCAGCACCGCGCCGCGCGCCGGCGCGGCCGCGTCGTCGTCGGTGGCGAAGAAATCCGCGCTCCAGCCGTCCGGGCGCTCGGCGCGCAGCGAGACCGCCCGCCCCGCCAGCGCCAGGTGGTCGCCGGGCGCGGCCGCCGCCGGCCGCAGCAGGCGCGCGCTGTAGCGCAGGGCCGCGCCGCCCGGCGCAGCCCAGGCCGAACCGCCCGGCTCCGCCGGTTCGGCCGGCTCCGCCGCCATGAAGTCCCGCAGCAGCGCGCCCGCGTCCGCCGCCTCCGCGCGCGGCGCGAACACGCCCAGGTCATGCCAGAACGGCGCCCCCAATTCGTCGAACGCCGCCGCCTCGCGCCCGCGCAGCGAACGCGCCAGGCCGTCGCCCAATGCCGCGCCGGACTCCAGCCGGGTGTGGCGGACGTCCGCGCCCGCGCCGCCGACCCTGGCGCCGGCGGCGAGCGTGGAGGAGCCGACCGGGGACACCGCCGCGCCCAGGTTCAGCAGGCCCTGGCCGTAGACGGCCTCGTTCGCGTAGCGCCCGGACTTGTCCGCGGTCGCCAGCATCCGCGCCAGCAGCTGCTCGTTCGACAACTGGCCGCGGAAGTACTGCTTCATCAGGGCCAGGCCGCCCGACACCATCGGCGCGGCGGCGGACGTGCCACTCCAGGAAGCGAAGCCGCCGCCGCCGGGCGCCGCCGCGGCAATGCCCGTGCCGGGCGCCGCCAAACACCAGTCGGCGGCGATGCCGCAGTGGCTGGAGAAGTCCGCGACCGCGCCGCTGGCCGTGTCGACGGCGACAACGGCAACGCTGTGTCCGCGCAACTCGGGAATGCGCGCCATCAGCCCCGCCGAGACTTGCACGGAACTCTTGTCGGGGTAGGAAACGCAGGCGCCGTTGCTGTCCGTATAGCATTTGGCGCCGGGGTTTCCGGCGCTCCAGACGAACAGGGTCTTGTTGCTGCTCCGGCCGGGCTGCGCCATGGCGCGCAGGGCGGTGGGGAAGTGGCGCCGCAAGTCTGCTTCGCTGTAGTCCAAGATGCCGCCGTCGTAGCCGATGCTCAGATTGAGGACATCGATGCCGGTGCCCAGCACCTCTCCCCAGATGCGCGTCCATTCCGCATTTTCCGCGGCACCGCGCGCCGCCAAGTCGATCGGGTCGTAACTGCGGACGGGCGTGTCGAAATGGATGACGAAAGAGCGGAGCCGGGCGGCGGAGGCGACGCCGCGGGGCCCCGCGCGCCGGCGGCCGCCGCTCGAGAACGTGTAGCCGCCGTCCCCGGCGAGGATGCTGGCGACGGGCGTGCCGTGCCCGGCGGGCGTGCCGGCGCTCGCGCCGGTGCCCACGTAGTTCACTTCGACGACCTTGGCCCCGTCCAGCGCCGGATGCGCGGTGTCGACCCGGTTGTCGATCAGCCCGAGGGTGATGCCCTGCCCGGGCCGCCCGTCGGCGGCGCCCTGCGCGAGCTCCAGATTGGCGTAGGCGACCTCCGCGTTGATCAGATCCAAGGCCGGCTGGGACCGGAAGTCGGCGCGGTTGCGGTAGCGCGCGATGATCGAATTCTGCGCCGCCCGGTACGCGGCCGCGCTGAGGCAGCCGGAAGCGGTCCGGGTGCAGGCGGCATCCGCTCCTTCGCCGGCGCCGCCGCCGGCGTTGCCGCTGCCAGAGCCTCCGCCCCCGCCGCCGCAAGCGGCCAGCAACGCCGCCGCCGCCAGCAGTCCGGCGCCGAAAGCCGGTTCCCCGCGAAGCCGGAATGCGCGCACCGCGCTGCTACCGTTTCGCGCCGAAGGCGCCGACGATGTCCGCCTGTTCGAAAACCCCGGCGGTTTCCGCATGCGCCGGGCCGTAGAAGCCGCCCTGAATGCGGTTCCCCTCGGCGCCCGCCCGGTACGTGCCGCCGGCGCTCACCGGAACATCCTCGAACCGCACGCTGGCGGTCGCGTGGCTCGCGCCCCGGTCGAGGTCTTGGATGTTCGTGAAGGCGGCGTCGAGCGAACCGCCGGCGCCGACCGTATAAGTCAGAACGGCATCGCCCTGCAGGGTGTTTCCCCGCCAGGCGCCGCTGCGCGGCGTGCCCACCATGAGCCCGCGCCAAGTGCCCGTGATTTCGTTCGGCCGGGTTCCGGTCAGATCGCCGCCGGCAAGCCCGTAATGCACGTCGAAGCGGATCCCTTCGACGGAATCCCGGTCGGTCTGCACCCCGAACGCGGCGTGCTCCATCCAGGAGTGATAGGAATCGGTGCCGCTCGCGCGTTGCCGCACGGAGGTGATGCCGTACTTGGTGAGGACGGCGCTCGCGCCGCCTTGCAGCAGACTCAAGTCTTGCAGCGCGACCGTGTCGGACACTCCGGTCGACGGCTCGCTCAGGACGCACTGCGTCCCGGAGCAGCTTGCCCGAAGCCGGAATGCCGGGAGGTCCGGACTGCTCGCCGCCACGAAGGCCGTGGAAATGATAAGCGAGTCGGCGCGCGTCAAGATGGCGGGCGCGCGCGCCCGCTGATCCGCTCGAGTTTCGGCCGGCGCGGACGCATCGGTCAGGATTCTCGCCGCGGCCGCGTCCAGCAGAGGGGCCGGAGCCGCGCCGCTGCCGGAGCCTCCGCCTCCGCCGCAGGCGGCCAGCAGGATTGCGCAGCCGAACAGGAAGAAATTGGTTTGGAATACACGCATGATGTCCCTCCCATCATTGGCGCGGAACTTGCGCGGATATTATAAGGGGAAATTATCCAGCGGAGTTGACGGAAGTCGCCGCGGCCAATTCGCGCCTGCCGTCCAGCAGCAGGCGGCACCGGCGCAACACGGCCTCAGCGTTCAGCGACGAAATCAACTGGCGCCGCTCAAGGTCGCCGCACCCTAGGCGGATTTTCCGTAGGTTTATCAGCGAGACAGTCCGGCACACATGGCTTCGCCGACTCTGCCGGACATTTCCCCTAATTAGGGGTCTTAAATGAAAAAAACGTCCCTAATCGTCGCGCTGGCGATGGCGGCCCCGATGGCCGCCCAGGCGGAGACGATCAATATCTACGGGTGGCAGAATCACTCGTGGGAACTGGTGGACATTGGCGGCATTGCGAACGGAAGAGAATTTGACCGCATCCAGAGCAACGCCGGAAATATCGGTTTCGCCGCAAGCGTCGACACCGGCATGAACGGCATCATGGTCAACTTCCGCTGCGAGCAGTTCACCTACTTCAACCACTTCGCGGGCGGCACCGGCTGGTGCAACCGCAACTCGAAGATCGGCCTCTCCCATCCGATGGCGGGCGAGATCATGTTCGCCACTTGGCTGCTGCCCTACAACGAGGGCGTGGCGCAGTGGGTCGACCCGTTCTACGATGCCGGCGCGGACTCGCACACCAGCATCATGGGTTCGGTCGGCGCGCACACCATCTTCTACAACACGGGCGACTTCGATTTTCAGGCTTCTGGTTCAGGACCGACTACTGGCTTCACTAGCGACGAATTTAATTATGCTGGCGGAGGTTTCGAAACCGGCTTCAATCGCCGTCAGGAGAACATCATCCAGTACTGGTCGCCGAACTGGAACGGCTTCGTGTTCCGCTTTGCTTGGACCGCGGGTAGCCGTAACGACTGTGGCGGCGCTTACCTCGGGGCCACGATGATGGCCGACTGTAACGACCTAGACCCAGTTATCCGTTCCAGCAGCTTGGCTTATGAAAACGGCCCGCTGTGGCTAGCGGTGACTTGGCAGGACCATGAGGACTGGACCGCCGTATCCATCAGTTGCGATGGTGGCATGTGCATGGACAGTTCAGACGCGGAAAGTTACCGCCTCGCCGGGCGCTACATCATGGACATGGGTGGCGGCGCGAGTTTCCAAGTTTCTGCTATGTGGGAGAACCTTGAATATGAATTCAATGGCACGGATGATGTCCGTAAGGCAATGGACAATTTCGGATTCGGCCTCTACTACACTCCCAATCATTTCACGGATACGTATATGGCTAGTGCGGAAACTCTCGGCGGCGGGAACGTCAAGTTCGAGCGCGATGCTTGGATGATCTCCGGAAAAATCAAGTTCGGCGGCCCGCTGGACATGCGCTTCTCCTACATGGATGCGGATGATCTGGAAGTGTCCTGTGGCATGTGCGCCGGCGACTGGCAGGAAACAGCTGCGGATGCTTTCAACGTCGGCCTGTTCTACACCATGCCGGCCGGCACGGAACTGCGCCTGACCTACTCCGAAGTCAACAACGATGACAACGGCACGTACGGCCAAGGCATCTCCGGCACCGGCTTGAGTCACGCGGGTGTGGAAGTCGAGATGTTCGCTGTGGGCATCGTCCACTGGTTCGACTAATCGGGTTTTCCACTCACCGACAAGACAGGCGCCCCGAGGGGCGCCTGTTTTTTTAATCAGAAACTGCTTCGCACGGTTCCGTGGGCAACTTGCTTGTGCGACAACTCGCCCAGGCCTGCCATGAATCGTTCGACAATTTATCCCCCCATGCTGCCACGGTGGCACTTACCGGGAGCACTTCTGACAACCGAATACGGCGCGGCACATCGAGCCCGCCAATCTGAGTCTTCCAGCGTATTGCGTCAATTTGTGTCCGGTGCGCTTTCCGGTATCCGCATACTGAAGCACTAAAAAAACAGGCGCCCCGAGGGGCGCCTGTCTTTGTAGGCATGCGAAGCCTAGATCAGTCGAACCAGTGGACGATGCCCACAGCGACCATTTCGATTTCCTCGCCTGCAGTTCCCAGACCGGTGCCGGAGATGCCCTGGCCATACGAGCCGTTGTCGTCGTTGTTGACCTCAGAATAGGTCAGACGCAACTCGGTGCCGGCCGGCATGGTGTAGAACAGGCCGACATTGAACGCGTCGGCTGCCGTCTCCTGCCAGTCGCCGGAGCACATGCCGCACGACACTTCCAGATCATCCGCATCCATGTAGGAAAAGCGCACGTCCAGCGGGCCGCCGAACTTGACTTTGCCGGAGACCATCCATGCGTCGCGCTCGAACATGACGCTGTCGTTGCCAAGGTCGGTGCCGCTCATGTACGAAGATGCGAAGCCGCCGTAGCCGAATGCGGCCATGGAAGCGCGAACGCCTGCCGTCTCGTCGTCGCCGACAGTTCCGGCAGTGCCGTTGAATTCGTATTCAAGGCTTTCCCACATGGCGGAAACCTGGAAGCTCGCGCCGCCGCCCATGTCCATGATGTAGCGGCCAGCGAGGCGATAACTTTCCGCGTCAGACCCGGCCATGCAGTGGTTGCCGCCACAGTTGATCGACTGAGCCGTCCAATCCTCGTGGTCCTGCCACGTCACCGCTAGCCACAGCGGGCCATTTTCATAGGCCAAGCTGCTGGAGCGGATGATCGGGTCGATCTTGTTGCCCATGCTGGTGGTGGTGTCGTCACGGTTGCCGGCAGTCCACGCGAAGCGGAACACGAAGCCGTTCCAGTTCGGCGACCAGTACTGGATGATGTTTTCTTGGCGACGGTTGAAACCGGTTTCATAGGCGCCGCCGGCGTAGTTGAATTCAGAGCCGCTAAACCCGGTGGTCGGGCCCGAGGCGGAAGCCTGAAAATCGAAATCGCCGGTATTGTAGAAGATCGTGTTCGCGCCGACCGAACCCATGATGCTGGTGTGCGAGTCCGCGCCGGCATCGTAGAATGGGTCGACCCACTGCGCCACGCCCTCGTTGTAGGGCAGCAGCCAAGTGGCGAACATGATCTCGCCCGCCATCGGGTGGGAGAGGCCGATCTTCGAGTTGCGGTTGCACCAGCCGGTGCCGCCTGCGAAATGGTTGAAGTAGGTGAACTGCTCGCAGCGGAAGTTGACCATGATGCCGTTCATGCCGGTATCGACACTCGCAGCGAAGCCGATGTTGCCGGCGTTGCTTTGAATGCGGGTGAATTCTCTTCCGTTACTCTGCTGGTCCACCATCTCAAACGAATGGTTCTGCCACCCGTAGATGTTAATCGTCTCCGCTTGGGCGGCCATCGGGGCCGCCATCGCCAGCGCGACGATTAGGGACGTTTTTTTCATTTAACGGCCCAAACATCCGCTCCTGATCCGGGCGGCGGCGCCCTGCCTTGACAATGCGCCGCCGGAAGAGACCCGCGTTTCTTCCTGTTTCACCACACCAACCCATCAGGAGAAAACATCCAATGAAACCCGCATACGCATCTCAAACCTCTCCCGGCGCCGGCCGCGGAGAGAAAACCCTGAGCGAGAGCGCCCAAATCTACGCCCGGCACGCCATGGCCCCGTCCACGCATTCGGCGTACCGGGCGGCTTGGCGCCAGTGGGCCCGCTGGGCGAAAGCCCGCCGCGTCCGGCCGTTGCCGGCGGCCGCGGCGGACGTGGCGAACTACCTGGCCGCAATGGCGGACAGCGGGCGCGCGGCGGCCTCGCTCGAGATCTGCCGCTCGGCGATCCGCGCCGAACACCGGGCCGCCGGCCTCGACGACCCGACCGGGAAAGAAGAAGTGCGGGCGACCCTGAGCGGCATTCGCCGCCGGGCCGTCGCCGACGGGCAACTGCCGCATCAGGCCGCGCCGCTGTGCGCGCACCATTGCGCCAAGATCCTAGCGGCGCTGCGCGGCGACCCGGGGCTGCGCGCCGCCCGGGACCGGGCGCTGCTGTGGCTGATGCGCGACGGCATGCTGCGGCGCTCCGAGCTGTGCGGCCTGCAGCTGCGCGACTTCCGGGCCGAAGGCGATTGCAGCGGCCGCCTGACGATCCGCAAAAGCAAGACCGACCAGCAAGGCGCGGGCTGCGTCCTGTACCTGTCCGACGGCGCGGCGCGCTGCGTGGAAGACTGGATCGTCCGCTCGGAGATCTACCGGGACGGGCCCGGGGCGCCGCTGGTCCGCAAGGTCAATCGCGGCGGCAGGGCCGAAGGGCGGCCGCTGGCCCCGAACAGCGTCAGCCGGATCCTGAAGCGGCTGGCGAGACTCGCGGACATCGATTCGGCGCGGGTGTCCGGGCACTCCTGCCGCATCGGCATGGCCATCGACCTTGCCCGGTCCGGCGCCAGCTTGGTCGCCATGCAGCAGGCCGGACGCTGGAAGTCCCCGAACATGCCCGCCCGCTACATCCGCACCGTCACCGCCGGCGAGGGCGCGGTGGCCAGTTATTATGAGCAACAGGCGAGAAATTCGGAATAAACCTAGTATTTTCAAGGGAAAACAGGGAAATCAACCGGCCGGGAGACACTGGCCTTCCGGCGGTGGTAAAAAAACCACAATCCGTTGGTTTACAAAGTTAAGGCTTTGTAAAGAATACGCAACAATTCCGGCAGAAAGGCTGGAAGCGCGGGGGTTGATCTCCCCGCGGATAAATATAACGTTATGACCAATTAGGAGTCCTAAATGAAAAAAACGTCCCTAATCGTCGCGCTGGCGATGGCGGCCCCGATGGCCGCCCAGGCGGAGACGATTAATATCTACGGGTGGCAGAACCATTCGTGGGAAATGGTGGACATCCAAGGTGGGAGAGAGTTTGACCGCATTCAGAGCAACGCCGGCAACATCGGCTTCGCCGCGAGCGTCGACACCGGCATGAACGGCATCATGGTCAACTTCCGCTGCGAGCAGTTCACCTACTTCAACCACTTCAGCGGCGGCACCGGCTGGTGCAACCGCAACTCGAAGATCGGCCTCTCCCACCCGATGGCGGGCGAGATCATGTTCGCCACTTGGCTGCTGCCCTACAACGAGGGCGTGGCGCAGTGGGTCGACCCGTTCTACGATGCCGGCGCGGACTCGCACACCAGCATCATGGGCTCGGTCGGCGCGAACACCGTCTTCTACAACACGGGTGACTTCGATCAGCAATCAAGCGCTTCCGGGCCAGCGCACGGCTCCGACGCGACGACGAAGTCGAGTTCCGGCGAATTCAACTATGCTGTTGGGGGCTGGGACACCGGCTTCAACCGCCGTCAGGAAAACATCATCCAGTACTGGTCGCCGAACTGGAACGGCTTCGTGTTCCGTTTCGCTTGGACCGCGGGCAATCGGGATGAAACCGCCGTGACGGTCGGCAACGCTAGTAGCGAGATCGACCCGGTCATCCGTTCCAGCAGTTTGGCCTACGAGAACGGCCCGCTGTGGCTGGCGGTGACGTGGCAGGACCACGAGGATTGGACCGCTCAGTCCATCGGCTGTGATGTTGACAACAACCCGGAAACGCCGGCTACTCACTGCATGACCGGATCGGACGCGGAAAGTTACCGCCTTGCCGGCCGCTACATTATGGATATGGGCGGCGGCGCGAGCTTTCAGGTTTCCGCCATGTGGGAAAGCCTTGAATACGAGTTCAACGGCACTGAGGATATCCGCGAATCGATGACCGCATTCGGCTACGGCAACTTCAACACGTACGCAACGACGACGACCGGATCCGGAGCTAGCGCTGTGACCACTATGAACATGCTCGGCGGCGGGAACATCTCGTTCGAGCGCGACGCATGGATGGTCTCCGGAAAAGTCAAGTTCGGTGGCCCGCTGGATGTGCGTTTTTCCTACATGGACGCGGATGATCTGGAAGTATCGTGCGGCATGTGCACAGGCGACTGGCAGGATACGGCCGCCGACGCGTTCAATGTTGGCCTGTTCTACACCATGCCGGCCGGCACGGAACTGCGTCTGACCTACTCCGAAGTCAACAACGATGACCAAGGCACGTATGGCCAGGGCATCTCCGGCACCGGTCTGGGAACTCCGGGCGTGGAAGTCGAGATGTTCGCCGTGGGCATCGTCCACTGGTTCGACTGATCGGACTTTTTGTCCGCCAGAAAGACAGGCGCCCCTCGGGGCGCCTGTTTTTTAGTGCTTCAGTGTGCGGATACTGGAAGCGCACGGGACACAAATTGACGCAGCACGCTGGGAGACTCAGATTAGCGGGGCGATGTGCCGCGCTGTATTCAATTGTCAGTAAGCGCCCCCGATAAGTGCCGACGGGACAGCATGGGGGCAAACTGCCGAATGCTTCAAAGCAGACCTACGAAAGGGTCCGCGATTCTGGTCGTGTCCGCTGCCTAAAACAGGCCGGTTTGCTTTTGGATAAGGGCAATCGAAAACTTGGTTGTGAAGACTGTTATCGCATAAGCAAGTGGCGCATGGAATCGTATGAAGAAGTTCCTGATCAAAAAACAGGCGCCCCGAGGGGCGCCTGTCTTTCCGGTGGACGGAAAGTCCGATCAGTCGAACCAGTGGACGATGCCCACGGCGAACATCTCGACTTCCACGCCCGCGACGCCCAGACCGGTGCCGGAGATGCCCTGGCCGTACGTGCCGTTGTCGTCGTTGTTGACTTCGGAGTAGGTCAGGCGCAGTTCCGTGCCGGCCGGCATGGTGTAGAACAGGCCGACATTGAACGCGTCAGCGGCCGTCTCCTGCCAGTCGCCGGCGCACATGCCGCACGACATTTCCAGATCATCCGCGTCCATGTACGAGAAGCGCACGTCCAGTGGGCCGCCGAACTTGACTTTTCCGGAAACCATCCAAGCATCGCGTTCAAACGTGATGTTGCCAGCACCGAGGTTAGTCATTGGGGTGGTAGTACCACCTGTGGTGGTTTCTCCCATGTACGTGTTGAAGTTGCCGTAACCGAATCCAGCCATCGCGGCGCGGATATCAGGAGCGCCATTGAATTCGTACTCGAGGCTTTCCCACATGGCGGAGACCTGGAAACTCGCGCCGCCGCCCATGTCCATGATGTAGCGACCGGCGAGGCGGTAACTTTCCGCATCTGAGCTGCTCATGCAGTGGGTAGCAGGGTCGCCGCACCCAACTGATTGAGCCGTCCAGTCCTCATGGTCCTGCCACGTCACCGCCAGCCACAGCGGGCCGTTTTCGTAGGCTAAGCTGCTGGAACGGATGATCGGGTCAATTTCATTGCCCAAGGCAACATTCTCATCCCGGTTGCCGGCGGTCCAAGCGAAGCGGAACACGAAGCCGTTCCAGTTCGGCGACCAGTACTGGATGATGTTCTCCTGGCGACGGTTGAAGCCGGTGTCGTAGCCCCCGCCCGCGTAGTTGAACTCGTTGCCGCCGAAACCGGTGCCCGGATTCGAAGCGGAAGCCTGCTGATCGAAATCACCCGTGTTGTAGAAGATAGTGTGCGCGCCGACCGAACCCATGATGCTGGTGTGCGAATCCGCGCCGGCATCGTAGAACGGGTCGACCCACTGCGCCACGCCTTCGTTGTAGGGCAGCAGCCAAGTGGCGAACATGATCTCGCCCGCCATCGGGTGGGAGAGGCCGATCTTCGAGTTGCGGTTGCACCAGCCGGTGCCGCCGCCGAAGTGGTTGAAGTAGGTGAACTGCTCGCAGCGGAAGTTGACCATGATGCCGTTCATGCCGGTGTCGACGCTCGCGGCGAAGCCGATGTTGCCGGCGTTGCTCTGAATGCGGTCAAACTCTCTCCCACCTTGGACATCCACCATTTCCCACGAATGGTTCTGCCATCCGTAGATATTAATCGTCTCCGCCTGGGCGGCCATCGGGGCCGCCATCGCCAGCGCGACGATTAGGGACGTTTTTTTCATTTAACGTCCCCAAACCTGTCTCCTCAGGCGTGCCCGGCTCCGGCCCAATCGACAGCGTCCCGCCCGGGTCCCGTTCGCCCCCCAGAACCGTCTCCGCCGCCATCCGGCCTACAATGCCCCCCATGCACGGCATCGCCCGCAACCTCCCCCAGTTCGGCCAGCAGCTCGCCCAGGTGTTCCTGGTCGGCATGACCCTCGGCATGGTGCGCACCGTGGCGCCGGCGCTGGCCGAGAGCGAGTTCGCCATCCCGGCGGGCTCGTTCCTGCTGCTCACCACCTTCGTCGTCGCCTTCGGCTTCGTCAAGGGCGCCATGAACTTCGCCGCCGGGCGCCTCGCCGACCGCCGCGGCCGCCGCCCGGTGCTGCTCGCCGGCTGGCTGGCCGCCCTGCCCGCGCCGGCGCTGGTGCTGACCGCCGAGAGCTGGAGCGGCATCGTGCTGGCGACCCTGCTGCTCGGCGTCAACCAGGGGCTGTGCTGGTCGGCCACGCAGACCAGCAAGCTCGACCTGGCGCGCGCCGACGAGCGCGGCTTCGCGGTCGGCCTGGACGAGTTCGCGGGCTACCTGGGGGTGGCCGCCGCCGGCGTCCTCACCGGCTACCTGGCCGCCGCGTGGGAGCCGCGCCTGGCGCTCGCGGGCTTCGGCCTCGCCTGCGTGCTGCTGGCCATGGCGCTGCTGCTCGGCTGCGTGCGCGAGACCCTGCCCTACGCGCGCCGCGAGCAGGCCGACGCCGGCGCCGCCGCGGCCCTGCCCGCCGGGCAGGTGTTCCTGCGCGTGTCCTGGCGCGACCGGCGGCTGTTCGCGCTGAGCCAGGCCGGGCTGGTGGAGAAGTTCGTCGACACCCTGATCTGGGTCTTCTACCCCGCGCACCTCTACGCGCAGGGCTTCAGCTTGCCCGACATCGGCTGGATCGTCGGCGCCTACGGCGCCGTCTGGGGCGCCGCCCAGTTCCTCACCGGGCGGCTGTCGGACCGCGTCGGCCGCCTGGCGCCGTGCGTCGCCGGGATGTGGCTGTGCGGCGTCAGCGTGCTGCTGCCGCTCGGCAGCGCGGAGTTCTCCGTCTGGCTCGCCTCCGCCGTCCTCACCGGCGCCGGCATGGCGCTGCTGTACCCGAACCTGAGCGCCGGCGTCGCCGACCTGTCGGCGCCCGCTTGGCGCGGCACCGCCATCGGCAGCTACCGCTTCTGGCGCGATCTCGGCTACGGCGTCGGCGCGCTCGCGCTGGGGCTGCTGGCGGCCGGCACCGGCCGCTTGGAGGCGGGCTTCTACGGGGTCGCGGCGAGCATGCTCGCCTCCGGCGCGCTGCTCGCCTGGCTCGGCCCGCGCCGCGGCGCGGCGCCGGCCGCCTGAGGCCTCAGCCGAGCGCCGCCAGCATCTCTTCGCGGCGGGTGAACTTCTCGCGCGGCTTGCCCTTGGGTTCGCCGCGGGCGACCTCGGCCGCGTCGATCCGCCGCCAGTCGCCGAAGCCGACCGGGCGCGCGCCGCGCCCGGCCAGCAGCCGCTCGAGCCCGGCCCGGCCTTCGCGGACTTCGGCCAGCAGCGCCGCCCGGTCCTCCAGCAGCGCGGCCACCGTCTCCACCGCGCAGGCGCGGTTGGTGCCGATGATGCCGCTCGGCCCGCGCTTGATCCAGCCGGCGGCGTACAGCCCGGGCACGACCGCGCCGTCCGGGCCGTCGGTGACGCGCCCGCCGTCGTTGGCGATCACGCCCCAGGCGTCGTGGAACGGCACGCCCTCGATCGCCACGCCGCGGTAGCCGATCGAGCGGAACAGCAGCCCGCACTCCAAGGTCTCGGTCGCGCCGGTGCCGACCGCCTTCTGCCGGAACGGCCCGCCCTCGAGGCGGTTGCGCTCCAGCACCGCCCGCTCGAGGCGGCCGCCGCCCTCCAGCCGCACCGGGCTGCGGCAGAACATCATCCGGCAGCGCCGGGCCTTGTCCGCGCCGCCGCCGGCCGCCGCCATCTGCTCGAACACCGCCAGGTTCTTGGCCGCCACCTTGCCCTCCTTGGCGTCGGCCACCTCCGCCCGGCCGGCCTCGTTCAGCTCCAGCTCCGCCGGGTCGATCTCCGCGGCGCAGTTCTCCAGCGCGAGGAACTCCCGCAGCTCCTTGGTGGTGAACTTGGCCTGCGCCGGGCCGCGCCGCCCGATCACCGCGATGGTCTTGATGCGGCTTCGCGCCAGCGCGTCCAGCGCGTGCTCGGCGATGTCGGTGGTCCGCAGCTCGTCGACCGACTTCGACAGGATGCGGGCCACGTCCGCCGCCACGTTGCCCTGGCCGATGATGGCCGCGGTCTCGCAGCCGAAGTCGAACTCCCGGTCGCGGTAGTCCGGGTGGCCGTTGTACCAGCCGACGAACTCGGTCGCCGTGTGGCTGCCCGGCAGGTCCTCGCCGTCGATGCCGAGCCGCCGGTCGGTCTCGGCGCCGCAGGTGTAGATCACCGCGTGGTACAGCCCGCGCAGCTCTTCCGGGCGCACGTCGGCGCCCACCGCGACGTTGCCGAAGTAGCGCAGCCCCTCCCGCGCCGCGATCTTCTTGTAGACCTCGATCGACTGCTTGAGCTTGGGGTGGTCCGGCGCCACGCCGCTGCGCACCAAGCCGTAGGGCGACGGCAGCCGCTCCAGCAGGTCGACCTCGACCGCCGCGTCGGACTTCAGCAGGGCCTCGGCGGCGTAGAACCCGCTCGGCCCCGCGCCCACCACCGCCACCCGCAGCGGGGCGGCGCCTCCGGTCGCGCCCACGCTCAGAAGCCGAGCTCGGCCTTGCGCTCGTCCGCGCCCGGCAGCGGGTCCATCTTCTCCTCGATGACCGGCAGGTCCGGCGCGCGCTCGGCGTTGATCGCGATCCACTCCTGCTTGTCGTCCGGCAGGTCGTCCTCCTCGAAGATGGCCTGCACCGGGCATTCCGGGATGCAGGCGCTGCAGTCGATGCAGACGTCCGGGTCGATGTACAGCATCTCGTCGTCGTAGTGGAAGCAGGCCACCGGGCAGACCGCCACGCAGTCGGTGTAGCGGCAGCCCTTGCAGTTGTCGGTCACGATGGTAGTCATGGAGGCTCCTTCAGCGCATGGAGAGGAAACGACCCGGCCGGGAGCCGGGTGCCGGGCGGGATTATAAACGACACCGCCCCCGGTCGGCGCCCGGCGGGCGCCGACCGGGGGACCTGATTGCTCAGATCCGCAGGCAGTTCTAACAGACAAGCGCTGGCCCAGCCGGGCATCCCGGAAGTCGTGCGGGTGCACAAACTGCGGCAGACGGCGGATAAAGAGCTGAACCCGTACCGCATTGCAACCCGGAAGCCTTTTGAGGTGACCACCACCAACCGCACCAACCCTCGGCAGCTTCGGCGTGAGTTGGAGATTTTGTCATGCCCATTTGGAGCGAGATTCTCGAAGAACTGTCAAACGCCAAAAACATGTCGGATCCGACGCTGACAGCAGAACGGGGGCGGGAACGGCAGACAGAGAAAACGAGCAGTGCTGAAAGCTTGAAGAGCGGGCAGGCGCCAGCTGAACGGCAGATCCTCCACTCGTACCCCATTTGTGCTACACTGGGAATCTCGCCCAGGAGGTTCAGCCATGGCCAAAACTGAGACGATTCGCGCCAGGATTGAGCCGGATCTGAAGCGTGAGGCGGAAAGCGTCTTCGCAAAACTCGGCTTGTCGGTATCCGAGGCCTTTAATCTTTTCTGCCGCCAAGTCGTCATGCGTCGCGGGCTGCCGTTTGCGGTGGAAATCCCGAACGAAGAGACGCTCGCCGCCGTCCGCAGGGTGCGCGCCCGCGAAGGGCTGGTCGAATACGACAGCTTTGAAGATTTTCAGGAAGATATGAAGAGTGCGTAAGCTGCGCAGAGACGGACAATTCAAGCGGGATGTCAAGAGAATGCGAAAGCGCGGCAAGGACATCGGGAAGCTGGAAGTTGTGGTCTGGAAACTGCTGGCCGAGGAAACGCTTGAGCCGCGTCATCGCAAACATCGCTTGAGCGGCCCTTTGGGCGGCTGCTGGGAGTGCCACGTCGACCCAGACTGGTTGCTGGTTTGGGAGGAGGATGACCACTCGGTCACGTTGACCAGAACCGGGACACATTCGGATTTGTTCGGGTAAGACTGCACCGCGGTCACGGCGGGAGTGATGGGGTTTCGGGCTTGGGCAGGCATAGCGGATTTCGGGACCATGCCGCGGAGCTGGCGGCGGAACGGGGTTAGGGCGGAAAGGCGGTGTCTTGCGCCAAACGACGAACTGTGAGCCCGGGCGCGCGTCGACCGACCCTCAGCCGCCCGCGCCGGTCGCCGGTTAACCATCCCGCTCAGCGCCGGCCGAACGCCGGCGCCCCGCCGCGGCTCTCCTCGATGCCGCCGCCGCCGCGCGGACGGATGCCGCATTCGCCGAAGGCCGCTTGGCGGGCGCGGCGGCACACGGCCCGCGCTTCGCCGCCGCTGCTGAGAGACGGGTCGGAAACGGCCCGGCTCGCGGATTCGGAATTTGTCTGCAGCCCGCAGCGCCGGACCGATTGTCCGCTTGAAACGAAACCTTTCCGCGGTTTCTCAGCAAATTGACTTCATTCCGGTCGTTTCTTGGGCGAGTCCGCTTCCGCCTCCCGCTTCACCTTGCTCAGTGCCGACGCGACAATCCCGGTCAGCGTCGCCACCGTGCCCAAGCCCAGCAGCGCGATGACCGCCGTGAAGATGCGGCCGCCGGTGGTGATCGGATACACGTCTCCATAGCCTATGGTCATCAAGGTGGCCACCGCCCACCACCAGGCGTGAAACACGGACGCGAACGCCTCCGGCTGCGCTTCGTGCTCGAAATGGTAAATGCCCACCGAGGCGACGTACAGGAGCACCGCGGTCGCCGACAGGAAAATCACCATCTCCTCTCTTGCGTCCGCCAGCGCCCGGCCGAAGCGCCGCGCCGCCCGGCTGTATCGGAGCGCTTTCGTGACCCGGAACAGGCGCAGCAGGCGCAACGCCCGAAGTTCCTGCATGCCCGCCATCGGCAGCACCAGCGCCGGGAAAATGGCGATGAAGTCGACTATGCCGTAGAAGCTCAGCACATACTCTTTCTTCCGGTCCGCCGCCCAGACGCGGAAGCAGTACTCCGCGATGAACAGGCAGGTGGCCGTCATCTCGAATCGCTCGAGCGCCGCATACGCGGCTGCAGGCAGGCCGCCCAGCGTCTCCAGCGGCATCAGCAGGAGATACACCACGATCAGCCAGATGGAACCGGCGTCCACCACCCGTTCCACCCTGTCTTTGCGGGTTCGGCGCTGTTCCATCTTGCCGGCGCTTGGCGCGAACTGCGCCAAGGTCCGCGCCCTCGTCAATTCTCCGTGCCGGCGGACAGGAACTCAGGCATCGGTTGCCGGCGCCGGACAAGCGGCCCGCTCAGCGCCGGTCGAACACCAGCACCTCGCCGCGGTTCTCCTCGATGCCGTCGCCGCAGTAGCGCCGGTAGCGTCCGGCGAACCGCGCGTCGTCGATGTCGAAGCCGCAGTCCCGCAGGTGCTGCAGGTAGAAGCGCAGGAACACCGGCCGCAGCGCGCTGGAGTACGCGAAGCTCGGCAGCAGCTCCACCGGCTTCATCAGCACGATGCTGCCGCGCAGCATGCCGGCGCCGGGGCGGATGCCGCACTCGCCGAGCACCACGATGGTGCCGGCGCGCAGGTTCACGCCGGCGAAGTCCCCGGCGTCGCCGCCGACCGCGATCAGGCCGCGGCGCATGGCGCCGCCGAGCTCGTTGCGCACGCTGCCGTGGATGAAGATCTCGCCGCCCTGGATGCCCACCCGCTGGCCGCGGTAGGCGCTGCCGACCATGTGCCCGGCGTCGCCGCGCACCGTGATCCGCCCGCCGCTCATCTCCGGCCCCACCCAGTCGCCGGCGTCGCCCGAGACGTGGATCCGCCCGCCGGACATGCCGGCGCCCAGATGCATCCCGGCGGCGCCCTCGATGCGCACCTCCCCGCCGGTCATGCGGTGCCCGAGGTACTTGACCCGCGACAGGTCGCCGCCCAGGCGCAGCACCGGCTGGCCGTTGCCGGTGACCTTGAAGAAATCGCCGACCCGCGCCTCGCGGTTGCCGTGCATGACCTTCAGCCGCTCGATGCCGGCCTGGGACAGGCCGGCCAGGCGGTCCGGGCTCAGGCACTCGGCCTCGAGCGGCACCTCCGGCGCGGCCGTCAGCTGCAGCTCGGTATGCATCTCAGTCCCCGTTCAGGAGCTCGTGCAGGCCGAACTTGTACTGGCCCAGGGTGCCGCCGTAGTTGCCGGCGCTGATCTGCTCGACCCCGCGCTCGGCCGCGGCGCGGATGCCGCGGCGCATGGCGTCGGCCAGCGCCGCCTCGTCCAGGCCGTTGACCACCACCTCGTACACCGACGCGATGCCCTCCGGCAGCTGCGAGTTCTCGACCCGGCCGCGCAGCGTCGGACAGTAGGCTTCGTTGGTGGAGGCGATCAGGCCCTTGTAGCGCGAGCCGACCTTGCTGCCGGAGCCGACCACGCCCTGCGGGAACGGCAGGAACACCCCCGCCACCTCGCGCATCGCCTCGGCCGCCGCCACCGCCGCGCGCAGCGCGGTGCGCTGGGCGCCGCCGAGCAGCAGCAGGTTGCCGCCGCCGACGGTCGGCTGCACGCCGAACGCGTCGTCGACCACGAACTCCCCCTCCATCACCGGGATGCGCCACAGCCGCCGGCCGCCGACCGCCTTGGCGATCTGGTGGCCGTCGCCGAAGAAGCGCAGCCGCCGCCCCACCGGCACGCGCTGCGGCGCGTCCGCCAGGCCGTCGTAGCAGGCGGTGGTCGGGCAGGTCATCACCGACTGGCCGACGCGCTCGACCAGCCGCGCGCTCATGTCCTTCTCGCTCATCGCGAACAGCAGCACGCTGACGCCGGGGCGCCGGTCGGGGGTGTCGGTGTCCGGCAGCTCGCATTCCACCGCCGCCTCGCACTTGCAGCGGATCACCGAGGTGGCGAAGCCGGTCATCGACTGCGCCGCGGCGCGCGCCCAGCTCTTGGTGTCGGCGGTGATGATCACCCGCGCCCCCCACATGCCGAAGGCCTCGGCGAAGGTGTCGACCACCTCGGTGCGCCCGAGCCTCACGCGCCGCCCTCCCCGGCGTCCGGCCCCGGCCCGCCGCGCAGCGGCACGACCTGGTGCTCGTGCAGGTACTCGTCGCCGACGCGGTAGTTGTTGAAGCGGACCGAGTAGTAGTCCTCGAAGAACGGCCGGATCTGCTCCTCGATCTTCGCGTCGTAGCCCGGCTCCACGTGCAGCAGCCGCCCGCGGCAGTCGTCGACGAACTCGTGGTCCTCGATCATCGGCCGCCCGGCCTTGATCACGTAGCGCGGCGCGTTGAACATGCGCTCGCGGTTCTCGTCGTCGGTGTAGATGGTGATGTCGGCGTCCGCGCCCGCGCCCAGGTGGCCCTTGTTCGCCAGCCCCAGCGCGCGCGCCGGCGCGGCGCGGGTGATGATGGCGATCTCCGACAGCGTGTACTCGCGGTCCAGCGACGGCAGCAGGGAGTTGCGGATCGCCTTCTGGTTGACCTGGCCCATCATCTCCTTCCGGAAGCCGCGGTCCATCAGCAGCCGGATCAGGCGCGGGTAGGTCTTGAACGAGGCGCCGTTCGGGTGGTCGGTCGAGAACATCACCCGCCACGGGTCCTGCGACAGCAGGAACAGCTCCAGCCCGATCGCCCACTGCATGGTGTGCGTGTAGCTGCGGTTCTGGTACTCGAACGGCATCACCCCGCAGCCGCTCTCGCACTCGGTGTCGGCGTTGACCCACTTGGCGTCCTTGTGGCGCAGCATCCAGGTCAGCGGCGCGTCGGCGGTCATCGCGGTCGCCTTGCCGAACATCACCATGCCGACGTCGGTGGTGACGTTGGGGTGCGCGTTGATGTAGTCGATGATCGCCTCGGAGGCGGTGCGCACCCGCTTGCCGAGCTCGCCGCCGTAGCTGTGGAACTGGATGTGCGCCATGTGCACGCGGTGGCCCTCGGCCGCCTTCATGGTGTCGAGCGTGGTCGCGTAGTTGCCGCTGTGGCCGAGGTTGTTGCAGTGGACGTGCGCCGGGTGCGGCAGGCCCAGCTCGTCGACCGCCTCGATGAAGGCGCCGGTCACCTGCAGCGGGGTCAGGTCGAAGGGGTCGATGCGCTGGTTGACGTCGGTGACGTTGTCGTTGCGCTGCCCCTTCCACTTCTCGTCGCTGCCGGCGTTGACCAGCTTCACGCCCATCGCGCGCGACGCGCACACCCACCAGGCGATGGCCTCCCGGAAGTCCCGCTTGCGCCCGGCGCGCAGCAGGTCGTACAGGAACATGTTGTTGCCGAGCAGCACGTAGAAGCCCTTGTCGATCACCGGCGTGTCGTGGAACTCCTCGATCACGTGCCGCGCCGCCAGCGGCGGCACCGCGGCGTCGAAAGCGGTGGTGTAGCCGAGCGTGGCGTAGCGGTAGCCGGTGGCGAAGGTCGAGGGCGTGACGCCGCCGACCCCGGAGCGGGTCACGTCGGTGCCCGGGTGCACGTCGAGGCGGTGGTCCTCCGGCTGCAGCTTGCGCGACAGGTTGACCTTGGGGCCGGCGATGTGGGAATGGATGTCGACCCCGCCCGGCATCACCACCATGCCGCGCGCGTCGATCCGGCGCGCGCTCGCGGACACCTCGGCGACCACGCGGCCGCCGCGCACGCACACGTCCCGCACCGCGCCGTCGACGCCGTTGGCCGGGTCGTGCACCCGGCCGCCGGCGATGCGCAGTTCCTGAGCGTCGTCCGCCATGCGGCCTCCTGCGGTGCGCGGCGCGGCTCAGGCCGCGCGCCGGACGCCGCGCAGCTCCTGCAGCCGGGAATAGATCCCGCGCAGCACCTCCTCGTCGGTGGGGAACGGCGACTCGAACGCCGGGCGCAGCGTGATCGGCACGTCGTCCATGCGGTACACGGTGCCGCCGGTGTTGATGCCGTAGGTGGCGACCATGAACGCGACCCGCGCGAGCTTGCTGGTGTGGGTGGGCTTGGCGTCGAGCGAGATCACCGGGATCCGCTTCAGCCGCTCGATCGCCCGCTTCGGGAAGTTCGCAGCCGGGTCGGTGGCGATCATCATCGCCGCGTCGGCGTCGCCGCGCGCCAGCACGTCGACGGTGGTGTACTCGCCGGGGTTGAAGCGCGGGTAGCCGCGGTTGAAGTTGACCCCGAACGGGTAGCCGGTCTGCCAGGACACCACGTTGTCGGCGCCGGTGACGTTGCCGTGCCCGCGCACCGGCTTGGCCACGAAGTGGGTGTGCCGGTTGAGGTCGGTGGCCAGCGCCAGCAGCGCGCCGGAGTTGAAGTGCCGGCCGCGGGTCATGGTCAGGCCCATGCCGAAGAACAGCACCCCGTAGTTGCAGTTCTTCATGCGCCCGACCAGCGCCTCGAGGTCGTCGCGCGGCACGCCGGTGAGTTCCTCGATGTCGCCGCGCACGGGCTTGCCGCGCACCCGCGCGCGCAGCGCCCACAGCAGCTCGAAGTCGCGCCCGGGGCGCACCTGCACGAACTGGTCGGCGACCGGCGCCGACGGCGTCTTGCGCACGTCCACCAGCACCACGTGGCGGTCCTTCTTGCCGTTCGGGATGTAGCGGCCCTTGGGCGTCACCGCGTAGCGCGTGAAGTGCCGCGGGTGCGACTCGGCCGGGTTGCCGCCCCAGTAGATCACCAGGTCGGCGCGGTTCTTGACCTCGCCCAGGGTGGCGGTGCTCTCGCCGACGCCCTGGAAGGCGATGCCCGAGGGGCCGTGGCAGACCGAGGTGGTGGTGTCGATGTTGCCGCGCACCAGGTCGCTGATCGCCACCGCCACGCGCTGCGCCTCGCACGGCGAATCGCTGAGGCCGTAGGTGACCGGGTACTTGGCCTCGTGCAGGATGCGCGCGGCCTCGTCCAGGGCGTCCTCGAGCGGCGCCTCGCGGCCGCCGATCAGCGCCGCCGGGTGGTCCTCGATGCCGTGCTGCAGGAACCAGGCGCGGCCGAGCACGCAGGCGTTCTTGGCCTTGGTGATGCGCTTGGCGTCGAGATCGACGGTCAGCTCCATGTCGTCGCACACGCAGCCGCAGAACGTGCAGGTGGCGTCCTCGACGATGCGGATGTTGGCCGCCGGCGCGGGCTTGCCCGCGGCCGGCTTGGGGTCTGCTGCGCTCTCGCTCATGCTCGCGGCCTCGTTCGGTGCTCGGGGTTCAGTCCTTCGCCAGCGGCTCCACGGCCACCAGCATCTGCTTCGACATCGGCATGCCGGAGCCGGCGGTGTCGCTCTCCATCAGTTCGCTGGACGCCGGGCCGTAGGGGATGAAGACCATGCCGTCCGGCAGGTCCTGCGGCTTGCGCGGCTTGCCGCACACCACGTCCGCGCGCCCGGCGGCGCAGGACAGGCGCACCGGGTCGCCGGCGGCCAGGCCCAGGCGGCCCATGTCGTTCTCGTTCATCTCGATGGTCGAGGTGACGGTCCGGTACTCGTCCTTGAGCTTGCCGGCGTTGAGGGAGGTCCCCTGCTTGCTGGAGCGGCCGGGGATCAGCATCATGGTCTCGGGCATGGGAGCGGATTCGTCCTTGAATCGGGGCGCGGGCGGCAGATTATACCGATTCCGGAAATGCCGGCGCCCGCGCCGCCGGGCAGCGCCCGCGCGGCGTCAGCAACGGCGGCGCCGAAGACTTTCCGCCGGCGCCGGGGCGCGGGAGAGAACCGGCGCGCGGCGCCGTCCGGCGGAACGGCCGCGGCCTAGAAGCGCAGTTCGCCGGTCAGCATCAGGCTGTGCTCGGTCGCGCCCGATTTCGGGTCGCGCACTTCCAGCTCCAGGCCCAGGCTGGCCGCCGCGTCCAGCGCCAGCGCGCCTTTCAGGCGCCACGCGCCGCCCTCGTCCTCGCCCAGTTCGCCGCCGAGCCCCAGCGTCAGCAGGCCGCGGCTCCACGGCGATTTCAGCCCGTAGCCCAGCTCCGCCTCCAGGCGGCCGCCGAGGTCCGGCTCGTCCGCAGCGCCGCTCAGCCCCGGCGCGCCCCGCTCCCACAGCGCCTCCGCGCCGCTCTGCGCAGTACCCCACGACGGCGCCAGCCGGAACGAGAAGCCCCGCCCGTCCGCGCCCGGCGCGTACGCCAGCGCCAGGTCCGCGCCCCATTCGTCGTAGTCCGAATTCGCCGCCAGCGCCCGCGCGCCGGCCGACGCCGTCAGCCGGCCCGCGGCGTACTCCGCGCCGCCGCCCAGCTCCACCCCCGCGCCGGTCTCGCCGTCGCCGCCGTCGTGCCGCAGCCCCAGCTCGAACCGCGGCGACAGCCGCGCCCCCGACTCCAGCGCGCGGTCCCGCCGCGCCTCCAGCGCCAGCCGCAGGCGGCTCACGTCCGCCGTGTGGCCGCGGATGCGCGAGCCGTTGCCGTCCACCTCGAAGCTCGAGTACAGCGCCTCGCCGCGCAGCGACACCCGCAGCCCGCCCGCCGTCTCGTGCAGCGGCTTGCGCGCCCCCGCCGCCGCCAGCCACATGTCCGCGTCCGATTCCTGCCGCGTCCCGCCGGAGAGGACCTCCAGCTCGCCGCTGCCCGCGCCCGCCGAGGCCCACAGCTCCAGGCCGTTCCCCGCGGTCCAGCCCAGGTAGGGCTGCGCGCTGGTCATCTCCAGGTTCCACTCGCCTTCGCGGCCCTGATGGACGTAGTCGAACTTCGCCTCCGACCACGACGCCGCGAGGCCCACGCGCAGGCCGTTCGCCAGCAGCCGGTCCAGCCCCAGGTGCGCGCTCGACACGTCGCCGTCCCACTTCACGCCGCGCGCCTCGCCGTCCAGGTCGCGGTAGTCCCCGCTCCCCCACACGGTCACGCCGCCGCCGCCGCCCTCGTCCGCGCCCAGCGGCAGGGTGAACGACGACTGCCCCAGCAGCGGCCTCCACTCCAGCGCGTCGTCCTGCATGGACGGCCCGTGCCGCTCCAGCACCTCCGTCAGCGCCGGCAGCTCCGTCGCCGCGGCCGCGGCCGCGCCCTCCAGCCGCCGCCGCACCGCCGCCGCCCGGCTGTCCGCCATCGCCCGCGCCGCCTCCGGCAGCAGCGTCTCGGTCACCGCGTCCGAGCCGTCGCCGTCGCGGATGGTCAGCGCCGCGTCCGCCGGCTGCTCGACGCCGTGCGCGTTCTCCGCCCGCCCCGACACCGTCACCGTCCGGTCCGCCGCCGGCTCCCCGTCGTCCCGCGCCGCGATGACGACCGAGGCCGCGCTCTCCGTCCCCAGCGCCGGGATCGTCAGCGTCGTCCCGCGCTGCTCGAAGCCCTCGCCCGACGCCGACACCGCGATCGTCGTCGCCTCGCTCGACGCGCCGCTCAGCCGCGCCGACACCGCCGCCTCGGTGTTCTCGCCGCGCTCGTCGATCGCCGCCGGCGTCAGCACCAGCACGACCCGCGGCGTCTCCTCGTCGTCCTCGATGGTCAGCAGCGCCGGCCGCGGCGTCCGCGCCCGCACCGACGACGACACCGCCGCCGTCACCTCCACCGTCCGGTCCGGCGCGTCCACCGCGTCGTCCGCCGCCGCGATGGCCGCCGAACCCGCGCTCGCGGTCTGCCCGGCCGGGATCGTCAGCACGCGCTCCGCCCCCAGGCGGAAGTCCGCGGCCGTCGCGTGCTCGCCCGGCGCCGCCGACACGGTCACCGTCACCGGCGCCGAAATCGCCCGCGTCAGCCGCGCCGACACCCGCGCCGTTTCGCCCTCGGACACCGCCGCCGGCTCCAGCATCAGCTCCACCGACGCCGTCTCGTCGTCCAGCACCGTCAGCGGCGCCGCGCGCACCGGCCCCTCGCCTTGGGCGTTCTCCATCCGCGCCGTCATCCGCACCACCAGATCCGCCTGCGCCGCCGTCTCCGCGTTGTCCACCGCCTCGATGGTCACCCGATCCTCGCTGGTCGTCCGGAACGCCGGAATCACGATCACCGCGCGCCCCACCACCCGGTACATCCCGGCCACCGGGCGCACCGTGATCGTCGTCGCCCGGCTCGAGGCGTGACTCAGCGTCGCCGACACCGCGGTGCGGCTGCCCGCCCCGCTCTCCCAGATCTCCGGCGCCGCCGGCGTCAGCGTCACCGCCGGCGCCGCCTCGTCGTCCTCGATGGCCAGCGTCACGTCCGCCGGGTTCGACGCCCCCTGGCCGCCGCTGACCGTCCCCGACAACGTCACCGTCCGGTCCGGCGCGTCCACCTCGTCGTCCACCGCGGTGAGGGTCGCCGCCGCGCTCTCGGTCTCGCCCGCCGGCACCGTCAGCGTCGTCGTGCTCAGCTGGAAAATCCCCGCCGGCGCGCCGTCGCCCGCCGACGCCGTCAGCGCGACCGCCGTCGCCTCCGCCACCGTCCGGTCCAAGCGCGCCGTCACCGTCACCGAGCCGCCCTCCGTCACCGTCGCCGCCGACAATTCCAGCGTCACCGTCGGCGCCTCGTTGTCGCGGTTCGTCCCCGCCACCGTCCGGCTCAGGTTGTTGTACTGCATGGCCGAACTGGCCGTCGACAGCGTGATCTCGTAGGCCTGGGGGCCGTCCAGGGCCGGCGGGCTGTCGTCCACGCCGGTCGCCGTCACCGTCTGCGGATCGTTCCACGCGAACACCTGGGTCAGGCCGCTGCCGCTGGCCGCCGCCGCGAACCGCAGGCTCGCCGGCGAAACCGTCGCTTCGGCCGGGGTGTCGCTGGCGATGTTGACGGTCACCGTCGCCGCCGGCAGCGACGCCAGCCGCACCGTGAACGTGTCCGTCGTGCCGTCCTCGTCGGTGTCCAGCCCGGAAGTCCGCGACAGCGTCAGCCCCGCCACGTCGTCGTCGGTGATGGTCAGCGTCGCGCCGGTCGCCGCCGCGGCGACCCCCTGGCTGTTCGCCGCCGTGCCGGTCACCGTCACCACGTTGTCCGCCGGCGCGTCGACGCTGTTGTCCACCGCCGTGATGGTCACCGTCCCCGACCCCGCCAGCGCGCCGGCCGCGATCGTGATCGCGTTGTTCGGCGCCGCCGGCACCGTGTACCCCGCCGCCGCCGTCACCGTCACCGTCGTCGCCGCGCTCGAGGCGTTGCTCAGCGTCGCCGACACCCGGCTCGTCCCGCCGTTCTCCGCAATCGACGACGGCGAAACCGACAGCGCCGCCGTCGGCGTCCCGTCGTCGTCCGTGATCGTGCCGGCGCCGACCGCCGTGCCGATGCCCGCGTTGCTCGCGCCGCTCAGCGTCACCTTCACCGTCTCGTCCGGCTCGTCCTGCGTGTCCCCGGTCACCGACACCGTGATCGTCTGCGACGTCGTCCCCGCCGCGAACGTCAGCGTGCCCGGCGTCACCGCCGCATAATCCGTCCCCGCGGTCGCCGTCCCCGCGTCGGTCGAAACCACCGCGTAGCCCACCGTCACCGTCTGCCCGCTGACCGGCGACAGCGTCACCGTGAACGTCAGGCTCGCCGAGCCGCTGTCCCCCTCCGTCACGCTCGCGCTGCCGATCGACAGCGACGGCGCCCCGTCGTCGTCCGTGATCGTCCCCACCCCGGTCGCCGTGCCGATGCTCGCGTTGGTCGGCGTGTTCAGCGTCACCCGCACCGTCTCGTTCGCCTCGTCCAGCGTGTCCCCGGTCACCGACACCGTGATCGTCTGCGATGTCGTCCCCGCCGCGAACGTCAGCGTCCCCGCGGTCAGCGCCGTATAGTCCGTCCCCGAGGTCGCCGTGCCGGGATCCGTCGCATCCGCTGCGTAGCCCACCGTCACCGTCCGCCCGCTCGCCGCCGACAGCGTCACCGTGAACGTCAGGCTCGCCGAGCCGCTGTCCCCCTCCGTCACGCTCGCGCTGCCGATCGACAGCGACGGCTGCGCGTCGTCGTCCGTGATCGTCCCCACTCCCGTCGCCGTGCTGATGCTCGCGTTCATCACGTTGCTCAGCGTCAACCGCACCGTCTCGTTCGGCTCGTCCAGCGTGTCCCCGGTCACCGACACCGCGATCGTCTGCGACGTCGTCCCCGCCGCGAACGTCAGCGTCCCCGATGCCGACGCCGACGTGTAGTCCGTCCCCGGCGTCGCCGTGCCGTCGTCCGTCGTGTCCGGCGCGTAATCCACCGTCACCTGCCGGCCGCTCGCCGCCGACAGCGTCACCGTGAAGTTCAGATTCGCCGAGCCGCTGTTCCCCTCCGTCACGCTCGCGCTGCCGATCGACAGCGACGGCTGCGCGTCGTCGTCCGTGATCGTCCCCACTCCCGTCGCCGTGCTGATGCTCGCGTTCATCACGTTGCTCAGCGTCAACCGCACCGTCTCGTTCGGCTCGTCCAGCGTGTCCCCGGTCACCGACACCGCGATCGTCCTGGTCGTCTGTCCCGCCGCGAACGTCAGCGTCCCCGACGCCGACGATGCCGTGTAGTCCGTCCCCGACGTCGCCGTGCCGTCGTCCGTCGAGTCCGGCGCGTAATCCACCGTCACCGTCCGCCCGCTCGCCGCCGACAGCGTCACCGTGAAGTTCAGGTTCGCCGAGCCGCTGTTCCCCTCCGTCACGCTCGCGCTGCCGATCGACAGCGACGGCTGCGCGTCGTCGTCCGTGATCGTCCCCACTCCCGTCGCCGTGCTGATGCTCGCGTTCATCACGTTGCTCAGCGTCAACCGCACCGTCTCGTTCGGCTCGTCCAGCGTGTCCCCGGTCACCGACACCGCGATCGTCTGCGACGTCGTCCCCGCCGCGAACGTCAGCGTCCCCGACGCCGACGCCGACGTGTAGTCCGTCCCCGAGGTCGCCGTGCCGTCGTCCGTCGAGTCCGGCGCGTAATCCACCGTCACCTGCCGGCCGCTCGCCGCCGACAGCGTCACCGTGAACGTCAGGCTCGCCGAGCCGCTGTTCCCCTCCGTCACGCTCGCGCTGCCGATCGACAGCGACGGCTGCGCGTCGTCGTCCGTGATCGTCCCCACCCCGGTCGCCGTGCTGATGCTCGCGCTGCTCGCGTTGCTCAGCGTCAACCGCACCGTCTCGTTCGGCTCGTCCAGCGTGTCCCCGGTCACCGACACCGCGATCGTCTGCGACGTCGTCCCCGCCGCGAACGTCAGCGTCCCCGACGCCGACGCCGACGTGTAGTCCGTCCCCGAGGTCGCCGTGCCGTCGTCCGTCGAGTCCGGCGCGTAATCCACCGTCACCTGCCGGCCGCTCGCCGTCGACAGCGTCACCGTGAACGTCAGGCTCGCCGAGCCGCTGTTCCCCTCCGTCACGCTCGCGCTGCCGATCGACAGCGACGGCTGCGCGTCGTCGTCCGTGATCGTCAGCATCACCGCCGCCGGCCCCGACACGCCCGTGTTGGTCGTCGCGCCCGTCACCTCCACCATTTGATCCACTTCGTCACGCGTGTTGTCCACCGCCGTGATCGTCACCGACCGGTGCGCCGCCGTGGCCGCGGTCGCGCTCGAGGTCTCGTTCGCGTCGATCGTCAGCGTCGTCCCGCTCAGCGTCGTCCCCGACGGCGCCGTCAGCGTGATCGTCGTCACCGCCGTCGACGCCCGGTTCAGCGACGCCGCGATCGTGGTCGAGTTGCCCGCGCCGCTCTCGGCGATCGTCGTCGCCCCCAGCACCAGCGACAGCGTCGGCGCGTCGTCGTCCCGGATCGTCAGCGTCACCGGCGACGGATTCGCCGACGCCGAACCCGACACCCCGCCCGAGACCGTCCCCGACACCGTCACCCGCTTGTCCCCGTCGGACATCGTGTTGCCCGTCGCCGTCACCGTCACCGCCCCCGTGCTGTTCAGGCTGCCCGCCGCGATCGTCAGCGTCGTCGTCGAGCTCAGGGTGAAGTTCGCCGACGTCGCCGGGAGCACCGCCGCCGCCGCCACCGTCACCGTGATCGCCGCCGACGAGGCGTGGTTCAGGCTCGCCGTCACCGTCGACACCCTGGTGTCCGGCGCCCCCGAGTCCTGATCCTCCTCGTCGACCGCCGCCGGCGACAGCGCCAGCGTCACCGTCGGCGCCGCGTCGTTGTCCTGGATCGTCCCCTCTCCGGTCGCCGTGCCGATGCTCGCGTTCATCGCGCCGCTCAGCGTCAGCCGCACCGTCTCGTCCGCCTCGTCCGTCGTGTCGTCGGTCACCGTCACCGTGATGGTCTCGCTCGTATCCCCCGCCGCGATCGTCAGCGACCCGGACGCCGACGCCGACATGTAGTCCGTCCCCGAGGTCGCCGTGCCGTCGTCCGTCGTGTCCAGCGCGTAGTTCACCGTCACCTGCTTGCCGCTCGCCGCCGACAGCGTCACCGTGAACTCCAGGTCCGACGACTCCGCCGCGCTCGGCGAATCGATCGACAGCGACGGCATCGCGTCGTCGTCCTCGATGGTCAGCGACGCCCCCGTCACCGCCCCCGCCCCATGGCTGTTCGCCGCCGTGCCGGTCACCGTCACGCTCCGGTTGTCCTCGTCCAGGCTGTTGTTCACCGCCGTGATCGACGCCGTGTCCGACGCGTTCATCGTCTGCCCCGCCGCGATCGTGATGGTCGCGTCCGTGCCCACCGTGTACTCCCCCGCCGACGGCGTCACCGTGATCGTCGTCGCCTCGCTCGAGGGATGGCTCAGCGCCGCCGACACCGCCGCCATCGTCTCGCTGACCGTGCCGCTCGATTCCTTGATCGTGCCCGGCGACGCCGTCAGCGTCACCGTCGGCGCCGCGTCGTCGTCCTCGATCGTCAGCTCCGCCCCCGTCACCGTCCCCGCTCCATGGGAGTTCAGCGCCGTGGCGGTCACCGTCACCGTCCGGTCCGGCGCGTCCGTCGCGTTGTCCACCGCCGCGACCGACGCCGTGTCCCCGCTGGCCGTGGTGTCCCCCGCCGCGATCGTGATGGTCGCGTCCGCGCCCACGCTGTACGCCGCCCCCGACGCCGCCGTCAGCGTGATCGTCGTCGCTTCGCTCGAGGGGTGGCTCAGCGCCGCCGACACCGTCGTCATCGTCTCGCTCTGCGTGTTGCTGTTCTCCTTGATCGCGCCCGCCGCCGTCAGCGTCACCGTCGGCGCCGCGTCGTCGTCCTCCAGCGTCAGGTCCGCCTCCGCCGAGGCCGCCACTCCCAGCGGGTCGGTGGTGGCCGCCGTCGCCGACACCTTCACCATGCGGTTCGGCTCGTCCGTCGTGTTGCCCAGCGCCGTGATCGTCACCCGGTCCGCGCTGGTCGTGTCTCCCGTCGCGATCGTGATCGTGTTCGCCGACGACGGCACCGAGTACGCCCCCGCCAGCGCCGTCACCGTGATCGTCACGGGAGCGCCCAAGGCTTGGCTCAGCGTCGCCGACACCTGGCTCGTCCCGCCGCTCTCCGAGATCGAGGCGGGCGACAGCGCCAGCGTCACCGTCGGCGCGTCGTTGTCCGCGTTCGTCCCCGTCACCTCCGCGTCGGCCAGGGCGTTGTACTTCGTATCCGTGCTGGTCGTCGCCAGCGCGATCGCGTAGGCCTGCGCGCCGTCCGACTCCGCCGGAGTGTCGTTCTGACCAGTCACCGTCACCGTCTGCGGGTCGTTCCACTTGAAGATGCTGTTGCCGCTGTCCGCCGTCGCCCCGAACTTCAGGCTCGCCGGACTCACCGTCGCCTCGCCCGTGTCGCCGCTGGTGATCGCCACCGTCACCGTCGCCGTCGGCTCCGTCGCCAGCGCCACGGTGAACGTGTCCGTGCCGCCCCCCTCGTCGGTCTGCAGCCCGGAGGTCCGCGACAGCGCCAGCTCCGCCGCGTCGTCGTCGCGGATGGTCAGCGTCTTGCTCTGCGGATCCGCCAGGCCGCCGCCCGATGCCCTCGCCGACACCGTCACCCGCTTGGCGTCCGGACCGTCCACGTCGTTGTTCACCGCCGCGATCGTCACCGTCCCCGTGCTCGTCGTCGCGCCCATCGCGATCGTCAGCGTCGTCCCCGTCTGCGCGAAATCCCCGGCCGCCGCGTTCGTCCCCGGCGCCGCCGACACCGTGATCGTCACCGCCGCCGAGGCGGGATCGTCCAGCGTCGCCGTCACCGTCGACGCGTTCGTCGCCGGCTGCCCCGGACTCGCCTGGTCGCTCTCGTCGATCGCCGCCGGCGTCAGCACCAGCGTCGGCGCCACGCTCGTGTCTTCGGTCCGCACCTGCAGACGCTCCGTCCGCACCTTGGTCTGGTAGGCGTCCGTGGCGGCGCTGCTCGAACTGACGCCCAGCTGGTAGTCCACGTCGCCGTCCACTTCCCGGTCGTCCACCCCGGTCAGCGTCACCGTCTGGTTCGCGTTCCAGTTCTGCGGCGTGAACGTCAGCGTCGTCGAGTCCGCCGGCGCCGCGCCGGCCTTCGACACCTTGCCCTCGCCGACGCCCTCTTCGCGCACGTAGATCCGCACCCTCACGTTCGCCGTCGGCTCGCTGTTCAGCTTCACCTGGAACGTCTTCGCCGTCTCGGCCGCGCTGCCGGTCTCCTTCACGCTGAGGTAGATCGAAGTGCATTCCGGCAGGCTCGGGTTGCTCCGGCAATACCGGGGAATCCGGCCGGAAGGCGGCGCCGGCGTGTACACCAGGTCCGCCGTGTCGTCGTCGTTGATCACCAGGTTCACGCTCGACGGCGCCAGCGCCGCGCCGGCGGTCACCGTGCCCGAAATCGTCACCAGCTTGCCGGTCAGCACGCCGCTCTTGGGCATGCCGTTCTCGTCCAGCAACGGATTCGGCGCATCCAGCACCCCCACCGAATCGATGTCGTCGTCCACCGCCGTGATCGGCACCGTCCCCGTGCTGATCTTCGTCCCCGCCCGGACCAACAGCGTGTTCCCCGTCAGCGTATAGTCGTCGGCCGCCGCGTTCGTCCCCGGCGCCGCCGACACCCGGATCGTCACGTCCGCCGGCGCGTTGTGGGTCAGCTCCGCCCGCAGCGCCGCCTGCCGCGTGGCGTGGCCCGGCCGCTCGTAGATCTCGTCCGCCGACAGCGTCAGCTTCGCGCAGGGATTCGTCGCCGAGCAGCTGTCGTTGTCCACGTTCGTGCCCGACACCGTCGCGCTCGCCAAGCCGTCGTAGTTGCTGTCGCCGCCGCTGCCGGGACTGCTCGGGTCCAGCGTGATCGTGTACGCCTGATCGGCG
This sequence comes from uncultured candidatus Poriferisulfidus sp., assembly GCA_965242985.1. Classification (GTDB taxonomy): domain Bacteria; phylum Pseudomonadota; class Gammaproteobacteria; order Poriferisulfidales; family Poriferisulfidaceae; genus Poriferisulfidus. Next base: position 424,068 of record OZ251520.1, on the reverse strand, counting down.
TCCCGCAGGCTGTCGTCCACCCCCGTCACCGTCACCGTCCGCGGCACGTCCCAGTCGCTGGTGGTGAACGTCAGGCTCGAAGGGCTCACCGTCGCCTCGTCCGTGTTGCTGCCGGTCAGCGCGACGCCGACCGTCACCGCCGCCGTCGGCTCGCCCGTCAGGCGCACCGTGAACGAATCCGTCATCACCCCGCCCTCGCGGGTCGTCACCATGGTCTTCGACAGCGTCAGCCCCGCCGACAGCATCTCGTCGTCGGTGATGGTCAGCGCCGCCCCCGTCACTGCGCCGATGGCGTGATCATTCTCCGCCGTGCCCGTCACCGTCACCCGGCGGTCGCGCTCGTCGACATTGTTGTCCACCGCCGTGATGGTCACCGTCTCCGCGTCCGTGGTCATCCCCGCCGCGATCTCGATCTCCGCGTCCGACTCCACCGTGTACTCCCCCGCCGACGGCGTCACCGTGACCGTCGTCGCCTCGCTCGAGGCGCGGCTCAGCGTCGCCGTCACCGTCGTCATCGTCTCGCTCGCCGTGCCGCTGCTCTCCTTGATCGTCGCGGCCGCCACCGACAGCGTCACCGTCGGCGTCGCGTCGTTGTCGGTGATGGCCAGCGCCGCGCCCGCCACCGAGCCGAACGTCGCCCCGCCGCTCGCGAATACCGAACCCGTCACCAGCACATTCTGGTCCGGCTCGTCGACGTCGTCGTCCGTGCCCGCCGTGATCGTCACCGTGTCCGAAGCGTTCGAGGTCTGCCCCGCCATGATCGTGATGGTCTGATCCGCGGCATCCGCCGTATACACTCCTGTCATGTTGTGCACCGTCACCGTCGCGTCCCCGCTTGAGGCGCGACTCAGCGTCGCCGACACCGTCGCCGTCCCGCCCTCCGCGACCGACGTCGGCGACACCGACAGCATCACCGTCGGTCCCGCGTCGTCGTCCAGATTGGTCGCCTGCACGGTCACGGTCTCCGCGCCGTCGTACCCGCCGCCGGACGGGTCGAGCGAGATCCGGCACGCCTCGTCGCCGTCCGACGTGCTGTCGTCCACGCCCCGCACCGTCACCGTGTGCCCCTCGTCCCATTCGCTGCTCGTGGCGGAAGTGGACGCGCCGTCGGCCACGAGCGTCAGCGTCTTGGCGTTGCTGGTGGAGGCGCTGGAATACGTCGCGCCGCCGTCCACCGACACCACGCACTCGTCGGGGTCGAGGGTCGTGACCTGCGTCGAAATGCTCCCCCCGCCCGTCGGCTCGTGCGACGCGGACACCTTGAACGTGTCCGTGCCGCCGGCTTCCGTGACCACGGTCGTCCCGCCGGTCTGGACGACCCGCAACTGGAGGTTCGGGTCGTTCTCCTCGACCGTCAGCACGGGGCTGTTGATCGCGGGGCGATGGCCACCTTGCGTTATCCAGTACCAGCCACTGTGTCGGGTGGCCCGGCCCATGTTGGGGTTGGCGTCCGTCCAAGGAAACGTCGCCGACACCGTCACCTCCCGCTCCCCGCTGTAGACCGCGTCATCCTCGGTCGAGATCGTCACCGTCCCCGTCGTCGCGCCCAAATTCCGTTGGAAGTTTGTCACGCCAGCGAAACTCAGCCGCGTGCCGGTCAGGCTGACCCCCGTGGCGGAGGTGATCGCGAAGTCCACCCACAGGGTCTCCTGGTAGATGTAGCTGTTGCCGCCGCCAAGATGAGGAACTTCGCAATTCGCGGTGCAGCGGACGGTTACGGTGACGCTTTCCCCTTCCGTGATGGAAGTCTCGGACAAACTTATCTGCAACGTAGGCGCATGATCCGCCGCCGCCGGCACCGCCGCGAACAGCAGCGGCGCGGCCAGCAGCGCCGCCGGCCAGGCGCGCCGCGGCCGCTCCCGGCGGAACCCCGCGGTCACGGCGCGGCCGCGGGACGCGGGTAATACGGGGGGGGGGGGCTCATTTCAGACAGCCACGGCCCCGCCGCGCGGGCCGTCCCGCGGTCATGCTCCGGCCGCGGCGCGCACAAACGGGGGGGGGGGGCATATTTTCCAGAGAAACCAAGCCGAGCAGATGCCGAACTCCCCCTCGCGGGCCCCGCTGCCGCGCCGGACGACTGGCGCGGATTATACAGCAAGCGATTTCAGTGCCACTACTTCTCGGACTCCCCCCTTTCCCGGAAGCCTGGGGCGCAGGAACCGTCCGGGCGGCGGGCGCGCCGCCGCGCCGTCAGAAAAGCTTCAGCGCGGCGAACAGCAACCCGGCGGCCGCCAGCTGGCCCAGCAGCATCTTGTTGATCGCCGCGGCAAGTTTGGCTTCAAGCTTGGCAAAATCTACCTTGAGTTCAGCGATGTCGGCTTTCGTCGCCAGATCTTGCCGGCTAGTTCCGGCGGCGGCGGCAATCGCCTTGATCATGGCTGCGGCATGGTTGCGCTCGACCCCAGCCGCTTCGAGCTCGCGGGCGCCGTCAGAAAAGCTTCAGCGCGGCGAACAGCAGCCCGGCGACCGCAATCTGGCTCAGCACCATCCTGTTGATCGCCGTGGCGAACTTGGTCTCCAGTACAGCAAACTTGGCTTCAAGCTTGGCAAAATCCACCTTGAGTTCAGCAATGTCGGCTTTCGTCGCCAAACCTCCCCGGCCGGCCTCAGTGGCGGCAACAACCGTTTTGACCACGGCCGCGGCATGGTTGCGCTCGACCCCGGCCGCTTCGAGCTCGCGGGCGGCTTCAAGGCTGTCGAACATCACGGCATCCATAGCATTACTCCCATCGCGGTCAAGAACAATTTACCGGAATGCATGCTCCGAAAAGCGCGAGCCCGGACGTCCGCCAAAGCGGAATCCGACTATACCATAACGCCCATGGCGAGGCGCGTTAAGCGCCGCGGGATTCCAGCTTCCAGCCTTCCGGGGGCGGCCGCGCCGGCATCATCCAGCGGCGGGCACCCCGCCCGCCCGTTTGCCCACGTCTAGAAGCGCAACTCGCCGGCCGCCATTCTACCCGCGGGCGGCTTCAAAAAAGCTTCAGCGCGGCGAACAGCAGCCCGGCGACCGCCAGCTGGCCCAGCAGCATCTTGTTGATCGCCACGGCAAGCTTGGCTTCCAACTTGCCCTCAAGTTTGGCGAAATCCACCCTGAGTTCAGCGATGTCGGCCTTCGTCGCCAGCTCTTGCCGGCCGGTTCCGGTGGCGGCGGCAATCGCCTTGATCATGGCTGCGGCATGGTTGCGCTCGACCCCGGCCGCTTCGAGCTCGCGGGCGGGTTCAAAAAAGCTTCAGCGCGGCGAACAGCAATCCGGCGGCCGCCAGCTGGCCCAGCAGCATCTTGTTGATCGCCGCGGCAAGCTGGGCCTCCAGCCTGACTTCAAACTGAGCGATATCGGTTTTCGTCGCCAGCTCTTGCCGGCCGGTTTCGGTGGCGGCGACAATCGCCTTGACCATGGCTGCGGCATGGTTGCGCTCGACCCCGGCCGCTTCGAGCCCGCGGACGGCTTCCAAGCTGTCGAACATCACGGCTTTCCCAGCATTACTCCCATCGCGGGCGAGAACAACCTCCGGAATGCATGCTCCGAAAAGCGCAAGTCCGGACCTCCGCCGAGGCGGACTTTGACTATATCACAACACTGACGGCATCAAGCGCCATTGTCAAGCGCCGCGACTTTCCGAACTCTGGATTGCCGCGGCCGGGAGCGCAAGCGCCGCCCGGACGGCGGCCGCGCCGCTTTCGAACTGAGCGAGCACGCGGAACGCTTCGCGGTATACTGCCCGGCGCGAACCGCAACAAACGCAGAGAACACTGAGATGGACGCGGAAACCATCGGCGCCGTCGCTCTGGGCGCAGCCGTGCTCGCGTGCCTGTGGCATCTGCACCGGGACATGGGGATGCTGCGGAAAGACCTCGGCGGGGGCATCCGCGACCTCAGCGACCGGGTGGCGCGAGTCGAGGGCATGCTGGCGGGAGCCCGCCTTAAGGTCGCCCTTGAGCCCGCGTCCGGATAGTCCGCCGCGCGCAGCCGACCGTTGAACCCGCGCCTTGCGCGCTCAGGCCGGAGCCGCTCCCCGCGCGCGCCGGAACTTTCTCGTAATCCGCGTCAGCCCCTTGGGACAACCGGGCCTGAACTCGAATAGGATCGGAAAGTCACCGCAGAGGTTCGCGGCGGCAACCATGCATATTTTCCGGACCAGAGCCGCCGCATGACATCAGAGATCGCCGACAAGGTCGGCCTGTCGCCCATTTTCCCAATGTCTAGATCTGCAATACCGTCTCGTCCGAAATCTTGGCTTCCAGCCGCTCCACCACGCCCGCCATCTCCACATTCGGCTCCGCCCGTATGTTCAGGCAGGCGGCGACGCCGGGAGCATCCGTGCTTTTCCTCGTCGCCAGCCTCAGGTCGCCGGCGCCGGAACTTTCCTCGTAGGCGTAGACATGAAAATGCATCGCGTTGCCGAGTTTGGCGGATTCAAGGTGGGCACATGAAAACTCTCGCTGCATGTATTCCATCAGATGGTCCTGCAGCACCAACACCAGCCGCTTGTTCATGCCGTCGAACGTCTCCACCTTGTGGTGCAGCTGCATCAGGATGGTCTTGGCCGTCATTTTCCAGTTGATCCCGAACGGCCTGTCCGCCAAGTCCTCTTCATCCTCCGGCATCACGCCCCGATCCCGCAGAAACCGCTGCCGCGCAGGCCAGATCGTGCCCGTGGTGTCCAGCGCCTGAATTTCTATCCCGGCAAAATCCACGACCTTGCGCCTCTGCGCGGATACCAGAAAATAGTCCACGCTCCCGCCCGGCACCGCCACTTCCGGAATCACGTGCAGCTCGTTGCCGGGCTCGTGCGCGCCCAGCAGATGCAGGCTGTCGACAAAGATCTGCCGCCGCTGCAGCAGGCGGAAAGGGCAAATGACGATCGGCGCGCCCGTTTTGCCGGCGCGAACCGTGCACGTGCCAATGGCCACCTCCGGCGCGCTCTTGCGCACCTTGACGCAGCGGCTTTTGCGGAACGGACATTCCTGCCCCCGCAGAACGTCACGCCAAGCCTGCTCGCTTCCCGCCGCCGTGCGGCGGCCGAACAAGTCGACAATCTGACTCACAGCAGCACTTGGCAGCGCCGGCTCGCCTGCTCGATGTACTCCGCGCACAAATCAATGCCGACGCCCCTCCGCCCCAGCTGCCGGGCCACCAGCAGGGTCGTTCCGGTGCCGCAGAACGGATCCAGCGCGACTCCGCCCGGCGGACACGTCGCCAACAGCGGAATCTTGCACAGATCCTCGGGGTACGGGGCGAAGTGCCGCTGCCGGTGCTGGGTGTCCTCCGGCAGGATGTCCCACACGTCCGGCGGCTTGCTGCCGTCCGGGTGGTAGCGCAGGAAATAAAATCCCCGGTCGCGGAGCTCCTTGGCGCGGCCGGAGACCTTAGTGGAATCCGAATGCGTGACCCGCTGCTGGCCGCGGATGATCATGCGGAAATCCGCGATGGCGCCGCCGCGCACCTGGTCGAGCATTTCTTTCAGGGCCGTCAGCGCCGCTTTCTTCTCCTGCGGCGAAAGTTCGGTGGACAGCTCGATCTGCCGCCGGTAGCGAACGCCCGAGACGCCCGTCGCCGACACCACCGCGCCGTTGCGGACCAGCGCTTTCTTGGGGCTCGAGCGGACCGCATCCGCATCGTAATAGTACTTCGGCGACTTGACGAAATGGAACACATGCTCGTAGGTGTTGCGCAGCTTGTCTTTCGAATTGTCCGGGCCGCCCTTGACCTTGTGCCAGATGACATCGTTGCGCAGCAGCCAGCCCTGCCGGTCGACCAACTGCAAAGCGATCCGCCACGGCAGGCCGAGCAAACTCTTGCGCAGGTATGCGTCGCCGACATTCAGCCAGAACGAGCCCGCCGGCTTGAGCACACGCCGCACTTCCGCGAAAACCTCGCACAGCCTGCCGACGTAATCGCGATACTCCGGCTCCAAGCCGATTCCAGTCTCCGCGTATTGGCGTTGCCCCCAGTACGGCGGACTAGTCATGCAGAAGTCGACGCTGGCATCGGCGAAAGTCTGCAATACCTCGCGCGCATCGCCGACATGGAACTGAGGCGCTTGCGGCCGTTCCGAGTTGTGCGGGGCGCCGGCCAGCCTAGGCGGGGCCAACTCCGCCAATGCCTCTCCGCTCGCCATCAACCGCTTCCCGCAAACATGAAAACAATCCGCCTCGGCCTATTCTACGCCAAATCCGAACCGACAATGCCGCCTCGGCAATGCTTCAGGATTACTAGGCATTTGCAGCAAAATTACTCATTAACAACAAGTAACTTGTCTTTCACCCGGCCGCAAGCCGCCCTGCTGCTGCGCCGGCTGCGGGACGAGCCGCGCCGGTTCCTGCAGATCGTCGCCGGTCCGCGGCAGGTCGGCAAAACGACCCTGGCGAAACAGGTGGCGGAGCAGACCGGCCTGCCGCGCCGCATCGCCTCCGCGGACGCGCCGGAGCGTCCCGCCCCCGGCGGGCGAACCGAGCGGTTGCACCCGCGTCTCTGCTCTCCCGTCACGACCCCCCGGCGTCGCGCCGGCAGCGGCCGGCGAATTGCTGTATGCCCAGCGGGACGCTTTCCAGCCCATCCGCCCGCCCCGAGTCCAGAATATTTTTGGCGCCCGACATGGGCCAAAACCTGCCCCCCATCGCGCGCCCATTGCGCCCCCATTGCGCCCCTATTGCGCCCCCATCGCGCCCCCATTGCGCCCCCATCGCGCCCCCATCGCGCCCCCATTGCGCCCCCATTGCGCCCCTATCGCGCCCCCATTGCGCCCCTATCGCGCCCCCATCGCGCCCCCATCGCGCCCCCATCGCGCCCCTATCGCGCCCCATTCTGGCCCGCCAGCCGCCCGCCGCCCGGAACGATGCCTGCGCTCCCGGCCCCGGGAAGCCGCAGCCCGAACAGCCGCGACGCTTGACGGCGCCGCCGGGACCCGCCCGCTCAGCGCGTCTGCTCGTCGAGCGGCGAGGCGTAGCGCACCGCCGCCCAGCCGAGCGCCATGCCGGCCAGCGCCACCCCGGCCGAGGCGTGGAACGTGGCCTGCCCGCCCCAGGCGTCCCACGCCAGCCCCGACAGCAGCATGCCCAAGGTCAGCCCGACGCCGAAGTTCAGCGACTGGTACAGCGCCTGGCCGCGGCTCTGCATCCGCCCCGGGAACAGGCGGTGCACCAGCGACACCGCCACCGCGTGGTACAGGCCGTAGGTGGCGGCGTGCAGCAGCTGCGAGCCGGCCACCGCCAGCGCGCTGTCCGGCCAGGCGCCGAGCGCCGCCCAGCGCACCGCGGCGAGCAGGAAGGCGAGCGCGAACAGGTGGTGCGGGTCGTGGTGCGCCAGGTAGCGCGCGAAGCCCAGGAACACCAGCGTCTCGCCGCCGACGCCGAGCGCCCACAGCGCCACCAGCGCCCACAGCGGGTAGCCGTGGTCGTCCAGGTAGATCGAGAAGAACGTGTAGAACGCGCCGTGGCTGGTCTGCATCAGCACGAACGCCGCCAGCAGCGCGAACACCGCGGGGTGGCGCAGCAGGTTGGCCATCGACACGTGCGGCGGGTGCTCGCGGTGGTGGTCGCGGCCGCGCAGCGACAGCGCGAAGCCGAACATCGCCAGGTGGCACAGGAACAGCGCCAGCGGGATCAGCGACCAGACGATGCCGCCGAAGTTGGCGGGCAGCAGCGCCAGGCAGGCGGCGATGAAGCCGAGCGAGCCCCACACCCGCACCTCCGGGTAGGAGTAGGGGCTCTCCGCGTGCTCCAGGTGGCTCATGGTGACCCCCTCCACCAGCGGCAGCGAGGCGTACCAGAAGAAGCCGAACACCAGCAGCGCGCCGGCCATCCAGTAGAAGCCGGTGGTCCACAGCAGCGCCAGCGCGGCGGCGGCGCTGACGAAGGAGGCGAGGCGGATCAGCGGCAGCCGGCGGCCGGTGGCGTCGGCCAGGTGGCCCCAGAAGTTCGGCGCCGCGATCGCGGTGCCCATCAGCACCGCCATCAGCTGGCTGATCTCGACCGCGCCGAAGCCCAGGTGCTGCAGGTACAGCGGCCAGAACGGCAGGAAGACGCCGAACGCCGCGAAGTAGCAGAAGTAGAAGCCGCAGAAGCGCGGGTACAGGCGCGGGGTCATGCCGCGGACGCGGGCTCCCCGCACTGGGCGCGGTGGCGCAGCGCGTGGTCCATCAGCACCAGCGCCAGCATGGCCTCGACGATCGGCGCCGCGCGCAGGCCGACGCAGGGGTCGTGGCGGCCCTTGGTCGACACTTCCGCCGGGCGCCCGCGCCGGTCCACCGTGCGCCCGGGCGCGCGGATGCTGGAGGTCGGCTTGAACGCCACCGACACGCGCAGGTCCTGCCCGGTGCTGATGCCGCCGAGCACGCCGCCGGCGTGGTTGGACAGGAAGCCGTCCGGGGTCAGCTCGTCGCGGTGCTCGCTGCCGCGCTGGGCGACCGCGTCGAAGCCGTCGCCGATGGCCACCGCCTTGACCGCGTTGATGCTGAGCATGGCCTGGCCGACGGCCGCGTCCAGGCGGTCGAACACCGGCTCGCCCCAGCCGGCCGGCAGCCCGCTCGCCTCGGCCTCGACGCAGGCGCCGACGGAATCGCCGGCGCGGCGCAGCTCGTCCACGTACGCCTCCAGCTCCGCGGCCCGCGCCGCGTCCGGGAAGCCCAGCGGGTTGGCCGCGGCCGCGTCCCAGTCCACCGCCGCGGCGCGGTGCGGCCCGATCTGGCGCACGCAGCCGCGGATGGCGACCCCGTAGCGCTCGCGCAGGTACTTGCGGGCGATGGCGCCGGCCGCCACCCGCACCGCGGTCTCGCGCGCCGAGGCGCGGCCGCCGCCGCGGTGGTCGCGGAAGCCGTACTTGCGGTCGTAGGCGTAGTCGGCGTGGCCCGGGCGGTACAGCTCGCGCAGCTCGTCGTAGTCCTTGGACCGGGCGTCGCGGTTCTCGATCAGCAGGCCGATGGGCGCGCCGGTGGTGCGCCCCTCGAACACCCCGGACAGGATGCGCGCCTCGTCCGGCTCGCGCCGCTGGCTGGTGTGGCGGCTCCGCCCCGGCTTCCGCCGGTCGAGCTCGCCCTGCAGGTCCGCCGCCGACAGCTCCAGGCCCGGCGGGCAGCCGTCCACCACGCCGCCGATGGCCGGGCCGTGGCTCTCGCCGAAAGAGGTCACCGCGAACAGGGCGCCGAAAGTGTTGCCGGCCATGCGGCAAAGTTTAACACCGCGCCCGGCGGCTTCTATAATCCGCCCCGTCCGCCGCCCCGCCCGCCGTCCCGCCCGTGTCCCGCCTCCGCCCGCTCCGGCTCGCGCTGCCGCTGGCGGCCGCCGCCGCCGCCGCCGCCTGGCTGCTGTGGCCGGCCGCGCCCGAGGCGCCCTGGCGCGCCGCCACGGTGTTCGGCGAGCAGGCCCGGCCCCTGCCCGCGTTCGCGCTCGCCGACCACGCCGGCCGGCCGCTCGGCCCGGACGATTTCGCCGGCCGCTGGAGCCTGCTGTTCTTCGGCTACGCGCAGTGCCCGGACATCTGCGCGCCGACCCTGCAGCGGCTGAGCGCCGCGCTCGACCGGCTGGACGACCCGGACGCCCGCATCGTGTTCGTCTCGGTCGATCCCGGGCGCGACGCGCCGGCGGCCTTGGCCGGCTACGTCGCGCACTTCCGCCCCGGCACCCTGGGCGCGACCGGCGCGCCCGCGGCGGTCGCCGCGCTGATGGCGGAACTGGGCGCGTTCGCCGAGCGGCGCGAACTCGCCGCCGGCTACCTGATCGACCACAGCGCCGCCGTCTGGCTGGTCGACCCCGCGGCGCGCCTGGCCGGGGTGTTCACCCCGCCGCACGACCCGGACGCCATCGCCGCCGACCTGCGCCGGCTGCGGGCGGCGCGCTCGTGAGCGCGCCGCGCGGCGCCCCCTGGCGGGCGCGCTGGCCCGTCCTCAAGGCGGCGCTGTTCGGCGCCTTGCCGCACGCCTGGGTGTCGGCGGTCCCGGGCTGGCTGGCGCGCCTCGAGGCGCCGGCGGCGAAAGACCTGCTGATCCGGCTGTTCCTGCGGAAGTACGCGCTGCGCATGGACGAGGCGGAGCTCGAAGACCCCGCCGCCTACCCCACCCTAGACGCGCTGTTCACGCGCGCGATCAAGCCCGGGCTGCGGCCCTGGCCGGAGCGGCCGGACGCGCTGGCCGCGCCCTGCGACGGCCGCGTCAGCCAGTTCGGCCGCATCGAGGGCGGCCGGCTGATCCAGGCCAAGGGCCAGACCTTCACCGCCGGCGAACTGCTGGCCGACGCCGGCGACGGCGGGCGCTTCGCCGGCGGCGCGTACGCCACGCTCTACCTCGCGCCGCAGGACTGCCACCGGGTGTACATGCCGGCGGCCGGCCGGCTGCTCGCCATGCGCCGCATCCCCGGCCGCCAGCACAGCGTCGCGCCCTGGGCCGCGCAGCAGATCCCGCGCCTGTACGCGCGCAACGAGCGGGTCGCCTGCCTGTTCGAGGACGGGGACGGCGCGGCGTTCGCGGTGGTGATGGTCGGCGCGCTCAACGTGGCCGCGATCGAGATCGCCTGGCACGGCATGGTGTCGCCGGCGGGACGGGCGGTGGCGCGCTGGGACTACCGCGAGCGGGAGCCGGCGCGGCTCGCGCGCGGCGACGAGCTGGGCCGCTTCCACCTGGGCTCGACCGTGGTGCTGCTGCACGCCGCCGGCGACTGGCGCTGGGACGGGGCCGTCGCCGTCGAGAAAGCCGTGCGCTGCGGGCAGACGCTGGCCGTTCCCGGAGCCGGCGCGGTAGAATCGGAAACCGCCAGCGACGGCGTCAGCACGGCCTCATGATCGACTGGATCACCATCCAGGGCTTCCGCAGCGTCCGGCACACCGAGCGCCTGCAGCTCGGGCGGATCAACGTCTTGGTCGGCGCGAACGGCTCCGGAAAATCGAATCTCTTCCACGCGCTCGCGCTGCTGCAAGCCGTTTCCCAAGGAAACCTCCAGCGCTACGTCCGGCGGTCCGGCGGCGCCGAATGGCTGCTTCATTTCGGCGCGGAGGAAACGAACCGCATCGCGATCGAGGTCGCTTTCGCCGACTCCGAGATCAAAGCCCGCTATCGGGTCGAACTGGCCTCCGAGGGAGCCGGCACGCTGCATGTCCGCGGCGAGCAGATGCATTCCGCGGACCCCGATGGGCCCAGCCGTTCCCGGATGCAACTGGTTTGGTCCGAAAACCCGGACCGCCGGGAATCCGGACTGTTCGCTTCGCCGGCCGCCGAAAGACCTGCGGGCATAGAGCGGCTGCGGGAGCATCTGAGCGGCTGGAACCTCTATCACTTCAACAATGCGGGGCCGCGCTCTCCTTTGCGGAGCGCCAACCGGCTGCACGACAACCGCGCGCTGCGCCCGGACGGCTCCAACCTCGCCGCGTTGCTGCACCTGCTGCGCGCGGAGCACGAATTCTCGTACGGCTTGATCCTCCGCACCGTTCAACTCATCGCGCCGTTCTTCAAGGATTTCGTACTGGAACCGGAGGATCCGAACGAGGAAACCCTGCGTTTCGAATGGAATGCCGTAGGCTCGGACGCCGTCTTCGGCGCCGACGCGCTCTCCGACGCCACCCTCCGCTTCATCGCCTTGGCGACCCTGCTGCTGCAGCCGGAGAAACTCCGCCCGCCAGTCATCCTCCTGGACGAGCCGGAACTGGGGCTGCATCCCGCCGCGATCACATTGTTGGCTTCGCTGGTCCGACAAGCTTCCGTAAAAACGCAGATCATCCTTGCAACGCAATCATCGCTCTTGCTGGACCACTTCATGCCGGAAGATGTCGTGGTCGCCGACCGCGTGAACGGGAGGACGCGCTTCACTCGATGTGCAGACGACAAAGAACGCCTGCTCGAATGGCTCGAGGACTACAGCTTGGGGCAGTTGTGGCTGCAGAACGAGATCGGCGGGCGGCCCGCGCCTGAGGTCGTGCCGGAATGACGCGGCTCCGGATGCATGCCGGAAGCACCGGGGAGCGTCCCGTCCCCGCGGCTCCTGCGCCGCATCGCCATGGCCGGATGAACGGCCGGCGCGCGGGCGCCGCCCGCCCGCACCCGTCCCTAGTACACTAGCGTTCCATGGCCCAGTACCGCGCCGCGGACATCGAGGTCCTCTCCGGCTTGGACCCCGTGCGCAAGCGCCCGGGGATGTACACCGACACCGCCTCGCCGGACCACCTGGCGCAGGAGGTGGTGGACAACAGCATCGACGAGGCGCTGGCCGGCCACGCCAAGACCCTGCGGGTCGCCCTGCGCGACGACGGCTGGCTGGAGGTCGAGGACGACGGCCGCGGCATGCCGGTCGACCTGCACCCGAAATTCAAGAAGCCCGGCGCCGAGATCATCCTCACCACCCTGCACTCGGGCGCCAAGTTCTCCGGCGAGAACTACCGGTACGCCGGCGGCCTACACGGCGTCGGCGTGTCGGTGGTCAACGCGCTGTCGCGCCACCTGGAGGTCTGGATCAAGCGCGACGGCAAGGAGTACAACATGGGCTTCAAGGGCGGCGCGGTGCAGAACCGGCTCGAGGAGGTCGGCGCGGTCGGCAAGCGCAACACCGGCACCCGGCTGCGCTTCCTGCCGGACCCGCAGTACTTCGAGCGCCCCGGCTTCTCCCGCGAGCGCTTGGCGCGCCTGCTGCGCGCCAAGGCGGTGCTGTGCCCGGGGCTGGCGGTGCGCTTCGACGCGCCCGGCGCCGAAACTCAGGAGTGGCGCTACGAAGACGGCTTGGCGCAGTACCTGCGCGAGGCGGTGGCGGGAGCGGCCACGCTGCCGGACGAGCCGCTCTGCGAATCGCGCGCCGACGGCGCCGAAGCGGCCGACTGGGCGCTGTGCTGGACGCCGGAGCAGGACGCGGCGCTGGCCGAGAGCTACGTCAACCTGGTGCCGACACCCGGCGGCGGCGCGCACGCGGCCGCGCTGCGCGCCGGCCTGACGCAGGCGGTGCGCGAGTTCGCCGAGGCGCGCGGCAAGGCGCCGCGCGGCGTGAAGATCGCCCCGGAGGACGTGTGGGAGCGCCTCAACTTCGTGCTCTCCTACAAGACCGAGAACCCGCAGTTCGCCGGCCAGACCAAGGAGAAGTTCGTCGGCCGCGAGACCGCCCTGGCGGGCCTGGTCAAGGACGGCTTCGAGGCCTGGCTCGCCCGGCACGTGCGCGAGGGCGAGGCGCTGGCCGAGTTCGTGGTCGCCAACGCCCAGCGCCGCCGCAGCCAGTCGCGCAAGGTGGCGCGCAAGAAGGCCGCGCACGGGCCGACCCTGCCCGGCAAGCTGGCCGACTGCATCGGCGACGACGCCGAGCGCTCGGAGCTGTTCCTGGTCGAGGGCGATTCGGCCGGCGGCTCCGCCAAGCAGGCGCGCGACCGCGGCTTCCAGGCGATCCTGCCGCTGCGCGGCAAGATCCTCAACACCTGGGAGCTGCGGACCGACGCCGCGCTCAACTCGCAGGAGGTGCACGACATCGCCCAGGCGATCGGCGTGGCGGCGGGCAGCGGCGACCTCAGCGGCCGGCGCTACGGCAAGATCTGCATCCTGGCGGACGCGGACTCCGACGGCCTGCACATCGCCACCCTGCTGTGCGCGCTGTTCCTGAAGCACTTCCCGGCGCTGGTGGCGGACGGCCGCGTGCACGTCGCCATGCCGCCGCTGTACCGCATCGACGTCGGCAAGGAGGTGCGCTACGCGCTCGACGACGCCGAGCGCGACCGCGTGCTGGCGGCGGCGGCCGCGCGCAAGAACGGCGCCGCCCCGGTGGTGCTGCGCTTCAAGGGCCTGGGCGAGATGGACCCGGCGCAGCTGCGCGAGGCGGCGATGCACCCGGACACCCGGCGGCTGGTGCGGCTGGAGCTCGGCGACGAAAAGTCCGCGGCGAAGACCCGGCAGCTGCTGGACCGCCTGCTCGGGCGCAAGAACGCCGCCGACCGGCGGCGGTGGCTGGAGGCCAGCGGCCACCTGGCCGAGGTGTGACGGTGGCCCAGTCCGCGCTGCCCCTGGCCGGCGACGGCAACGGCGCCGCCGCGGAGCCGCGGCCGCTCGGCGCGTTCGTCGAGGAGGCCTACCGCAACTACTCGATGTACGTGATCCTGGACCGGGCGCTGCCGCACCTGGCGGACGGCCTGAAGCCGGTGCAGCGGCGCATCGTCTACGCCATGTCGGAGCTGGGCCTGCGCGCCGGCAGCAAGCCGAAGAAGTCGGCCCGCACCGTCGGCGACGTGATCGGCAAGTACCACCCGCACGGCGACCTCGCCTGCTACGAGGCGATGGTGCTGATGGCGCAGGACTTCGCCTACCGCTACCCGCTGATCGCGGGCCAGGGCAACTGGGGCTCGACCGACGACCCCAAGTCCTTCGCCGCCATGCGCTACACCGAGGCGAAGCTCGCGCCCTACGCGCAGACCCTGCTGGCGGAGCTCGGCCAGGCGACGGTCGACTGGCAGCCGAACTTCGACGGCACGCTGGAGGAGCCCGCGCTGCTGCCGGCGCGGCTGCCGAACGTGCTGCTGAACGGCTCCACCGGCATCGCCGTGGGCCTGTCCACCGACATCCCGCCGCACAACCTGCGCGAAGTGGCGGCGGCCTGCGTCCGCCTGCTGGAGCGCCCGGGCGCCGCGGACGAGGAGCTGGCCGCGCTGGTGCCGGCGCCGGACTACCCGACCGGCGGCGAGATCGTGTCGCCGCCGGAAGAGCTGCGCGAGCTGTACGCGACCGGCACCGGCGCGGTGCGGCTGCGCGCGCGGCTCGAGGCCGAGGACGGCGCGCTGGTGGCGACCGAGCTGCCCTACCAGGTCTCGGGGGCGCGCATCATCGCGCAGATCGCGCAGCAGATGCGCGAGAAGAAACTGCCCATGGTCGAGGACCTGCGCGACGAGTCCGACCACGAGCATCCGGTGCGGCTGGTGATCGTGCCGCGCAGCCGCCGGGTCGACCTGGAGCGGCTGCGCCTGCACCTGTACGCGACCACCGAGCTGGAGCGTTCGGCGCGCGTCAACCTGAACGCCATCGGCCTGGACCGGCGGCCGCGGGTGCTGGGCCTGCGCGACCTGCTGCGGGAGTGGCTGCGGTTCCGCCAGGAGACGGTGCGGCGGCGGCTGACCTGGCGCCTGGAGGCGATCGAGCGCCGGCTGCACCTGCTCGAAGGGCTGCTGCTCGCGCACGCCGACCTCGACCGGGTGATCGCCATCATCCGCGCGGAGGATCATCCCAAGCCGGTCCTGATGAAGACGTTCCAGCTGGACGAGGAGCAGGCCGAGGCGATCCTCGAGATCCGCCTGCGGCAGCTGGCGAAGCTCGAGCGGCAGAAACTCGAGGAAGAGCAGGCGCAGCTGGCCGAAGAACGGGCCGAGCTGAAGAAGGTCCTGGGCTCCAAGGCGCGCCTGAAGACGCTGGTCAAGCGCGAACTGCAGGAGGACGCCGAGCGCTACGGCGACGAGCGCCGCACCCGCCTCGCCCCGGACGCGCCGAAAGCGCAGGCGCTGGAGGAGGACGCGCTGACGCCGGCGGAGCCGGTCACCGTGGTGCTGTCGCGGAACGGCCTGGTGCGCGCCGCCCGCGGCCACGAGGTCGACCCGGCGGAGCTCAACTACCGCGCCGGCGACGGCCTGCAGGCGGCCGCGCGCGCGCGCAGCAACGAGCCGGTGCGCTTCCTCGACAGCTGCGGGCGGGTGTATTCGCTGGCCGCGGCGCGCCTGCCCTCGGCGCGCGGCCAAGGCGAGCCGCTGTCCGGGCACTTCGACCCGCCGGCGGGCGCGCGCTTCGTCGGCGTGCTGGCGGCCGGCGGGCGGCACCTGCTCGGCACGAGCCTGGGCTACGGCTTCGTGGCGCCCGGCGAGAAGCTCGATTCGCGCGTGCGCGCCGGGCGCGCCACCCTGACCGCGCCGGACGGCGCCGACGTGCTGCGCCCCTGCCCGGTCGGCGACCCCGGGCAGGATCTGGCGGTGGCGGCCACCAGCGCCGGCTACCTGCTGGCGGTGCCGGCCGCCGAACTGCCGGAGCGCGGCCGCGGCCGCGGCCAGAAGATCATCCAGCTGCCGCCGCGCGAGCGCCAGGATCCGGAGGGCGAGCGGGTGAAGCTGCTGGCGGCGGTCGGCCCCGGGCAGTGCCTGGTGCTGCACACCGCGCAGACCCACCGCAAGATCGATTTCCGCGAACTGCGGGCGGACTACCTCGGCAAGCGCGGCCAGCGCGGGCGCAAGCTGTCCAAGAGCTGGCGCGGCTTCACCGACTACGCGGTGCGGGAGCGCTAGGCCCGCCCATGCAGCGCCTGCTCTGGTTCCTGGCGGTCAACTTCGCCATCCTGCTGGTGCTGGGGCTGGTGTTCCAGCTGCTCGGCATCGGCGGCCTGCTGGACGCGCGGGGCGTGCATCTCGACCTCGGCGCGCTGCTGGTCTTCTCGCTGGTCATCGGCTTCGGCGGCGCGCTGCTGTCGCTGCTGCTGTCGCGCTGGCTGGCGAAGCGGATGATGCGGGTGCGGGTGCTGGACGCGCCCGCCAACGACACCGAGCGCTGGCTGCTCGACACCGTGCGCGGCCAGGCCGAGTACTGCCACGTGGCGACGCCGGAGGTCGGCGTGTTCGAGGCCGCGGAGCCGAACGCCTTCGCCACCGGCGCCTCGCGCAACCGCGCGCTGGTGGCGGTCAGCAGCGGGCTGCTGCAGAAGCTGAACCGCGGCGAGGTCGAGGCGGTGCTCGGCCACGAGATGGCGCACGTCGCCAACGGCGACATGGTGACCATGGCCCTGCTGCAGGGCGTGCTCAACACCTTCGTGGTGTTCCTGTCGCGGGTGATCGGCTTCCTGGTCGACCGGCTGGTGTTCCGCGTGCAGCGCGGCTTCGGCCCGGGCTACTACATCGTCTCGATCGTGGCGCAACTGGTGCTGTCGGTGCTGGCGACGATGGCGGTGATGTGGTTCTCCCGCCGGCGCGAGTTCCGCGCCGACGCCGGCGGCGCCAAACTGGCCGGGCGCGGCAAGATGATCTCCGCGCTGCAGCGCCTGCGCGAGGTCAACCGCCCGCATGACCTGCCGGACTCGGTGGCCGCGTTCGGCATCTCCGGGGCGCGCCCGCCGTCGCGGCTGCGGCGGCTGTTCGCCTCGCACCCGCCGCTCGAGGAGCGCATCCGCAGCCTGGAGCAGAACCTGGTCAAGCCGTAGGCGGCGCAGCGCGTCCCGCCGGAATCTCAGTCCGGCGCGCCCGGGTGCCGGTACGCCAGCACCGTGGCGTTGTCCTGATGCGGCGTCCGCCGCTCCTCGACCGCGGCCAGCAGCGCCGCCGCCGCGTCCCGCGGCGCCTCGTGCGCCGCGCCGACCGCCGCGATCTCCTCTTCTTCCAGAGTCTCGAGGCCGTCGCTGGCCAGGAGCAGCCGCTGCCCCGCCCGCAGGCGCAGCGGCTCCGGGTTCTGGTCCACCAGGTCCAGGCGCATGCCCATCACCGCGGAGCGCAGCTGGTGCACCCGGTAATCCGCCGCCAGTTCCTCCGGCGTCATTCGCCCCGCCGCCACCTCTTCCTCCAGCAGCGGGCGCATCGAATGGTCCGCGTTCAGCCGCGTCAGTTCCGCTCCGTCCAGCAGCCACAGCGGCGAATCGCCGACGCTGATCCAGTGCGCGTCGTCGCCCGCGACAAGGCAGCCCACCAATGTGCAGCCCATGTCGGTCCCCGTTCGCGCCCCCCGCTCGCCCACAGCTTCGTTGGCGGCGCGCAGGGCCTCGCGCAGGCATTCTGCGGGTCCGCCCTCGATCTGCTCGAACCGCTCGATGAAGCGGGTGACCGCGGTCTCGCTCGCCTCGGCGCCGCCCGCGTGGCCGCCCATGCCGTCGGCCAGCACCAGCAGCGCGTCGGCGCCGCCGCCGCCGCGCGGCGCCGCGCGGTGGCGGAAATAATCCTCCTGATAGGGGCGCGCGCCGCCGATCTGGGCGCCCGCGCAGAGGTCCGCTGCTTTCTCCATGCTGCCTCCAGCCATGCCCAATCTTCGATAAAACGCTCAGGAGCTCTCGGCCTCAACCACCGCCATACTGGAAATCTCTCTGTTTCCAGACTTCCTGCCAAGCGGAAAACTCAGCAGACGTAAATCGATAGCGGAGGTAGTTGCCCTCATGCAGACTGAGCAGCTCATTTTCCACCGCCTCGCGAAACTGATCCTGCCCGTCGGCGGGAGCGATATGGGCTTGAGCCCAGACGGCAATATGCGCGTACGCTGTCGGTCGATCCATGCTCTGACCCACCACTTCGCTGACCAATGCCCGCAACTCGGACCGGTATCGGAGTTTAACCGGGTCCGGCTGCACATCTCTCCGCAGCCCGGCGTAGCGGTCGGCCGACCGCGGATACGCCCACAAGTACAGATCTTTCAGCAGAGTAACATCATTCAACTCGTATACTCCTAGGATCGCTTCCGTGTAAAGCGAGCGCGGGACATCGGCGAAAGACAGCGGAGACAGATTGTGCTTGATCAGCGGAATGTTGGCCGACAGCCTGGAAGTTCGCTTGTTGACATCCTCAAACGGCTGCAAGTACGGCAACTGCACCAAAAGAAAGAGAGATTGCTCGAATGGGTCCGCAATAGCCGCCGCCTTGGCCAGTAATTGATCGAAATACTCTTCGATCCGCCACCGGTCATTCAGCGGCAGGAACGCAGAACGTCCAATTGCCACCGAAATGCGCCGCAACCGGCCAACTGCCATGCTGTCTGCAAGCAAATTTTCCGCCAATGCGGCGTGCAGATTGAAAAGAGTGTGCCGGTTGAAATCAATGTCCTCTGCCGCTTCCACCAAGAACTCGATAGCGGCCTTGTGATTCAGAATCATCTGCACATCCGCGCGGTCTTTTCCTTCCGCATACTGCCCGAACTGAAGCAAGCGCCGAGTATCTAGCAGGGAATAAGTATTACCCTCAAGGCGGCTAGAATTCCATGACAGGTCTATCAGCAGGCGGTCGAAAATTTGCCTAGCGCTCGTTCCCGCCGGTTGTGACTGCCCATCAGCCGGAGTGCCAATCTCTCTCAAATAAGTTCGCTCCTCTTCGTTCAGGTAAGCGCTGACATTGGGTCGGTAAGAAGCGAGAAATTTTGATTGGTAGCCAACTTCAGGCCGGTCCGCCGGCGATCTCCGGCAATGAGCACGCACTATCGACGCATCGGCGGAGTACGGCACCAACTTATCGTCATCGCGGAAGACGTAAATGCCTCCCGGAAACATTCTGCGCAAATGCCCGGGCAGGCTATATTTTGTCCAGCGCCGGTCTCCCCTTTTAATGAGGAGCCCAGCTTCCACCAGCCCTCTGAGGCGACGTTGCAAGGCGCGACGAGGAATTTCTACTTCCTGTTCATCAGCAATCTGCTGTATTGAAGCCTCTCCAGAAAGGTGCCTGATTACAGCTAGTATCTCATCCAGCTCGCTTTCTGGGATTTCTGCCGGCATCCTGCTCTCCTAAAGAATAGTTCTAATGCATCATTGGTTAAATCCCGCATCGTCCGAAAGCCCATCAAACTCTCGGAGCGAAACTTATCTTATTATACGACATTAAAAATATCTATGCGACACTAAAATCTATGCGACACTAAAATATCTATAAGCAAAACATGAAATCGGCAGAAAAGTCACGGGATGATCTGGTGTCTATCACATATATACATTATAATACAATAACTTAACTTATAAATACGCAAGAACTTCAGATCGGTCCTGAAATCTAAGCGACAGGTCGCCATTTCGGAAAATAACCGTCGTATCTGTTAGAACTACCTGCGGGTCTGAGTATCCGGCCCCCGGTCGGCGCCCGCGGGTGCCGACCGGGGCGGTGGCAAAGCCAAGATATGAGTCCAACTCACCACAAGTGAAGCAGGGTGACGGTCCGAACTTCTTGGGCACCCCCGAAAAGGCGGCGGGGCTTTACTGAACTATCAGCGCTGGCCTAACACCGCAACTCTATAATGACCCGCAGAATCCGGAATTCTCCCAGACCAAGTTTCCCATGGCCCCCCGGACCCTCTACGACAAGCTGTGGCAGGCGCACGCGGTGCGCGAGGAGGCGGACGGCACCACCCTGCTCTACATCGACTGCCAGCTGGTGCACGAAGTCACCTCGCCGCAGGCTTTCGAGGGGCTGCGGCTGGCCGGGCGCGCGCCGTGGCGGCCGGACAGCATCGTCGCGGTGGCCGACCACAACGTGCCGACCGAGCCCGGCGCCGCCGAGGCCGCCGACCCGGTGTCGCGGCTGCAGCTCGAGACCCTGGACGCCAACTGCGCCCGCTACGGCCTGCTGGAATTCCGCCTGGGCGACCCGCGCCAGGGCATCGTGCACGTGATCGGCCCGGAGCTCGGCGTCACCCTGCCCGGCATGACCGTGGTGTGCGGCGACTCGCACACCTCCACCCACGGCGCGCTGGCCGCGCTGGCGTTCGGCATCGGCACCTCGCAGGTCGAGCACGTGCTCGCCACCCAGTGCCTGCCGCTGCGCAAGGCCGACGCCATGCTGGTGCGCTTCGAGGGCCGCCCGCCGCCCGGGGTGACGCCGAAGGACCTGGCGCTGGCGCTGATCGGCGCGATCGGCGCCGCCGGCGGCGCCGGCTGCGCCATCGAGTTCGCCGGGCCCGCGGTCGAGGCGCTGTCCGTCGAGGGCCGCATGACCCTGTGCAACATGGCCATCGAGGCAGGCGCGCGCGCCGGGATGGTGGCGGTCGACGACGCCGCCTTGGAGTACGTCCGCGGCCGGCCCTACGCGCCGACGGGCGCGGCCTGGCGCGCGGCCGAGCGGCAGTGGCGCGAGCTGCGCTCGGACCCCGGCGCGCCGTTCGCGCGCGCCGTGGCGCTGCAGACCGCCGGCCTCGCGCCGCAGGTCACCTGGGGCACCTCGCCGGAGATGGTCGTCCCGGTCGACGCGGCGGTGCCGGAGCCCGCCGGCGACGGCGCGCGCGCCGCGCTCGACTACATGGGCCTCGAGAGCGGCACCGCGATCACCGACATCGAGCTCGACCGCGTGTTCATCGGCTCGTGCACCAACGCGCGCATCGAGGACCTGCGCGCCGCCGCCGCGGTGGTGCGCGGCCGCCGCCGCGCCGCGCGCGTGCGCCAGGCGCTGGTGGTGCCCGGCTCCGGCCGGGTCAAGGCCCAGGCCGAGGCCGAGGGCCTCGACCGCGTGTTCAAGGACGCGGGCTTCGAGTGGCGCGCGCCGGGCTGCTCGATGTGCCTGGCCATGAACGCCGACCGGCTGGAGCCGGGCGAGCGCTGCGCGGCCACCTCCAACCGCAACTTCGAGGGCCGCCAGGGCCGCGGCGGCCGCACCCACCTGGTGAGCCCGGAGATGGCCGCCGCGGCCGGCGTCGCCGGGCGCTTCGTCGATGTCCGGGAGTGGCTGTCGTGACCCCGTTCGCGCGCCACCGGGGCGTGGCCGCGCCGCTGCTGCGCGACCACATCGACACCGACGTGATCATCCCCAAGCAGTACCTGAAGTCGGTGCGGCGCACCGGCTTCGGCCCCAACCTGTTCGACGACTGGCGCTACCTGGCGCCGGGCGGGCCCGGCGACGACCACGCGGCGCGGCCGAAGAACCCCGACTTCGTGCTCAACCGGCCGCGCTACGCCGGCGCCTCGATCCTGGTCGCCGGCGCCAACTTCGGCTGCGGCTCCTCGCGCGAGCACGCGGTGTGGGCCTTCCTCGACGCCGGCTTCCGGGCGGTGATCGCGCCGGACTTCGCCGACATCTTCGACGCCAACGCCGCCCAGTGCGGCCTGCTGACCGTGCGCCTGGAGCCCGCCGAGGTGCGGGCGCTGGCCGCCGAGATCGAGGCCGCCGAAGGCCTGCAGCTCGCGGTCGACCTGCCGGCGCAGACGGTGCGCAGCGACGGCGGCGCGGAGTACTCCTTCGCCATCGACCCGCAGCGCAAGCGCTGCCTGCTCGAAGGCTTGGACGGCATCGCGCTGACCCTGGAGCGCGCCGACGAGATCCGCGCCTTCGAGGCCGCGCGCCGGGCGCGCGCGCCGTGGCTGTTCGACCGCTTCGGGGGCGGGCCGTGCCCCGGATCCTGAGCCTCGCCGGCGACGGCATCGGCCCGGAGATCATGGCCGAGGCCGACAAGGCGCTGGACGTCCTCGCGGACCGCGGCGGCTTCGCGCTCGAGCGCGAAGCCGCCCTGATCGGCGGCGCCGCCGTCGACGCCGGCGGCGCGCCGCTGCCGGCGGCCACCCTGGAGCGCGCCCGCGCCGCCGACGCCGTGCTGCTCGGCGCGGTCGGCGCGCCCCGCTACGACACCCCGGACCGCGCCCGGCGGCCGGAGACCGGCCTGCTCGCCCTGCGCCGGGAGCTCGGCCTGTACGCCAACCTGCGCCCGGCCGCGCCGCTGCCCGGGCTCGAGGGCGCCTCCAGCCTGCGCCCGGAGGCGCTGGCCGGCTTCGACCTGCTGATCGTGCGCGAACTCACCGGCGGGCTGTACTTCGGCGAGCCGCGCGGCCGCGAGGAGCGCGGCGGCCGGCGCCGGGCGTTCAACACCATGGTCTACGACGAGGACGAGATCGCGCGCATCGCGCGCGTCGCCTTCGACGCCGCGCGCGCGCGCCGCCGCCGGGTCTGCTCGGTGGACAAGGCCAACGTGCTGGAGGTCTCGGAGCTGTGGCGGACGGTGGTGGAAGAAGTCGCGCGCGGCTACCCGGACGTGGCGCTCGAGCACCTGTACGTGGACAACGCCGCCATGCAGCTGGTCGCCCGCCCCGGG
Source organism: uncultured candidatus Poriferisulfidus sp. (assembly GCA_965242985.1). GTDB lineage: Bacteria > Pseudomonadota > Gammaproteobacteria > Poriferisulfidales > Poriferisulfidaceae > Poriferisulfidus. Next base: position 401,400 of record OZ251520.1, on the reverse strand, counting down.
CGCTTCGACGTGCTGCTCGCCGGCAACCTGTTCGGCGACATCCTGTCGGACCTGTCGGCGCAGCTGACCGGCTCGATCGGCCTGCTGCCGTCGGCCTCGCTCAACGAGCGCGGCCAGGGCCTGTACGAGCCGGTGCACGGCTCGGCGCCGGACCTGGCCGGCGCCGGCGCCGCCAACCCGCTGGCCATGATCCTCTCCGCGGCGCTGATGCTGCGCCATTCGCTGCGGCAGCCGGAGGCCGCGGCCGCGGTCGAGGGCGCGGTGCGCGACGCGCTCGGCCGGGGCCTGCGCACCGCCGACCTGGAGCCGGCGGGCGCGCCCGCGTCCACCGCCGAGATGGGCGACGCGGTCGCCGCGGCGCTGGCGGCGAGGCTGGCGGCGTGAGCGGCTTCGGGGTCGCCGTGGTCGGCGCCACCGGGGCGGTCGGCGCGGCGATGCGCGCCGTGCTCGAGGAGCGGGACTTCCCGCTCGACGAGCTGCACCTGCTGGCGAGCGCGCGCTCGCGCGGCCGGCGGCTGCCGTTCCGCGGCCGCGAGCTCGAGGTGCGGGCGCTGGAGGACTTCGACTTCCGGCGGGCGCGCATCGCCCTGTTCTCGGCCGGCGCCGCGGTCTCGCGCGCGCACGCGCCGCGCGCCGCCGCGGCCGGCTGCCTGGTGATCGACAACACCTCCTGCTTCCGTTACGACGACGACGTGCCGCTGGTGGTGCCGGAGTGCAACGCCGCGCGCATCGCCGACGCGCCGCGCGGCATCATCGCCAACCCCAACTGCTCGACCATCCAGCTGGCGGTGGCGCTCAAGCCGCTGCATGACGCGGCCGGCGTCGAGCGGATCAACGTCGCCACCTACCAGGCGGTCTCCGGCGCCGGCGGCGCGGCGATCGAGGAGCTGCGCCGGCAGAGCGGCGAACTGCTCGCCGGGCGCGACCCCGCGTGCGCGGCCTTCCCCAAGCGCATCGCGTTCAACGCGCTGCCGATGATCGACGTCCTGCAGGACAACGGCTACACCCGCGAGGAGATGAAGCTGGTGTGGGAGACGCGCAAGATCCTCGAGGACGAGACGCTGCGCGTCAACGCCACCGCGGTGCGCGTGCCGGTGTTCCACGGCCACTCCGAGGCGGTGCATCTGGAGACCCGGGAGCCGCTCGCCGCGGCGCGCGCGCGCGAACTGCTGGCCGCCGCGCCCGGCGTGCGGGTGGTGGACGACCCGGCCGCCGGCGCCTACCCCACCGCGGCGCTCGACGGCGAGGGCTCCGACGCGGTGTTCGTCGGCCGCATCCGCAACGACCCGGACCACCCCCGCGGCCTCAACCTGTGGGTGGTCAGCGACAACCTGCGCAAGGGCGCGGCCACCAACAGCGTGCAGATCGCCGAGGAATGGCGGCAGCGGTGCGCGGCGTGAGGCGGCGGCTGCCGGCCCTGCTGCTGGCGCTGGCGGCGCCGGGCGCGCCGGCGCTCGAGCTCGACCGGCCGCAGGTGCGCTTCGACGACGACTGCGCGGTGACGCTGTCGCTGCGCCTGCTCCCTCACGGCGGCCTGGAGCCGGCCCGCGCGCGGCTGGAGATCGCCGCCGAGCCGACCTACCGGCGCCTGGGGCGGGCGCGCCCGGCCTGGGTCGCCGCCGCCCGGCTGCGCCAGCGCGTCCGGGGCGGCGAGGCGCTGCTGGAGGTGCGCAGCGCCGGCCCCCTGCCCGCCCATCCGAGCACGCTGCTGCTGGCCGCGAGCCAGCCCGGGCGGACGCCGCGCTACCAGGCGCTGACCGTGCCGCCGTGCGACCGCACCGGCCGCGCGCGCGCGGTGGTCTGGGGCGACACCCTGTGGCGCATCGCCGGCGAGGAGCTGCCCGGGCGCGACATCGACCGCTACCGCCTGATGCTGGCGATCCAGCTGTACAACCGCGGCGCCTTCATCCGCGACAACATGAACCTGCTGCGCGCCGACTCCGACCTGCATATCCCGAGCCCGGCCGAAGTGGCGCGGCTCGCGCTGCGCCGCGACTGGGCGCTGCGGGAATTCCGCCGGCAGCAGGAACTGTGGCGGGACTGGCGGCGGAACCCGGACGCGCTCGGCACCAGCCCGGAACTGCGCGCGCGCCGCCTGCGCATCGTGCCCCTGGACGAGGCCCGGGAGCCGCCGCCGGCGCCCGAGCCGCCGCCGCGGCCCGCGGCCGAAGCCGCCGCGGAACCCGCCCCGCCGCCGCCCGACCCGGCGCCGCCGACTCCGGCGCCGCCGGCGACCGTGGTGGAGGCGCCGGAACTGGCCGCGCTCGGCGAAGCGGCCGGCGGCGCCGGCGCCGGGCGCGCGCGCGCGGCCTGGGGGCCGGTCCTGGCCGGCCTGGGCGGCCTGCTGGCGCTCGCGCTGCTGGTTCTGGCGCTGCGCCGCCGCCGCGCGGCGCGGCGGCTCGACCTGCCCGCGGACCTGGAGCCCGCGAACGCGCTCGACCTGGCGCGCGGCTGCCTGGAGGTGGGCGAGCTCGACCGCGCCCGCGCGCTGCTGGCCCGGGCGCGCGCCCGGGGCGGACCGGCGGAGCGCGCCGAGGCCCGCCGGCTGCGGGCCCGCTGCGGCCTGCGCGCGCGGCTGCGCGCGGCGCTCGGGGCCCGCGCTCCCGGCGCCTGAGCATGCCCCGCTTCGCCTGCGGGGTCGAATACGACGGCTCGGCGTTCCGCGGCTGGCAGCGCCAGCGCGGCGCGCCCAGCGTGCAGGAGGAGCTCGAGCGCGCGCTGTCGCGGGTCGCCGACCATCCGGTGACCGCGGTCGCCGCCGGCCGCACCGACGCCGGCGTGCACGCCGCCGGCCAGGTGGTGCACTTCGATTCCCCGGCCGCGCGGTCGCCGCGCGCCTGGCAGCGCGGCGCCGGCAGCCACCTGCCGCCCGCGGTCAGCCTGTCCTGGGCGCGGCCGGCGGCGGCCGGCTTCCACGCCCGCCACGCCGCGACGCGGCGCCACTACCGCTACATCTTCCTGCTCCGCCCCGACGCCGGCGCCGGCCTGCTGGCCGGACGGGTGACGCGCGTCTCCGGCCCGCTGGACGCGGCGCGCATGGCCCGCGCCGCCCGCCCGCTGCTGGGCGAGCACGACTTCAGCAGCTTCCGCGCCGCCGCCTGCCAGGCGCAGAGCCCGGTGCGCGCGCTGCACCGCCTGGACGTCGCCGCGCGCGGCCCGTTCGTGCACCTCGACCTCGAAGCGAACGGCTTCCTGCATCACATGGCGCGCATCCTCGCCGGCGCCCTGCTCGCGGTCGGCCGCGGCGAGCGGGGCGAGGACTGGCCGGCGGAGCTGCTGGCCCGGCGCGACCGCGCCGCGGGCGGCGTCACCGCGCCGCCGGACGGCCTGTACCTGATGCGCGTACACTATCCGCCGGAGCACGGCATCCCGCCGCCGCCGTGGCGGCCCGACTACCGCTATGATGCGCCGCTGACATGCGAATCCGAGTGAAGATCTGCGGCGTCACGACGCCGGCGGACGCCGCGGCCGCGGCCGCCGCCGGAGCCGACGCCGTCGGCCTGGTGTTCCACGCCGCGAGCCCGCGCCGCGTGAGCCTGGAGCAGGCGGCGGCGGCCGCCGCCGCCCTGCCGCCGTTCGTCGCCGCGGTGGCCGTGGTGCTCGACCCCGAGCCGGAGCTGGTCGACGCGCTCGCGGCGAGCCCCGCCATCGACTGGGTGCAGTTCCACGGCCGGGAGGATCCGGCGCTGTGCGCGCGCGCCGGCGCGCGCTGGATCAAGGCCGTGCCGATGGCCGAGCCGGGCGCCCTCGCCGAGTGCCGGGCGCGCTACCCCGGCGCGGCCGCCTTCCTGCTCGACAGCCACGCCGCGGGCCAGGCCGGCGGCCGCGGCGAAACCTTCGCCTGGGACGCGGTCGAGCGCGGCGGCGACCCGCGCCCGCTGATCCTGGCCGGCGGCCTGGGGCCGGACAACGTGGCCGCCGCCTGCCGCGCCGCGCGGCCCTGGGGCGTGGACGCCAGCAGCGGCGTCGAGCGCGCGCCCGGGCGCAAGGACCCGGCGCTGATGGCAGCCTTCGCGCGGGAGGCGCGCCGTGCCGCCTGAAGCCGTCCCGGACGCCGGCGGGCACTTCGGCCCCTACGGCGGGCGCTACGTCGCCGAGACCCTGATCCGGCCGCTCGACGAGCTGCAGCGCACCTGGCGCGAGCTGCGCGCGGACCCGGACTTCCGGCGCGAACTCGACGCCGACCTCGCCGACTACGTCGGCCGGCCCACGCCGCTGTACCACGCCCGGCGGCTGAGCGCCGAGGCCGGCGGCGCGCAGATCTGGCTCAAGCGCGAGGACCTGAACCACACCGGCGCGCACAAGATCAACAACACGGTCGGCCAGGCGCTGCTGGCGCGGCGCATGGGCAAGCGCCGCATCATCGCCGAGACCGGCGCCGGCCAGCACGGGGTCGCCAGCGCCACCGTGGCCGCGCGCCTGGGCCTCGAGTGCGTGGTGTACATGGGCGCCGCCGACATCGCCCGCCAAGCGCCGAACGTGCGGCGCATGGAGCTGCTGGGCGCGCGGGTGGCGCCGGTCGACAGCGGCACCCGCACCCTGAAGGACGCGCTCAACGAGGCGCTGCGCGACTGGGTGACCAACGTGGAGGACACGTTCTACGTGATCGGCTCGGTGGCCGGGCCCGCGCCCTACCCGGAGCTGGTGCGCGACTTCCAGGCGGTCATCGGCCGCGAGGCCCGCGCCCAGACGCTGGAGCGGACCGGCCGCCTGCCGGAGCTGCTGGTCGCCTGCGTCGGCGGCGGCTCCAACGCGATCGGCCTGTTCCACCCGTTCCTGCAGGACGAGGGCGTGCGCATGCTGGGCGTCGAGGCCGCCGGCGAGGGCCTCGCCACCGGCCGGCACGCCGCGCCGCTGGCGGCCGGGCGCCCGGGCGTGCTGCACGGCAGCCGCTCCTACCTGCTGGCGGACGCGGCCGGGCAGGTGCTGCCCACGCACAGCATCGCCGCCGGCCTGGACTATCCCGGCGTCGGCCCCGAGCACGCGCTGCTCAAGGACCTGGGCCGGGTCGAGTACGCCGCGGCCACCGACGCCGAGGCGCTGGCGGCGTGCCGCCTGCTGACGCGCGCCGAGGGCATCCTGCCGGCGCTCGAGAGCGCGCACGCGGTGGCCGGCGCGCTGCGCGCGGCCGCCGCGCTGCCGCCGGAGGCGATGGTGCTGGTCAACCTGTCCGGGCGCGGCGACAAGGACGTCGACGCCCTGGCCGCGCCGGCGGCGGGCGCGTGAGCCGCATCGCCGCGCGCTTCGCCGCGCTGCGCGCCCGAGGCCGCGCCGCGCTGGTGCCCTACCTGACCGCCGGCGACCCCGCGCCCGGGGCCACCGTGCCGCTGCTGCGCGCGCTGCGCGAAGCCGGCGCCGACCTGCTCGAGCTCGGCGTGCCGTTCTCCGACCCGATGGCCGACGGCCCGGTGATCCAGGCCGCCTGCGAGCGGGCGCTGGCCCACGGCGTGCGCCTGGCCGACGTGCTGGAGATGGCGGCGGAGTTCCGCGCCGGCGACCCGGACACGCCGCTGATCCTGATGGGCTACTGCAACCCGATCGAGGCCATGGGCGCGGCGGAATTCGCCCGCCGGGCGGCCGCCGCCGGCGTCGACGGCGTGCTCGCGGTCGACCTGCCGCCGGAGGAGGCGGCGGAGCTGCGCGCGGAGCTGACCGGCCGCGGCATCGACCCGATCTTCCTGCTGGCGCCGACCACCAGCGCGGAGCGCATGCGCGCGATCGCGGCCGCGGCGCGCGGCTTCGTCTACTACGTGTCGCTGCGCGGCACCACCGGCGCGGACCGGCTGGACCTGGACGAGACCGCCCGCCGGGTGGCGGCGGTGCGCACGCACACCGACCTGCCGGTCGGGGTCGGCTTCGGCGTCCGCGGCGCCGACGACGCGGCCGCCGCCGCCGGCTTCGCCGACGCGGTGATCGTCGGCAGCGCCCTGATCCGGGCCATGCGCGGCGCCGCGGCGCCGGAGGCCGGCGCGCGCGCCTTCGCGGCCGCGCTGCGCGCCGGCATCGACGCGGCCGGGGGCGGGGCGTGAACTGGTTCCGGCGCCTGGTGCCGGCGCAGATCCGGATCGAGGGCGGCGGCGCCCGCAGCAAGGTGCCGCAGGGGGTGTGGGTCAAGTGCCCGGCGTGCGACGCGGCGCTGTACCGCGCCGAACTCGAGCGCAACCTGCACGTGTGCCCGCAGTGCGGCCACCACCTGCGCATGAGCGCGCGCCAGCGCCTGGATTCCTTCCTCGACCCGGACGGGCGCGAGGAGCTCGACGCGGACCTGGCGCCGCGGGACTTCCTCAAGTTCCGCGACCTCAAGCGCTACAAGGAGCGCCTGGCGCAGGCGCAGAAGCAGACCGGCGAGAAGGACGCGCTGGTGACCATGCGCGGCCGGCTGCACGGCGCGCCGCTGGCGTGCGCGGCGTTCGAGTTCGGCTTCCTCGGCGGCTCCATGGGCTCGGTGGTCGGCGAGAAATTCGCGCGCGCGGCCGCGGCCTGCGCCGACGAGCGGCTGCCGCTGGTGTGCTTCGCCGCCAGCGGCGGCGCGCGCATGCAGGAGTCGCTGGCGTCGCTGCTGCAGATGTCGAAGACCGCCGCCGCGATCCGCCGCCTGCGCGACGCCGGCGTGCCGTACCTGTCGGTGCTGACCGACCCGACCATGGGCGGCGTGTCGGCCTCGCTCGGCATGCTGGGCGACGTGCAGCTCGCGGAGCCCGGCGCGCTGATCGGCTTCGCGGGGCCGCGCGTGATCGAGCAGACCGTGCGCGAGACCCTGCCGGAGGGCTTCCAGCGCAGCGAGTTCCTGCTCCAGCACGGCGCCGTCGACATGCTGGTGCCGCGCGCCGAGCTGCGCGGCACCGTCGCCGACCTGCTGAACCTGATGCTGAACCGGCCGCCCCGCCCGCGGGCCGCCTGAGCCCGCGCTCCCGATGCGCTTCGCCACGCTCGACGAATGGCTGCGCTGGCAGCAGCAGCTGCACACCACCAGCATCGACCTGGGGCTCGAGCGCATCCGCACCGTGGCCCGGCGGCTCCGCCTGCTGGCCCCGGACTGCACCGTGCTGACCGTGGCCGGCACCAACGGCAAGGGCTCCTGCGCGGCGCTGCTGGAGGCGATGCTCGCGCCGCAGGCGCGGGTCGGCGCGTACACCTCGCCGCACTTCGCGCGCTACAACGAGCGCGTGCGCATCGACGCGCGCGAAGCCGGCGACGACCTGCTGTGCGCCGCCTTCGAGGAGATCGAGCGCGCGCGCGGCGGCATCAGCCTGTCGTTCTTCGAGTACGGCACGCTGGCCGCGATGTGGGCCTTCCGCGAGCGGGCGGTGGAGGTGGCCGTGCTCGAGGTCGGGCTCGGCGGGCGCATGGACGCGGTCAACGTCTGGGACGCGGACGCGGCCGTGATCACCAGCATCGGCATCGACCACACCGAATGGCTCGGCCACACCCGGCTCGCCATCGCCCGCGAGAAGGCCGGCATCCTGCGCCCGGACCGCCCGGCGGTGTGCGGCGACCCGCAGCCGCCGGAAAGCCTGCTCGACCACGCCGCGCGCCTGGGCGCGCGGCTGCGGCGCCTGGGCGTCGACTTCCACGCCGAGCCGCTCGACGGCGAGACCTGGCGCTACCGCGCCCGCGGCGGCCCGGACTGGGTGCTGCCGCAGCCGCGGCGGCTGCCGGGCGCGGTGCAGCTGCACAACGCCGCCAGCGCGCTGACCGCGCTCGACGCCATCGGCCGCTGCGCGGAGGAGCCGGCGCGCGCGGCGCTCGAGCGCGTGCGCCTGACCGGCCGCTTCCAGACCCTGGCCGCGCCGGTCGACACGGTGCTGGACCTCGCGCACAACCCGGACAGCGCGCTCAACCTCGCCCGCAACCTGCGCCGCTACCGCGCCGGGCGGCCGCTGCACGCGGTGTTCTCGGCGCTGCGCGACAAGGACGTGGCGCGCATGCTGGCGCCGCTGTGCGCGTTCTTCGACAGTTGGCAGCTGTTCGAGGTGGACTCCGAGCGCGCCATGCCGCTCGACACTTTGGCCGCGCTGGCGGAGGCCTGCGGCCTGTCCGGCGTCCGCGCCCACGGCGGCTTGGCGGCGGCGGCGGCGGCGGCACAGCGGCGCGCCGGGAGCGACGGCACGGTGGTGGTGTTCGGCTCGGCGTTCACGGTCGGCGCGTACCTGGCGCTGGCGACTCAGCCGGCCGCCGAAGCGTAGCGCGCCGAACAGAGGCCGGATTCGGAATCAGCACACAGAAAGCATCGCCGGGCTCCGGGCGGCCGGCGGCGGGTTCAGACAGCGGGCGGACAAGACGCGCGCCCGCCCCCGCGCCGCCGCCTCAGCCGGCCTCCGCGCCGTCCTCCTCCACCGCCGCCTCCAGCCGCTGCAGGAAGTCCGGCAGCGCCGAGCGCACCCGCCGCCAGCTCGGCACGAACGGGCTCTCCATCGGCCGGTCGAGGAAGTCCTCGCCGGCGGACAGCACCGTCGCCGCGAACAGCTCCGCCGCCTTCTCCTCCGCGTCCCGGTCCAGGTGCAGGCCGTTGGTGACGGCGTCCGACTGGTAGCGCTCGATCAGGTCCAGCGCCTCGCGCAGGTAGGCCGCCTTCAGGCTGCGGAACACCCCGCGCGAGAACACCTCGCCCTCGATCGCCATCTTGCGGTACACCGCCTTGCAGATGTCGGCGCCCATCCGCGCCAGCCCCGTGTCGGCCGCCGCCGTGCCCAGCTCCTGGTGCTTGTGGTCGTACAGGTCGGCGACGTCGACTTGGCAGATGCGCCGGCTCGAGTGCATGCGCCGGATCTCCGCCAGGATGCCGATCTCCAGGCCCCAGTCGTCCGGCAGGTACAGGTCCTTGAGGGCGTAGGTGCGCAGCGAGCACTCGCCGGCCAGCGGGTAGCGGAAGCTGCCGAGGTAGTTGACGAAGTCGCGCGGCCCGAACACCCGCTGCAGCGAGCGCAGCAGCGGCGCCACCAAGAGCCGCGCCGCCCGGCCCTGCAGCGCCTGCCCGGAGATGCGCGAGTAGTAGCCCTTGCAGAACGCGAAGTGGAAGTCCGGGTTGGCGACCGGGTACAGCAGCCGCGCCAGCAGGCGGCGGTCGTAGGTCACGATGTCGCAGTCGTGCAGCGCCAGCGCCTCGACCCGCCCGCGCGCCAGCACGTAGCCGAAGCAGAACCAGACGTTGCGGCCCTTGCCCTCGCGGCGCGGCGCCAGCCCGCGCGCGTCCAGCTCCGCCGCCAGCGCCCGCAGCCGCGGGCCGCCGTTCCACAGCACCCGGTGGCGCTGCGGGAGGCGGCCGAAGAACTCCCGCGCCCGCCGGAACTGCGCCGCGTCGGCCGCGTCCAGGCCGATGACGATCTCCTCCAGGTACTCGACCTTGGCCAGCTCGCGGACGATGCCGTCGAGCGCCGGGCCGTCCAGCTCCGAGTACAGCGACGGCAGCACCAGGCCGAGCGGCCGCCGCGCCGCGAAGCGGCGCAGGTCGGCCTCGAAGTCCGCGGTCGGCCGCCCCGCCAGGTCGTGCAGGGTGGTGATCTGGCCGTGCTGCACGAAGTCGCTCATCCGTTCTCCTCCAGCAGTGCGCGCACCGCGCGCGACCAGGCCGCGGGGCCGTGGCCCGCCGGCACGCGCGCGCCCGGGCATTGTATGTCGCGGCCGTTCGGGTTGGGGATGGCCACCGCGATGTCGGCCGCCGCCAGCATGCCGAGGTCGTTCGGGCCGTTGCCGAGGCCGACGCTGAGCGCGCCCGGCCGGCGCGCCCGGTAGCGCGGCGCCAGGCGCTCGACCGCGACCGCCTTGTCGGTGTCGCCCATCACGTGCACGAAGCGGTCGCCGCGCTTGAGCGCCAGCCCGCATTCCGCCAGCGCCGCCGCGAACGCGTCCAGCCGCGCGCGGTCGTCGTCCCACAGCAGCGGCTCGCTGAAGCGCCGCTCCCGCGCCGCCGCCACCGCGCCCGCCGGCAGCCCGCAGGCCGCCTCCGCCGCGCGGTCGCTCAGCCCCGAGAGGCCGCGGAAGCGGAACGAGCCGCGCAGGCCGTCCAGCGCGGCGAGGATGTCCGCGTGCGCCGCGCCGAACGCGAGCAGGCCCTCCTCGCCGCCGTCGCCGAAGTGCCCGGGCGGGACGTAGAGGCCGCCGCCGTTCTCGACCGCGAACGGCGCGTCGAGGCCCAGCTCCGCCGCCAGCGCCCGGGTCTCCGCCTCGGTCTTGCTGGTGTTGAGGATCACCGGCGCGCCGGCGGCGCGCGCCGCCGCGAGCCCCGGCCGCGCCGCGTCGGGGCGGTAGGTCTCGGCGTCGAGCAGCGTGCCGTCGACGTCGGTGAACAGCAGCAGGTCCCGGCTCACGGCCCGCGCAGCCGCTCGACCAGGCCGTCCAGGGTGTGCCCGGGCGCCGGGCGCGCCGGGTCCGCGAGCGCGTCGGCCACCGCCGTGGTCAGGCGCTTGCCGTGCTCGACCCCGAACTGGTCGAAGGGGTTGATGTCCCACAGCGCGGCGGCCGCGAAGGTCGCGTGCTCGTACAGGGCGAGCAGCGCGCCCAGGCGCTCCGCGTCCAGCCGCTCCAGCAGGATCAGCGTGCCGGGGCGGTCGCCCGGGTGGACGTAATGCGCGGCCGCCAGCCCCGGCGCGGGCTCCGCCTCGCCGGCGGCGCGCCCCCAGGCCAGCAGGTCCAGCTGCGCCAGGCACTGCGCCAGCAGCATGCGCGCGCGCACGTCGTCCCATTCCGGGCGGGCGATGATCAATTCCGCCGGCACCGCCTGCGCGCCCTGGTGCAGCGACTGGAAGAAGGCGTGCGCGCCGTCGTTGCCGGGGCCGCCCCAGACCACCGGCGCCGGCGCCTCCGCCGGCGAGCCGTCGACGCGGACCGACTTGCCGAGGCTCTCCATCTGCAGCTGCTGCAGGTAGCGCGGCAGTTCGCGCAGGCGGTGGTTGTAGGGCAGCACGGCCCGGCTCGCCATGCCCATGCAGCCGTGGTTCCAGACCGTCAGCAGCGCCAGCATCAGCGGCAGGTTGGCGGCCGCCGGGGCTTCCCGGAAGTGCCGGTCCATGGCGCGCGCGCCCGCCAGCAGCCGCCGGAACGTCTCGCAGCCGGCGCGCAGCGCGACCGGCAGGCCGACCGTCGACCACAGCGAATAACGGCCGCCGACCCCGTCCGGGAATTCGAAGATCCGCTCCGGCGCGAAGCCCGCCGCCCGCGCCCGCTCCGGCGCCGCGGTCGCGGCCGCGAAGTGCGCGGCCAAGCCGTCCTCAGGCACGCCGCCGCCGCGCAGCCAGCGCCGGGCCGCCTCGGCGTTGGCCAGCGTCTCCGCGGTGGCGAAGGTCTTGGAGGCCACGGTGAACAGCGTCGCCGCGGGCTCGCAGCCGGCCAGCGCCGCGTCCAGTTCCGCCGGATCCAGGCTCGAAGCGAAGCGCGCCGCGGGCGCCCCCGGCTGCGCGGGCAGCGCCTGGCAGGCCAGGCGCGGCCCCAAGTCGGAGCCGCCGATGCCGAGGTGCACCACGGTCTTCCGGCGCCGAGCCTCCGCCCGCGCGAAAGCGAACATCCGCTCGCGCTCGCGCGCGATCGCCGCGTAGTCCGCGGCGAGGCCGCCGCCGGGGTCGGAATCCGCGCGCAGCAGCGGGTGCAGCGCCGCCCGGCCCTCGGTCTCGTTGACTTTCTCGCCCGCGAACAGCCGCGCGCGCGCGGCCTCGACCGCGGGCGCGCATTCCAGCAGCGCGCCCCAGGCCGCCCGGTCGACCAAGGCGCGGGAAGCGTCGACGAACAGTCCCGCCGCTTCGCCCTGCAGGAAGCTCCGGTCGGCGCCCGGCGCGCACAGCTCGCGCAGCGAGCTGCGCCGCAGGCGCTCGGCATGCGCGGCGAAGCGCGCCGCGGCGAAAGCGGGTTCGGCGGTCACGCGGCGGCGCGCCGGGCCGGAACGGACGGAGGCGGAAACAGCGCGGGCGCGAAAACCATGACTGCGAGCGATGCCGGAACTTTCAGGGACGCGCGGAAACGGAAAAGGAGCCGGACGCGGGAGCGGGGAAATTATAGTCGCCGGCGCAGATCCTCGTAGCCGCGGACCCGGACTGCGCCCCGGGCCGCGAACTGCTCCGGCCAGCGGAGCCCGCGCCGGAAGCAGCTGTCCAAGATGAACAGCCCCCGCCCCTGCTCCAGCGCCGCTTTCGCCTGCGCGTGCGTGCCGGATCGTTCGCCCGCCTCGACGATGACGGTGGCGTCGCTGAGCGCCGACATCGTCCGGTTCCGCTCCGGAAAGCAGTGCGGCCGCGTTGCCGCCACCGTCGGGAACTGCGTGACCACGAGGTGCTCGGCCGCCAGCTCCTCGCGCAACGCCCGGTTCTCCGCGGGGTACTGCCGCTGCAGCGGCGTGCCCATGACCGCGACCGTCGCGCCGCCCGCGGTCAGCGCGGTTTCGTGCGCCGCCGCGTCGATCCCCCGGGCCAGGCCGGAAACGATGACGTAGCCGTCGGCCGCCAGCAACCTGGCCAGCCGGCGGGTCCGCCCTACGCCTTCTGCGGTGGGCGCGCGCGTGCCGATCACCGCGACGGACGGCCGCGCCGCGAGGTCCCAGCGGCCTTGGAAATACAGGCAGGGCGGGATCAAAGCCGCTGCTCGCAGTTTGTCCCCATACTCCGCTTCGATCCTCGTGCGCGCGCCGTACCGCCGGATGCCGGCTTCGCCCAGAACGCGGTGCGCGCGTTCCGCGCACGCCCGCGCCGCCGCTTCCTCGACCAGTTCGGAAATTTTCTCATGCGGCGCGGCGCGCAGGAATTTCTCCAGCCGGCTCCAAGTGCCGTGGCGCTCCCACAAGCATTCGTAGGCTCCCATCTCGAGAAACGATTCGGCGGTCCCGGAAAAGAGCGGCGGCGGCGTCTCGGCCGTCGCCGGCGCGGTGTGCATGTCGTTCATGGCGCGCCTCCGGGTGGTTTCGCTGTCGCGCCGGCGACCGCTCCGGTGCGGCGGGACAGGATCGGGCCCCAGTATAAAATCGCGGCGGATTGAGGCGGCTTTCGCGCTCCGCTCCCAGCACCCGAAGCCGGCGGCGGATGCCTGCATCGCACAAGAACGCATCATGGACCTGACCGGAGTCGGCGCCGAAAAGCTGCAGGGAATGGTGCGGGTCATCGTCGAGGCCGCAGATCCGGAAAAAATCATCCTGTTCGGGTCGCGGGCGCGCGGCGACGCCCGGCCAGATTCGGACGTGGACCTGATCGTCGTGGAGGCGGAGCCGTTCGGCGAGGGCCGCAACCGCGTGGAAGAATCGCAGCGCCTGCGCGACGCGCTCGGCGTGCAGGGGGTGGACAAGGACATTCTGGCGTGCAGTCTCGATGACTTGGAATACTGGCGGGATTCCCTCAACAACGTCCTGGCGCGGGCGCTGCGGGAGGGCGCGGTGCTCTATGAGCGGCCCAAGCAGGCCGCCGCCCTGCTGCAGGCGGCGAAACGGGATTTCGAGGCGACCCGCAGAGTGCTGGATTCGGAGTTTCACGACGTGATCTTCGACCAGCACATCCGGCAGGCGGCGGACACGCTGCTCAAAGCGTGGATTTGCCTGCTGGGCCAGCCGTATCCGCATCGGCGCGATCTGGAAGAACTGATGGGGATTCTCGAAGCCCAAGGCGTTCCGATAGAGGACTTCACTGCTCTGATTCAATACACGCAGCATGCGTGCGGCATTCGCGACCGCGGCGAAGGCGTTCCGCCGCTGGAACGGCCGGCGGCAATCCGGCTGGTCGAGCGGCTGCGCGCACGCACGCACGATGCTTGGCAAGAGCACATGGGAACCCCGGCGCCGCTGACGGCGGAAGACCGGCCGCCCTGACGCGGCGATGCCGCCCGGAGCCGGCGGAACAAACCGCCGCGGCGGGCGGCCCGGCCCGCCAAAGTATAATAAGCATCAGAGGACTTCTCCCCGCTTATTCCCCATCGTTCATGCCCAGCGCGGCGACCCACACGCCGCCGGCGGACGACCAGGCCGACCGCGCCCTGAGGCGCCGCGTCAAACTGCTTGGCCGCCTGCTCGGCGAAATCCTGCAGCAGCACGCCGACCCCAAGGTCTTCCGGACCGTGGAGCGCCTGCGCCGCGGCTACATCCGCCTGCGCGACCGCGACGACCCGCGCCTGCGCGCCGCGCTGGCGCGCCTCATCGACGGCCTCGACCCCGGCACCGCGGAGCAGGTCATCCGCGCCTTCTCGACCTACTTCAGCCTGGTCAACGTCGCCGAGGAGGTGGCGCTGCACGACCGCCGGCAGCGCTTCGTGCACAGCGGCGCGCCGCTGTGGCCGGGCTCTTTCGACGCCACCCTGCGCCAGCTCGGCGCCGAGGGCTTCTCCGCCGCCGAGGCGCGCGAGCTGCTCGGCCGCATCGGCTACATGCCGGTGTTCACCGCCCACCCGACCGAATCCAAGCGCCGCGTCCTGCTCGAGATCCAGCGCCGCATCTTCCTGCTGCTGCAGGAGACCGAGCGCCGCGACCGCAGCGCGGTCGAGCGCGCCGAGGCCCGCCGCCGCCTGCGGGTCGAGATCCAGCTGCTGTGGCGCACCGACGAGGTGCGGCCCGGCTCGCCGACGGTGCGCGCCGAGATCATCAACGGCCTGCACTACTTCGAGCGCTCGCTGTTCGCGGCCGTGCCGCGCCTGTACCGCAACCTCGAGCGCGCCTGGGCGCAGGTCTACCCCGAGGACCCCGGGCGGCTGCCGACCATGATCCGCTTCGGTTCCTGGATCGGCGGCGACCGCGACGGCAACCCCAACGTCACCCCCGACGTCACCCGCGAGGCCTGCCGGCTGCAGGCGCGCGCCGTGCTGCGCGAGTACGTGCGGCGGGTCGAGGACCTGGAGCACGTGCTGACCCACTCCACCACCCTGAGCGAGGTGCCGGACTCGCTGCTGGCCGGCCTGCGCGCCGACCGCCCCGACCTCGAGCGCGTGCTGCGCGAGCACCCGGGGCTGTTCGAGACCGAGCCCTACCGCCGCAAGCTGGCGGTGATCCTGTACCGCCTGCGCTGCCGGCTGGACCGCCTCGAGGGCAGCCCCGGCGGCGTGCGCGGCTACCAGCGCGAAGAGGACTTCCTCGCCGACCTGCAGCAGCTGCGCGACGCGCTGGTCGCCCAGGGCGACGCCGCCGTCGCCGACGAGAAGCTGGGCGACCTGCTCCGCCTGGCCGAGACCTTCGGCTTCTACCTTGCGCGGCTGGACCTGCGCCAGGAGGTCGCCCGCCACAGCCAAGCGGTGGACGAGCTGCTGCGCCTGCTGGACGACACCCCCTACGGGCGGCTGACCGAGGCGCGCCGGCAGAACGTGCTGCGCCAGCAGCTGCGGCGCGAGGAGCCGCCGCAGCTGGACCGCCGCCGGCTGTCGGCCGCCACCCGCGAGACGCTGGAGACGCTGGAGCTGGTCCGCGGCATGCCGCGCCTCGCCAGCCCGCGGCTCATCGGCCACTACGTGATCTCCATGGCGCGGGCGCCGAGCCACGTGCTGGAGGTGCTGTTCCTGGCCAGCCTGGTGGGCCTCGCCGGGCGCCGCGACGGCGAGTGGTTCTGCCAGGTGCGGGCGTGCCCGCTGTTCGAGACCATCCGCGACCTGCAGCAGGCGCCGGAAGTGCTCGGCCGGCTGTTCCGCGACCCGGTCTACCGGCCGCTGCTGGAGGCCGCGGGCGGCGTCCAGGACGTGATGCTGGGCTACTCGGATTCGTGCAAGGACGGCGGCATCCTGGCCTCGGCCTGGAACCTGTACCAGGCGCAGCGGCACATCAGCGACGCGGGCGACGCGCACGGCGTCGAATGCCGGCTGTTCCACGGCCGCGGCGGCACCATCGGCCGCGGCGGCGGGCCGACCCACGAGGCGATCCGGGCGCAGCCGCCGTCCACCGTGCGCGGCATGATCAAGCTCACCGAGCAGGGCGAGGTGCTGTCGCACAAGTACTCCAACCTGGAGACCGCGGTGTACGAGCTGACCATGGGCGCGACCGGCCTGATCCTGGCCTCCCGCCACCTGCTGCGCGCGGCCGCGCGGACGCGCGCCAAGGACGAGGCGGCGATGGCCGCGCTGGCGGCCGCCGGCGAGGCGGCGCACCGCGCGCTGGTCGGGCGGCCGGGCCTGCTCGACTACTTCTACGAGGTGACGCCGGTGCGCGAGATCGGCGCGGTGAACATCGGCTCCCGGCCGACCCACCGGCGCGCCGAGGACCGCTCGATGGACTCGATCCGGGCGATCCCGTGGGTGTTCGGCTGGTCGCTGTCGCGGCACACGCTGCCGGCCTGGTACGGCATCGGCGCGGCGCTCGAGGAGTACCTGCGGGCGCACCCGCGCAAGGGGCTCGAGCAGGTGCGCAAGATGTACGCGCGCTGGCCGTTCTTCCGCGCGCTGATGGACAACACCCAGATGGCGCTGGCCAAGGCCGACTTCGGGCTGGCCGAGCAGTACATGCAGCTGAGCGCGGCGCCGGAGCGGGCGCGGGAGATCTTCGCCGCGATCAAGGAGGAGCACGCGCGCACCAGCCGGCGGGTGCTGGAGGTGGTCGAATGCGCGGAGCTGCTCGAGGGCCAGCCGCTGCAGCTGTCGCTGAGCCGGCGCAAGCCCTATCTGGACCCGCTCAACGTGATTCAGGTCGGCCTGCTGAAGCAGGCGCGCGAGCCCGGCCAGGAGGAGCGCTTCCGGCGCGTCATCTCGCGCTCGATCAGCGCCATCGCCGCGGGCATGCGGAACACGGGGTGATCCGCAGGCGGGCGGGCCCTCGGCATCCCGTTGAGTGGCCAGTCCCGGGCGGTTTCAGCGCAATCCGTCACTCCGCCAACCGCCTTAGTCCCTCGACCAGTTCATGCATCAGAGTGTAGGGACTGTCGGTGTTGCTGCTGCGGGAGTATTCCAGTGACCGCACGCTGCGTTCAAGCGCTTGGCCGAGACTTTGCATGAGTCCCGGGAAATGCTCGGCATCGCCTTTCCTGTAGTTTTTCATATGTCTCCGCAGCTCGTTTTTGATGAAAAGCCGGCAAGCATCCGGGCCCTCGTAAGGGCTTGTCGTATACTCGAAGTGAAGCATAAGCCAGTACTCGAAGCACGGCACGGATGGAATCGCCTTGAAAAGGCCGGCAGGCTCGGCGTTTCCTATTTCCTCCAACGCCCGCTTGAAACTTTCGTGGCCGTCCCTGTCAAAAACGCAGAATACCCGTTCATACGGCGAGTCTTTGTAGTTGTTCAATAACCTTCTTTCATTGCCGTACCGCCTTCGGGCGCGGCGATACAGGTTTTGGGGGCTGGAGTCTTGTTTGACATCGGCAAAATGCACCCGCTCCCCCCGTATTCCGAGGTGCCGCATCAACTCCCTTATGTAACTTGCCTCGGTCTTCCCTTCGCAAGCGATCAAAACAGGATTCCGGCGCAGGCCTTTGGCCGGCCTATGCCTTAAAGAACTTCCGGTTCTTCCTTGCTTCATCAGGATGCAGGACTTAACCGGTCTATGGCGTCTCTAATTAACGCAGCATCCTTGATGTACGGAAAAGCGTGGTATCGCCCCGACAGATAGCCGTATTCAATATTTTCAGTTTTCCGCGGGCTGAAATCGGTCAGCGGAAACAATTCTGTGGCGCGGTCCCGGCCCTTGTCGCAAAACCAGATCTGGTCGCGCCGAAACATTTTTTGATTGAGGATGGACGTATCGTGCGTCGTAAACACCAATTGGGCGTTTTTCGTATTGATCTCGGTGTTGTGGAACAGTTGGACCAAAAATCCAACGAGCGCCGGATGCAGGTGCCGGTCCAACTCATCGACGATCACCACATATCCCTCTTTGAGAGTTTCCAACATAGGCCCCGCAAACTCGAAAAGTTTTTTGGTGCCCTCTGATTCATCCAACCACTCGAACTTTTCCACCCTGTCGTTTTTCAATTTGTATAAAGAATACGTCCGCATGGAAAGTTTTCGCAATAATCTCTGTCTCTCCGCATCCGGCATATCGTCGGAAGAAAAACCCAAACTGACTTTCTTCTCCTCAATCGAAATATCATCGATATTAATATCGTTTGCGCGAAGAAACGCCAGAACGGATTCTTTTCCCTCCGGTTGTTTGCAGAGCTCCATCGAATAGACCGATGGTGGCCCAGCGGCGCCGACAATACGCAGAGTCTTGTCAAACCAATCGAAAACAGGTTTTAAATGCTCATTATTCAAATGAACCGCCGTGGACAGGAATAAGGCTTTGGGCCGTGTGGCTTCCTGCAGGAGTTTCCGGGGGCCGGCCAATTTGGCCATATTCCCCCAGATGTAGGATCCGCTTTCCGCATCATACTTCCGGTCAATGAGGCGCTGCGGCCGTCCATGCGGGTACGCCAGCAGCCACTCTTCCATGAAACGTTCTTCGGTAACCGAGAAGCCGTACTGATAACGAACCCCCTCGCTGACGAAAATAACTTCAAACTCGCATGGCTGTTTTCGGCTGTTTGCATCCAGCCGGAATGGCGAAACCGGCACCGGCTCGTCTTCCTTGAGCGGAAGCGTAACCAACCCTTTCATTATCACCAGGGCATAAACCAAATTGGTTTTCCCGGAAGCGTTCGGCCCGTAAATGGCCGCGCTCCTGAGCAGGCTGGAAGTCGCTGGCGCCTGGGACTCGAAAGTATGCGTATCAGCCAATTCCGCGCCAGCGGTTTTCGCCATGCTGAACACGGTCGGATCCCGAAAAGACCGGAAGTTTTTCACTTGCAGTTCAATAAGCATGATTTAAATACCCCCATAAAGGATTATGGGTTCTATTCTACCATAGATCTTCAAAATTGAACCTTTAAACTATATATAGCGTGTTTTCATCGAGTTGAAGTTGAAATTGCGCCGTTTTCACGCCGGGAGCCGGAACGGCATCGCGTCGAGCAGCCGCACCCCGCCCGCCCGCGCCGCCGCCAGCGCCACCAGCTGCCGGTCTCCCGTCCCCGGCTCCGCCAGGTCGTCCGCGCGCCGCGCCGTTACGTAATCCACCTCGAAGCCCGCCGCTTCCAGTTCCGTCTCCGCCCGCCCGGCCGCCGCCGCCGGCTCGCCGCCGCCCCCGGCTTCCGCGACCACGCCCTCGAGGATTTCCGGCAACCTCGCCGCCTGGCGCCGCGCTTGCGCGTCCAGCAACTGGTTGCGGGAGCTCAGCGCCAGCCCGTCCGCCTCGCGCACCACCGGCGCGGGGATGATCTCGATCGGCGGCGTGCGCGCCGCCGCGTGGCGCCGGATCATCAGCAACTGCTGGTAGTCCTTCTCGCCGAACATGGACAGGTCCGGCCGCGCCTGATCGAATAGCCGGTCGACCACCGCCGCCACCGCCGGCAGGTGGCGCGGCCGCCAAGCCCCCTCCAATTGATCGGTGATGCCGGGAATCTCCCAGCGCGACAGATCCGGGGTCTCGCCGCCCCACACCGCCGCCTCGTCCGGGACGTACGCCACGTCCACCCCGGCCGCCTCCATCGCCTCGATGTCCGCCGCCTCCGAGCGCGGGTAGGCGGCGTAGTCGGATTGCTCGTTGAACTGGTGCGGGTTGACGAACACCGACGCCGACACCGTGCGGGCGCGGGGGCGCGCGCGCTCCATCAGGCTCGTGTGCCCGGCGTGCAGCGCGCCCATGGTGGGCACCATCGCGTGCGGCCCGGGCCGCCCGGCCAGCGCCGCGCGCAGCTCCTCGGGCGTGCGGCAGACGATCACAGGAACTCGCCGGCCCGCACCGCCGTCACGTAGGCCCGCACCGCGTCCTCGATGCCGTCGGCGTCGCGCAGGAAGTCGCGCGCGTGGCGCGGCAGCGGGTCGGTCAGCCCGAGCAGGTCGTGCAGCACCATCACCTGGCCGTCGCAGCGCGGCCCGGAGCCGATGCCGATCACCGGGATGCGGGCGCGCTCGGTGATGGCGGAGGCGGTCGCCGGCGCCACGCACTCGAGCAGCAGCAGGTCGGCGCCGGCGTCCTCCAGCTCGCGCGCCGCGCGCGCCAGCGCGTCGGCCTCGCGCTTCTTCTGGCCGTGCACCCGCGGCGCGCCGAACTTCACCAGGCTCTGCGGGCGCAGCCCCAGGTGCGCGCACACCGGCAGGCCGTTCTCGGCCAGCACCGCGACGATCTCCACCTGCTCGACGCCGGCCTCGAGCTTGACCATGTGCGCGCCGCCGTCCTGCATCAGCGCCGCGGTGTTGTCGAGCGCGGTCGGCACGTCGCGGAAGCTCATGAACGGCAGGTCCGCCATCAGCAGCGCCCGGCGCACGCCGCGCGCCACGCAGCCGGTGTGGTAGATCATGTCCTCCATGATCACCGGCACGGTGCTGTCGTGGCCCTGCACGGTCATGCCGAGCGAATCGCCGACCAGCACGAAGTCCACGCCGGCGCGGTCGAGCACGCGGGCGAAGCCCGCGTCGTAGGCGGTCAGGCCGGCGAAGCGCTCGCCCTTGCGCGCCAGCTGGCGCAGCGTGTCCAGGGTCACCGGCGCATCGGCCGGGGCGGCGGGAGTCTGAGCAGAAGTCATGCGTATCCTCGGGGAACGTCCGGGGGTTTTTTAAGGCGAGTGTCAAAAGTGCTGTTGAACTCTCGGAGCCCGCAAAAAAAGAACGGGTACGTGTTCCCCGAATCCTGCCTTTTCTTCCCTGCAATATAGTCCCTAATCTGTTCTGTTTTGTTCGCTGGAACTGGCAAGACACGGTCGTGGCGGGCGGAAACCCGCCAACCTGTCGGCCGGGGCCCTACCGAAGAGAATTGGGTCACTTCTCTTCGCCCATTTCGCTCGAGTACGCCGACAAGGGCCACTTTCCCTTTGGAACTCATGCGGATGCGGCAAGCATAGCCGATGAAAGCATCTTCGGTTTGTGGCCCTAGTTGTCGTCGGTCAGGCATGCCGGTCTCCACTGCAATGTCAGCATTTTCCCGGCCGTTCTCCAGCCGAGAACCGCCTAGTGTAACGCCATCCCCGCCGCCTCCAGCCGCGTCGGCCCGCCGCCGCCGGCCGGGTCGAGGAAGAAATGCCGCCCGCCGGCCTCCAGCTCGCCCAGCGCCAGCAGCAGCCGCAGGTAGGCGTCCTCGTCGCGCGCGGGGCTGGCGCGCGCCGCGTCCACGGCCAGCACCGCGCCCGGCCAGCGGCGGAACAGCGCGCCGGCGCGCGCCGCGAATTCGGCCGCCGGGGCGTCGTCCGCGCCCGGCGCCTCCTGCAGCAGCACCACCAGGTCGGGCCGCGGCAGCGGCGCGGCCAGCCGGGTGTGGACGCTGAGCCACAGGTCGTACTCGTCGCCGTCCAGCGCCAGCTGCGCCTCCAGGTCGCCCGCGGCCAGCGTGAAGTCCATGAACGCGTGCGCCCGGAACAGGTCGGCCTGCTCCAGCCGGCCCAAGCGCTGCACCCGGCGGGTCAGGACATGCAGCCGCGCCGCCAGGCCGGCGCCGGCGCCGCCGTCCGGACGGTCGAGGAAAGGGTTGCGGGACGCGCCCTCCAGCAGCAGCTCGCCGTCGAAGTCCGCCGCCAAGCGGTTGCACAGCGCGGTCTTGCCGCAGCCGGGCGGCCCCTCGACCGCCACCAGCCGCATCGCCTCCGGCAGCTGCCAGGCGGGCGCCTCGCGCCGCGCCTCCGGCCAGGCGCAGCGCTCGAGCAGCCGCGCCGCCGGACCTTTCCCCGGCACCTCCAGCGCGCGGTCCAGCTCCAGCAGCGGGCCGAGCGCGAACGCGCGCTCGTGCAGGCCCGGGTGCGGCAAGGTCAGGCGCTCGCCGGCGCGCGCCAGCGCGCCCCACAGCAGCAGGTCCAGGTCCAGCGGCCGCGATTCCCAGCGCCCGCGCTCGGCGGCGCGGCCGTGGCGGCGCTCGATCGCCTGCAGCGCGTCGAGCAGCGCCTCGGGCTCGAGCTCGGTGTCCACGCGCACCGCCGCGTTGACGTAGTCGGGCTGGTCGCGGCCGCCCATCGGCGGGCTGCGGTAGAGGCCGGAGGCGGCCCGCAGCCGCACCGCCGGCAGCGCCGCGATCTCGCGCACCGCGGCGCGCACCTGCGCCGCCGGGCCGTCGAGGTTGCTGCCGAGGCCGATGTAGACGTCCGCGTGGCGCATGCTCATCGCCGCCGGCCGCCCCGGCGCCCCCGCCGCCGGCGCTGCGGCGCCGCGTCCGCGCGCGGCTCCTCAGCGGGCTCCGCCCGCCGCCGGTAGCGGTCGGGCGGGTGCTCCTCCTGGGCGCGGGTCCAGGCCTCGTGGGCTTCCCGCAGCCCCGGCTCCCGCTCGGCGCGCAGGCCGAGGAAGTCGTAGCCGGCGCGGAAGTACGGCCGCATGGTGGCGCGGCCCGGGTGCCGCCCGGGGCCGGCCGCCAGCCGCGGCTGCAGCACCCAGATCTCGCGGATCATGTGCGCGTGGTGCTTGGGGATGCTGATGGCGCGCGTCTGCAGCTCCAGCGCGCGGTCGGCGCACACCGCCATCGCCTCGGACGGCCGGAAGTCGCCCGGGTCGAGCTCGTCCAGCAGTTGCCGCACGTGCGGCCACATCAGCACCGCGTAGGCGAAGCCCGGCGACACCGGCAGCTCGCGGCGCACCCGGCCGTCGGTGTTGGCCAGCGCCCGCTCGACGAACGCCAGCTCCTCCGCGCGCACGCCCTCCAGCGCCTCCGCGGCGCGCGGGAACAGCTGCGCGAACAGGCCCTTCTCGCGCAGCAGCGCGAACGCGGCGCGCGCCGCGCCGCCGTGCAGCAGCTTCACCACCTCGTCGAACAGCCGCGCCGGCGACACCGTCTCCAGCAGGCGCGCCAGCTCCGGGATCGGGCGCTCGGCGGCCGGGTCGAGGGCGAAATCGAGCTTGGCGGCGAAGCGCACCGCGCGCAGCAGCCGCACCGGGTCCTCGCGGTAGCGCGTCACCGGCCGCCCGATCATGCGCAGCACCCGGCGCTCCAGGTCCGGAACGCCGCCGACGAAGTCCAGCACCGCCTCCTCCTCCGGGTCGTAGAACAGCGCGTTGACGGTGAAGTCGCGGCGCTCGGCGTCCTGGTCGATGCTGCCGTAGGCGTTGTCGCGCAGGATGCGCCCGCCCAAGCTGACCGCGACCGCGGCGCGCCCGGCGCGCGAGCGGTGGCCGCCGCGGAAGGTCGCCACCTCCAGCACCTCGCGCCCGACGCGCACGTGCGCCAGGCGGAAGCGGCGGCCGATGATGCGGCTGCGGGGGAACAGGTTGCGCACCTGCTCCGGGCGCGCGTCGGTGGCGATGTCGAAGTCCTTGGGCCGCAGCCCCAGCATCAGGTCGCGCACCGCGCCGCCGACCACGTAGCCCTCGTAGCCGCCGTCGCGCAGGGCGCGGATCACCTGCCGGGCGCCGCGGCCGACCGCCGCGGGGTCGATCTGGTGGCGCTCCGGCCCCGCCAGCTGCGGCGGGCCGCCGCGGCGCGCCATCAGGCCGGAGAGGCGGGCGAGGAGGTTCTGGCTCATGGAGCCGCCTATTTTAGCGGGCGCGGCGGTTCACGCCGTTGTCATCCGCCGCCGGTAGTTTAAACTTCCGCTGCCGCCGCCGGCGGCGGAGCGGACGTGCCGAACCGATACGCTTTCGAGATGGCGACGCGGCCGGAGACGGTCGCCGAGTGTCAGCGCCTGCGCTACCAGGTGTTCGCGCTGGAGATGGGGGCGTCGCTGGAGAGCGCCGCCGAACAGGTCGACGCCGACCCCTACGACCCGTTCTGCCGCCACCTGGTGGTGCGCGCGGGCGCCGGCGGCGCGGTGGTCGCCTGCACCCGCGTGCTGTCCGACCAGGACGCCGCCGGCACCGGCGGCTTCTACTCGCAGACCGAGTTCGACCTGGGCCGCCTGCACGCGCTGCCCGGGCGCAAGCTCGAGGTCGGGCGCACCTGCGTGCGCGCCGACCACCGCGGCGGCGGCGCCATCGCCCGCCTGTGGCTGGGCCTGGCCGAGTTCATGCTCGGCGAGCGCTACGACCACCTGTTCGGCTGCGCCAGCGTCGACATGCGCGACGGCGGCCGCCAGGCGCGGCTGATTCACCGCAGCGCCCGCGAACTGGGGCAGGTGAACGAGTCGCTCGGCATCGCGCCGCGGGTGCCGCTGCCGGACGCCGGCGCGCCCGCCGCGGCGCCGCCGATCGGCCTGACCGCCAGCGCGCGCCGCATGCTGCCGCCGCTGCTGAAGGCCTACCTCAGCCTGGGCGCGGAGATCTGCGGCGCGCCGGCCTGGGACCGCCGCTTCAACGTCGCCGACATGTTCGTGCTGGTCGGCCGCGCCAACATCGCGCCGCGCTACGCCCGCCGCTTCCTGCGCCCCGCCGCGCGCCGCCCGGCCGCCGCCGCCCGCCGCTGAGCCCCGGCCGCGGGCGCGGCGCGGTGGTGTAGAATCGCGCCGTTCGGCGACGCGGCCCCGCGGGGCGGGAACTACGGATGTTTTTCGGCAAGGCAAAAGACCACCAGTGCACCATCGCCAACACCGGCGAGACGTTCACGGTGCCGGCGAAGATGAACCTGCTGCAGGCCGCGCTCAACGCCGGCATCCAGTGGCCCTGCGACTGCAAGGTCGGCAGCTGCGGCACCTGCCGCTGCATCCTCAAGGAAGGCAAGGTCAAGCCGCTGAACGACTTCGCCTACGTGCTCGACGGCGAGATGCTGAAGCAGGGCTACGTGCTGGCCTGCCAGTCGCAGCTCAAGTCCGACCTGGTGGTGGAGGTGGACTTCGAGCAGGGCGCGATCGAGAACGTGAAGATGAGCTGAGCGCGCCCGCGCTCCGCCCCGGCCCCTCAGCGGCCGGCGAACTCCAGCGGCCGCCCGGCCGCCGCCCGCACTTCCCCGTCGCGGTAGGCGAGCCGCCCCGACACCACCGTGGCCGCGACGCGCGCGCGCGCGGTCAGCCCCTCGAACGCCGACCAGCCGCACTGGTGCAGCACGCCGTCCGCGCCCAGCGCCTGCTCCGCCGCCAGGTCGACCAGCGCCAGGTCCGCCCAGCAGCCCTCGCGCAGGAAGCCGCGGTCGGCCAGGCGGTAGCACTCGGCCGGCGCGTGCGCGGTCTTGCGCACCGCGTCCGCCAGCTCCAGCTCGCCGCGCCGCGCCAGCTCCAGCAGCATCGGCAGCGCGTGCTGGATGTACGGCAGCCCGGCCGGCGCCTCGCGGTAGGCGGCCTTCTGCTTGTCCGCGAGCAGGTGCGGCGCGTGGTCGGTGGCGATCACGTCGATGCGGTCCTCGCGCAGCGCGGCGCGCAGCGCGGCGCGGTCGGCGGCGGTCTTGATCGCCGGGTTGCACTTGATGCGGACGCCGCGCTCGGCGTAGTCCTCGTCGCAGAACAGCAGGTGGTGGACGCAGACCTCGGCGGTGATGCGCTTGTCCGCGCAGGGCCCGGGCGCGAACAGCGGCAGCTCGTCGGCGGTGGTCAGGTGCAGCACGTGCAGCCGGGAGCCGTGCGCGCGCGCCAGCTCCGTCGCCAGCGTGGAGGACTTGAGGCAGGCCTCGCGGCTGCGGATCAGCGGGTGATACTCGAGCGGGATCTCCGGCCCGTGGCGCGCCTCGTAGGCGGCGAGGTTGGCCTCGATGGTCGGCGTGTCCTCGCAGTGGGTGGCGATCAGCAGCCGGCAGCCGGCGAAGTGCGCGGCGAGCGCGTCCGGGTCGTCCACCAGCATGTCGCCGGTGGAGGCGCCCATGAAGATCTTCAGGCCGCAGGCCGGCGTCTCGTGCAGGCGGGCGCTCTCGGCGGCGTTCGTGTTGGTGGCGCCCAGGTAGAAGGAGTAGTTGGTGTGCATGGCGCCTTCGGCGCGGGCGAACTTGGCCTCCAGCGCGGCGCGGTCGGTGACCGGCGGGCGGTTGTTCGGCATGTCCATCACGCTGGTGATGCCGCCGGCGACGGCGGCCGCGGACTCGGCGCGGAAGTTGCCGATGTGGGCCGGGCCGGGCTCGCGGAAGTGCACCTGGTCGTCGATCATGCCCGGCAGCAGGTGCAGCCCGGCGGCGTCGATCACGGTGTCGGCGGGCCGCCCGGAGAGGTCCGGGCCGAGCGCCTCGATGCGCCCGTCCGCGGCCAGCAGGTCGGTCTCGAACACCCGGCCTTCGTTGACCGCGGTGGCGTTGAGGATCAGGAGTCGGTCGGCCACGGCGCGCTGATTGTACCCGCTGGCCGTGTATCATGGCCGGCATGAGCGGAAACGCCCCCGCCCCGCTGCCGGAGGCGCCCGGCTGCGCGGAGCAGGAACCCTACGCGCTGCGCGTGCTCGGCGACAGCATGGAGCCGGAGTTCGCCGACGGCTGCATCGTCATCGTCGACCCGGCCGGCCGGGCCGAGCACGGCGCCTACGTGGTGGCGCAGGTGGACGGCGACCCGATCTTCCGGCAGTACCGGATCGAGGACGGCCGGCACTGGCTGTGCCCGGTGAACGACGGCTATCCGCGGCGGGAGTTGCCCGGCCCGCCCGAGACCGTCGGCGTGGTCACGCAGCGCGCCGGCACCCGGCGCGCCTACCGGCGGCATTACGTCTGAGGGCGGCCGGCAAGGATCATGCTGAATCAGCGGGAACTAGAGAGCCTCCTGAGCGAGGGAGAAAGCGACCGGGTCGAGTTCACCGCTTCGCCAAGGAATCTGGACAAGATCCGCGAGGCGATCTGCGCTTTCGCCAACGACCTGCCTGCGCACGGCGAGCCGGGCGTCGTTTTCATCGGCGTTGACGATGACGGCGGTTGCGCCGGCCTGAAAATCGACGACGAACTGCTGCGGACACTCGGCGGACTGCGGAGCGATGGTCAGATCCTGCCGTTCCCTGTGATGGAGGTCGGCCGGAAGACCGTGAACGGGTGCGAAGTGGCCGTGATTCAGGTCGAGCCGAGCGACAATCCCCCGCTCAAGGTTGACGGACGCTGCTGGATTCGGGTCGGGCCGCGCCGGGCGCAGGCTTCCGCCGAGGAGGAACGCCGCCTGACGGAAAAAAGACGCTGGGGGAATCAGCCTTTCGACATGCAGGAGGTGCGCGGAGCCTCGGTTGCGGATCTGGAAACCGTCCGGTTCGAACTGGAATATCTGCCCAAGGCCGTGTCGCCGGAGGTGTTGGCCGAGAACCGCCGCAGCCGGGAAGAACAACTGCAGACTCTGCGCCTGCTTTCCAACCGGGGCGTTCCCACGACCGCGGCCATTCTAACGCTCGGCAAGGAGCCGCAGCGCTGGTTCCCCAGCGCCTTCATCGAATTCGGGCACTTCAACGGGCGCGAGGTGACGGACGGGATCCTAAACCGGCGGGAACTGAAAGGAGTCCTCCAAGAGCAGCTGCGTTCCTTGGATTTCCTGCTGGAAGCGAACATCAAGACCGCGCTGGTGATCACCGGCGCACAGCATGAAGAGCTGCCCGATTATCCGCTCGCCGCCCTGCGCGAACTCGTCCGCAATGCGGTCATTCACCGCACCTACGAGGGAACCAATGCGCCGGTCCACATCCGCTGGTTCTCGGACCAGGTGCAGATCACCAGTCCCGGCAGTCTGTACGGAAAAGTAACGCCGGAGACATTCGGCCAGCCGAACAGCGTCGACTACCGAAATCCGACGATCGCGGGAATGATGCGCGATCTCGGATTCATGGAGAGATTCGGAGTCGGATTGGGCATCGTGAAAAAAACGCTGGAGAAAAACGGCAACCCGCCGCCGGAATTCGAGTTCCGCGAGGAATCCGTCTCGGTTACGGTGACGGCGAACGAGCGCCGCCCGTCATCCACGGTGGCGCCGCCGTCCGGCGGAGGCTAGTCTCCCGCCTCCAGCCACGCCAGATACCCCTCTTCGTCCATCAGGTACTCGCCCGCCGCGGGCTCCGCGCAGTCGATCCGCAACAGCCAGCCGTCGCTTTCCGGCGCGTCGTTGACCCGCCAAGGCTCGTCGCCGAGCGCGGCGTTCGCCTCCCGCACCGTCCCGTCCGCCGGCGCATGCAAATCGGATGCGGTCTTCACCGATTCAATCAGCCCGAACGCCTTGCCCCGCTCCAGCGCGGCCCCCGGCTTGGGCAGCTCCACGTACAAGATATCGCCGAGCTCCTCCTGCGCGTGCCGCGACACGCCGACGGTCGCCCGGCCGCCTTCCCACTCGACCCACAGGTGGTCCCGGCTGTACAGCTTCGTCATCGCTTCCTCCGTTCCCGCCGCCGCAAGCCGCCCGCCTGCCGCATCGCTTGCGCCAGCAGCTCCGCGTCCAGCTGCTGCAGTTCCGGTTCCGCCGCCGCGGCCAGTTCGTCCAGGTCGTCCGCGCCGGAACCGAGGCTTTCCGCCACCCCCGCGAAACCGCCCAGCTGCACCTTCATCAGCACGCTGTGCGGCACTTGGGTGCGGTCCTCGAGCTCCCCGAATTCCGCCGCGCCGATCTCCTCGAAGCGCGCCAGCAGCCGGCCGCAGCGCGCCTGCGCGGCCGCCTCGCCGCAGTCCATGCCGGCGCCCTCGCGCCGGGTGACCGGCCGCGCTCGGCGGCAACGGCGGGCCCCGCTCACCAGCAGGCGCTCGAACGGGCAGGCCAGGCTCACGCGCCCGCCCCCAGGCACGGCGCGCGCGCGTGGCCGCGCGCCACCTCGGCGTGGAACTGGCCGCGCGCCAGCCCGCGCGCCAGCGCCAAGGCCTCGAACCGCTCCACCACCGCCGCCGGCGCGCACACGTACAGGTCGTGGGCGGCCAGGTCGCCGAGCGCGTCGACGATGCGCGCCAGCAGCGCCTCCAGCCGGTCGAGCCCGCCCGGGTCGGCCTCCCACTCGGCGAAGTCCTCGGCCAGCGCCAACGGCGTGTAGCTCAGTTCGTCGAGCGCGTCCGCCCAGGACCGGCACAGGTTGTCCAGGTACAGGTCGGCGCGGGCGCAGACCACCCGGAACAGGCGCAGCGGCCGCGCCGACTCGCGCGCGGTGACGTGCTCGAGGATGCTCTGGACCGCGGCGAAGCCGGTGTCGAAGGCGACGAACGCCGCCGGGCGCGGCGAGTCCTCGTCGAAGGTGAAGCGCCCGAGCGGCGCCTCGAGCGCCACCGCCGCGCCCGGGCGCAGGCCGCCGAAGGCGGCGGCCGAGAACGCGTCGCCGTCGCGCCGCCGCAGGTGGAAGTCCAGGTGGCGCTCCTCGCAGGGGCAGCTGGCGATGGCGGCCTCGGCCTCCGCTTCGCCGAGGCGCAGCCGGGCGTACTGCCCGGCCAGGAAGCGCAGCCGCGCGGCGCGCGGCGGCCGCAGCCGCAGCCGCAGCAGGTCCGGGCCCTCCAGCTCCGCGCTCCGCACCTTGGCCTGCAGGCGCTGCAGCGGGACCGCGGCGGCGGCCGGGCCGTCGAGCGCGAGGACCACGTCGCCCGCCGCCGCCCGGCTGCACAGCAGGAAATGGCCCTGCGCGCGCTCGGCCGCGGTGAAGGCGTAGTCGTGGTGGCGGACCGCCTGCAGCTCGCCCGCCACCAGCCGCGCGCGGCACAGGCCGCAGTTGCCGGCGCTGCAGCCGTAGGGCAGGCTGACGCCGGCGCGGATGGCGGCCTCGAGCAGGGTCTCCCGGCCCTCGGCCGGAAAGGTCCGCCCGTCGCCCCGGATGCGGACGGTCGCCATCGGCCCGCGGCCGGGCTCAGGCGGCCAGCTCCAGCTCGTCGCGGTACTCGCCCTTGGCCGCCGCGCCGTTCAGGCGCGCGCGCTTGGCGATGGCGGCGCGGCCGGCGTCGGCGTTGGCGGCGTTCCCGCCCCAGGCCTTCATCGCGTCCTGCTGCAGGGCGCGGCCGTAGGAGAAGGTCACCGCCCAGGGCAAGCCGCCCAGCCGGTTGATCGCGTTCAGGTGCGCGCTGGCCTCGGCGTCGCCCTGGCCGCCGGACAGGAACGCGACGCCCGGCACCGCCGCCGGCACGTTCTCTTTCAGGCACTTCGCGGTCGCCGCGGCCACTTCCTCGACCCCGGCGCGCGCCGGCGCGTCCTTGCCGGAAATGACCATGCTGGGCTTCAGCACGATGCCCTCGAGCGCCACGCCCTGCCCCTCCAGCTGCGCGAACGTCGCCGCCAGCGCGCGGCTCGTGACCTCGAAGCTGCGGTCCAGGCCGTGGCCGCCGTCCATCAGCACCTCGGGCTCGACGATCGGCACCAGGCCGGCCTCTTGGCACAGCGCCGCGTAGCGCGCCAGCGCGTGCGCGTTGGCCTCCAGGCAGGCGCCGCTCGGCAAGCCGTCGCCGATGGCGATCACCGCCCGCCACTTGGCGAAGCGCGCGCCCTGCCCGGCGTAGTCCGCGAGCCGCTCGCGCAGCCCGTCCAGGCCCTCGGTGACCTTCTCGCCGGGACGCCCGGCGAGCGGCTTGGCGCCGCGGTCGACCTTGATCCCGGGGACGACGCCGATGCGCTCCAGGTGTTCGGGGAACGGCGCGCCGTCGAGCAGCCGCTGGCCCAGCGTCTCCTCGAACAGGATCGCGCCGCCGATGTGGTCGCCGAGGCCGGGCGCGGTGACCAGCATGTCGCGGTAGGCGCGGCGGTTCTCCTCGGTGAAGTCGATGCCGAGCGCGTCGAAGCGCTTCTTGCAGGTGGGATGGCTTTCGTCCATCGCCAAGACGCCCTTGCCGGGGGCGACCATGGCGGCGGCGGTGGCGCGGAGGGCGTCGAGATTCATGGTGCGGCGGCGAGGCGGTGCGGGGTCCGGCGCGGATTGTACGCCAGCCTCACTCGACCGCCACCCCCTGCGCCTCGGGCATCGAGCCCGCCTGCACGATCTTCAGCGCGTTGGTGCCGCCCTGCACTCCGGCCAGGTCGCCCTTGGTGATGATCACGCGGTCGCCGTCGGCCACCACCCCGCTCGCCATCAGCACCGCCACCAGGTCGCGGTTGAGCTGCGCGTGGTCGGTGCTGATGCTGCTGAGCGTGACCGGGTACACGCCGCGGAACAGGTTGACGCGGCGGCGGGTCTCCAGGTTGCGCGACACCGCGTAGATCGGGATGCTGCAGCGGAAGCGCGACATCTGCCGGGGCGTGGAGCCGGACTCGGTGAGCGCGGCGATGGCCTTGACCTGCAGGTGGTTGGCGGTCTGGATCGCGGCCATCGCGATCGCCTCGTCGCAGTCGCGCGCGCCGCCGGCGCCGGGGTCGAGCTCCAGCACGTCGCCGGCCGCGTTCGGCTCCGAGCCGGCGCAGATGCGGCTCATCGCCAGCACCGCCTCGACCGGGTTGGCGCCGACCGCGGTCTCCGCCGACAGCATCACCGCGTCGGTGCCGTCGAGCACCGCGTTGGCCACGTCGAACACCTCGGCGCGGGTCGGGATGCTGCTGGTGATCATCGACTCCATCATCTGCGTGGCGGTGATCGCCACCCGATTGCGCTTCCAGGCGCGCCGGATCAGGGACTTCTGCAGCGCCGGCAGCTCCGGGTCGCCGACCTCCACGCCCAGGTCGCCGCGCGCCACCATGATCGCGTCCGAGGCCTCGAGGATGTCGTCGATGTTGGCCACCGCCTCGGCGCGCTCGATCTTGGCCACCACCTGCCCGGTGCCGCCGGCCTCGCGCAGCAGCTCGCGCGCGTAGTAGATGTCGCCGCCGCTGCGCGGGTAGGACACCGCCAGGAAGTCGACGCCGATCTCGGCCGCGAGCTTGATGTCGGCCAGGTCCTTGGACGTGATCGACGGCGCCGCCAGGCCGCCGCCGGCGCGGTTCAGGCCCTTGGCGTCGCTCAGCACGCCGCCGGACAGGGTCTCGGCGCGGATGCGCCCGCCCGCCACCTCGAGCACCCGCAGCACGATGCGCCCGTCGTCGAGCAGCAGCTCGTCGCCGGCGGCCACGTCGCGGGCCAGGTCCGGGTAGCTGAGGCCGACCCGCTCGGCGTCGCCGGCGTCCGGGTCCAGCTCCGGGTCGAGCGTGAACGGGTCGCCGGGGGCCAGGGTGACGGGGCCGTCGCGGAAGCGGGCGATGCGGATCTTCGGCCCCTGCAGGTCGCCCAGGATCGCCAGGTGGTAGCGCGGCTCGGTCATGGCGCGCACGCGCTCGGCGCGGGCGCGGTGCTCCGCGGCGTCGCCGTGCGAGAAGTTCAGGCGCACCACGTCGACGCCGGCGTCGATCAGCCCCTGCAGCGTCGCCGGGTCGTCGGTCGCCGGCCCCAGGGTGGCGATGATCTTGGTGCGCCGGTGGCGCAGGTCGGTGCCGGGCGCGGTCATGCGGCGGCCTCCCGCAGCGCCTCGACCGCGGGCAGCGGCCGGCCCGCGGCCACCTCCAGGAAGGCGCCGCCGCCGGTGGACAGGTGCGAGAGGCGGCTCTTGACGCGGAACTTGCGCGCCGCCGCCAGGGTGTCGCCGCCGCCGGCGATGGAGAAGCCCGGCGCGGCCGCGACCGCGCGCGCCAGGGCCGCGGTGCCGGCGGCGAAGCGCGGATCCTCGAACACCCCCAGCGGGCCGTTCCAGATGATGGTGCCGGCGCCGCGCAGCAGGCGGTCGTAGCGCCGCCGCGCCGCGGGCCCCGCGTCCAGGATGCGCTCGCCGGGGCGCACCTCGGCGGCGCGGCGCAGCACCGGCTCGTCGCGGCCCGGGGCCAGGCACACCGCGTCCTCCGGCAGCGCGACGTCGGCGCGCCGCAGCAGCTTCCGCGCCAGCCCCAGCTGCGCCGGCTCATGCAGCGACGCGCCCACCGGCAGCCCGGCCGCGGCGGCGAAGGTGTTGGCGATGCCGCCGCCGACGATGAGCGCGTCGGCGCGCTCCGCCAGGCGCTCCAGCACGCCGAACTTGGTCGACGCCTTGGCGCCGCCGACCACCGCCACCAGCGGCCGCGCGGGTTCTTCCAGCGCGCGCGCCAGCATGCGCAGCTCGCGCAGCAGCAGCGGCCCGGCGCAGGCGCGCGGCGCGTGCCGCGCCACCGCCGAGGTCGAGGCGTGGGCGCGGTGGGCGCTGCCGAAGGCGTCCAGCACGTACACGTCGCACAGCGCCGCCATGCGCCGCCCGAGCGCGGCGCGGTCGGCGGTCTCGCCGCGCAGGAAGCGGACGTTCTCGAGCAGCAGCGCGCGCCCCGGCGCGGCGCGCGCGCCGTCCAGCCCGGCGGCGCGGAACGCCACCGGCGCGCCCAGGCGCTCAGCCAAGGCCGTCGCCACCGGGCGCAGCGAGCAGGCCGGATCCGGGCGGCCCGCGCGCGGGCGGCCCAGGTGCGACATCACCAGCACCCGGCAGCCGGCGGCGAGCAGCCGGCGCAGGGTCGGCGCGGCGGCGCGGATGCGCTCGTCGCTGGCGACCTTGCCGTCCGCCATCGGCACGTTGAGGTCGGCGCGCACCAGCACCCGCGCGCCGCGGGGCAGCGCGCGGAAGTCCAGCGCCGGCGGCGGGCTCATGCCGGCGCGCGCATCCAGGCGGCGACCACGTCCAGCATGCGGTTGGAGAAGCCCCACTCGTTGTCGTACCAGGACAGCGTCTTGACCAGGTTGCCGGGCAGCACCTTGGTCAGCGAGGCGTCGAAGATCGACGAGGCCGGGTGGTGGTTGAAGTCGGTCGACACCAGCGGCTCCTCGGTGTAGGCGAGCACGCCCGCCAGCGCGCCCTCGGCGGCGGCGCGCACCGCGGCGTTGACCGCGCCGGCGTCGGCCTCCCGCTCGGCCTCGAACACCAGGTCGACCACCGACACGTTGAGCGTCGGCACGCGCATGGCGAAGCCGTCCAGCCGCCCCGCCAGCTGCGGCAGCACCAGGCCGACCGCGCGCGCCGCGCCGGTGGCGGTCGGGATCATCGACTGCGTGGCCGAGCGCGCCCGGCGCAGATCCGGATGCGCCACGTCGGTCAGCACCTGGTCGTTGGTGTAGGCGTGGATGGTGGTCATGATGCCGGACTTCAGGCCGACCGATTCCAGCAGCGCCTTGGCCAGCGGCGCCAGGCAGTTGGTGGTGCAGGAGGCGTTCGAGACCACGGCGTGCCCGGCGCGCAGGTCCTGGTGGTTGACGCCGTACACCACGGTGGCGTCGACGTCGGCGCCGGCGGGCGCCGAGATCAGCACTTTCGGCGCGCCGGCGTCGAGGTGGCCCTGGGCCTTCGCCCGCGACGCGAACAGCCCGGTGGACTCGATCACCACGTCCACCTCCGCCTCCCGCCAGGGGATGTCGGCGGGGTCGCGGCAGGCGGTGAAGCGGATGCGGTCGCCGTCCACCACCAGCGCGTCGCCGTCGGCCGCGACGGCGCGCCCGAACGGGCCGTGCGCGGAGTCGTAGCGGGTCAGGTGGGCGCTGACCTCGAGGTCGCCGATGTCGTTGATGGCGACGATGCGCAGCTCCTCGCCGCGCTCCGCCTCGTACAGCGCGCGCAGGATGTTGCGGCCGATGCGCCCGTAGCCGTTGATGCCGACGCGTATGCTCATGCTTGCGGTTCTCCCCGGCCCAGCAGCTCCCGGGCCATTGCGGTTGCGTTCTCCTCGGTGAACCCGAAGTGCTCCAGCACCCGCGCCCCCGGCGCGGAGTGCCCGAAATCCTCGATCGACAGCGTCCGGCCGCGCGGGCCGACCCAGCGCGCCCAGGGCGCGCCGACCCCCGCCTCGAGCGCGAGGCGCGCCGCGCACGCCGCCGGCAGCACCTGTTCGCGGTAGGCCGCGTCCTGGCGCGCGAAGCGCTCCATGCACGGCAGCGACACCACCCGCACGCGGGCCTCGTCCGCGAGCGCGGCGGCCGCCGCGACCGCCAGCCCGACCTCGGAGCCGGTGGCCAGCAGGATCAGCTCCGGCGCGCCATCGCAGTCGGCCAGCACGTAGCCGCCGCGCGCCGCCAGCGCGACGGTCTCCGGGGTGTGCGCGAGCGGCGCCACGCCCTGGCGCGACAGCGCCAGCGCGG
This sequence comes from uncultured candidatus Poriferisulfidus sp., assembly GCA_965242985.1. GTDB lineage: Bacteria > Pseudomonadota > Gammaproteobacteria > Poriferisulfidales > Poriferisulfidaceae > Poriferisulfidus. The sequence continues at coordinate 366,774 of OZ251520.1, read as the reverse complement.
TCGGCCCCCGGCCCGGCTGCGCGGCGCACTTCCAGGCCACCGCGGTCTCGACCGCGTCGGCCGGGCGCCACACCTCGAGCCCCGGGATCAGCCGCAGGCTCGCCAGGTGCTCGACCGCCTGGTGGGTGGGGCCGTCCTCGCCCAGGCCGACGGAATCGTGGGTCAGCACGAACACCACCCGCTGGCGCATCAGCGCCGCCATGCGGATGGCGTTGCGCATGTAGTCGGAGAAGGTCAGGAACGTGCCGCCGTAGGGCAGGAAGCCGCCGTGCAGGGCGAGGCCGTTCATGATCGCGCCCATGCCGAACTCGCGCACGCCGTAGTGCAGGTAGGCGCCGCCGGCGCCGACCGCCGCGGCGCCCTTGGGGCGGGTGTTGTTGGAGCCGGTCAGGTCGGCCGAGCCGCCGATCAGTTCCGGCAGCGCGGGCGCCACGGCGTCGAGCGCGTTGCCCGAGTGCTTGCGCGTGGCGGCCTGCGGCGGGTCCGCCAGGCAGGCGCGCAGGTGCGCGTCCATCGCCTCCGCGAAGGCGTCCGGCAGCTCGCCCGCGAGGCGGCGCTCGAACTCGGCCGCGGCGTCCGGGAACTCCGCCGCCCAGGCGTCCCGGCGCGCGCGCCAGTCCGCCTCCAGCGCGGCGCCGCGCGCGCGCGCGTCCCAGGCGCCGCGCACCTCGTCCGGCACCTCGAACGGCGCGTGCGGCCAGCCGAGCTCGGCGCGGGCGGCCGCCACCTCGGCCGCGCCGAGCGGCGCGCCGTGGGCGGCGGCGGTGCCCTGCTTGTTCGGCGCGCCGCGGCCGATCACGGTGCGGCAGCACAGCAGCGACGGGCGCGGGTCCGCCTGCGCCGCGGCGGTGGCGCGCTCCACCGCGTCCGGGTCGTGGCCGTCGACGGCCGCGACCACGTGCCAGCCGTAGGCGGCGAAGCGCCCGGGCGTGTCGTCGGTGAACCAGCCGGCGGTCGCGCCGTCGATGGAGATGCCGTTGTCGTCGTAGTAGACGATCAGCTTGCCGAGGCCGAGGGTGCCGGCCAGGCTGCAGGCCTCGTGCGACACGCCCTCCATCAGGCAGCCGTCGCCGGCGAACACGTACGTGCGGTGGTCGACCACGACGTGGCCGCCGCGGTTGCAGCGCGCCGCCAGCAGCCGCTCGGCGAGCGCCATGCCGACCGCGTTGCCGAGACCCTGGCCGAGCGGGCCGGTGGTGGTCTCGACGCCGATCTCGGGGTCGAGCTCGGGGTGGCCGGGGGTGCGCGAGTGCAGCTGGCGGAAAGCGCGCAACTCGTCCAGCGCCAGCGGGTAGCCGCTCAGGTGCAGCAGGCCGTAGAGCAGCATCGAGCCGTGGCCGTTGGAGACCACGAAGCGGTCGCGGTCGGGCCAGCGGGGGTTGGCGGGGTTGTGGCGCAGGTGGCCGCGCCACAGCACCTCGGCGATGTCGGCCATGCCCATCGGCATGCCGGGATGGCCGGACGCCGCCTGCTCCACGGCGTCCATGCTGAGCGCCCGCAGGGCGTTGGCGAGGATGCGCCGCTCGGGCTCGGTCCGGCGGGAGGCTTGGGAATCCAGGGCGGCCATCGGAATGCGGCGCGTATTATTCTACGAACCGGCGGCGTTGGCAAATCCGCGGGCGCCGGCGGCTGGTCTATACTGCCGCGGAATCCGGCCCGCCCGTGCCCGCCCCGCTCCGCCTCCTCGCCTGCCTCCCGCTGCTCGCGGCGGCGCTCGGCGCGCGCGCCGAGACCGAGCCGGCGCATCCGATGGTCGACTTCGCCGCGCTGGAGGCGCCGGCGGAGGCGCTGGACGGCCTGCCGACCCCGGAACTCGAGAGCCGGCGCGGGACGCTGGCGGCCGCGCTGGCGGCCGCGGCGCCGGCCGGGACGGCGGCGGACTTGGAGCGCGCGCTGCTGGACGCGCTGCTGCGCTACGACGACGAGCGGGTGCGCATCGTCGAACTGATCCCGACGATGATCGAGCGCTACGGGGTCGATGCCGAACTGGGCGAGGACATGATGAACTTCCGCGCCACCCTGAGCGGCGTCATCGACGAGCTGCGCCCGGAGGTGGTCAGCCTGCAGACCTACAAGCCCTACGACTTCCGCGTCGGCCTCAGTTACATGTCGCTGATGGCCACCCTGCAGCAGCATCCGGAGGTGCGGGCGCGGATGCGCGCCGACCAGGCGGACCCGGCCACCCCGGTCGGCGCGCACCAAGAGCGGCTCGCCGAGCGCTACGCGGGCGTCGAGCAGGCGCGCGCCGCGCTCGAGCGCAGCCACCGGCAGGCCGGCCTGCGGGCGCGGCTCGCCCGCATCGAAGCCGAACTGCGGCGCCGTCAGGCGCTCTGAAGCTCCCGCGCCATCGCCAAGAGCTCGGCCGCGTCGAGCGTTTGGTCGGCGGCCGCGAACAGCCGCGCCACGGCGGCGCGCTGCAGCCGCAGCTTGAGGGCGCCGATGGCGAGCCCGCCGAACAGCCGCACCCCGCCCTCTTCCCGGCCGCGGTCGCCGGGCTCCAAGCCCTCGACGCCGAGCGGCGGGCAGGTGCCGACGTCGGCCGCGACCCGCAGCGCGGCGGCATCGGTCCACTGCGCGCGCGCCAGCAGCCGCACGCCGGTCTGCCCGCAGGCCAGCGCGAGTTCGGCGCCGTCGATGGCGGCGGCGGCGCCGGCGGCGTCCGCCGCGGCGCGCGGCTCCACGTCCCGGCCGAAGCGTTCCCGGATCGCCGCGCAGGCGGCCTCGGCGCGCTCCAGCCGGCGCGAGCTGAGGCGCGCCGCCGCGCCCGACAGCGCCAGCATGGCGGCGGCGCGCTGGCCGACCGGCCCGGTGCCGGCCAGCACCGCGGCGCGGGCGCCGGCGAGCGGCTGCGCGGCCTCCACGGTGGCCACCGCGGCCGCGGCGGTGGTGTTGCAGCCGTTGGCGTCGAGCATCACGGACACCCGGAAATCGCCGAAGAACTGCCCGCGCACCGCGGCGTACACCGCCTCGGCCCGGGCCAGGTCGCTGCCGCCGACCAGGATCGCGGTGCGGCGCTTGTGCTGGGGCGGGCGGGTGTAGATCGCGCCCTCCACCAGCGGGAAGCAGTTGTCGGCGTCGACGCCGCCGTAGGGCAGCACCGCGTCCGCGCCCGCGTCGTGCGCCACCACTTGGTCGAAGGCGGACGGCAGCGGGTCGGTGTCGAGGAGGAGGAGGAGGTTCTTCAATTCGACCGCCGAGACGCGGGGGATTCGCGGGCGCATTGTACCGGGCGGGCGACGCGAAACTTGGTGCCTAGGGGCTGAACCGGCCCTCTGGCTCTGCGTTTGCCAGTGCGCTAAAGAAAGGATATGGCCAGATCCTTTCTTTTCGGCACGACTAAAGAAAGAATGTTGCATAAACCGGCCTCGTAAAGAAAGGATAAGGCCGTATCCTTTCCTTAGGGTCAACAAAGTGCAAGGTCCTCCTATTTTCAATTCCCCTAATATCTTCATTTATCCTGATAAATTAAATAATCTTAATAAATATGTTATAATTATCCTCGCAATTTCGATCATCCTGAAATCTTGCATTTGTCGTGGAAACCGGCTTTCACCCCCGTTTTGCCGAACAAGTCCTCTTGCGGATGCTGGGAAGGTCCCCCGTGGTTCTGCTCCACGGCCCGCGCCAGTGCGGCAAGACCACTTTGGCCCAGAAAATCGGCGGCGAGAGAGGCTACGAGTATTTCACGCTCGACGATGCCGGAGTCCGAAAACAGATCCAGGATGATCCTACGGGGTTCGCCGACCGTTGCTCCAGCCGGACAATTCTGGATGAAGTACAGAAAGCCCCCGAGCTTTTCAGCGCGATCAAGTTTGCGGTGGACCGGGACCGCAGTGCAGGGAACCGCGCTGGCGGCCGGTTTTTGCTGACCGGATCGACGCAAGTGCTGCTGTTGCCGCAATTGTCGGATTCGCTGGCCGGCCGGATGCAGCAGATACAGCTGCACCCGCTTTCAATCTGTGAAACAGAGGGGCGTGATTCCGGATTTCTGGAAGCCCTGTTCGGCGCGGAATTCGAACCTCGGCAACTGGAGCCGTTGGGTCCGAAACTGATCGAGCAGGTCATGACCGGCGGATATCCGGAGGCGCAACTGGCGAGAGAAAACGAGCGCGCTTACTGGCATCGGGCATATCTGGAAACCCAGATCGTGCGCGATCTTCGCGACATGGCCAGCCTCCGAAAATCCCGGGAGCTGCGGCCGCTGCTGGCGTGCGCCGCCACCCAGACCGGGGGACTGTTCAACGCCACTCGTCTGGCGGGCCTGCTGGGAATCAGCCAGCCGACCATCCGCGACTACGTGGAGCTTCTGGAGCGCGTTTTCATGCTGCGGCTGCTGCCGGCTTGGCACCAAGGAGAGCTCGCGCAGCGCTTGGTCAAAGCGCCGAAACTGCATATGGGCGACACGGGACTCGCGTGCGCGTTGCGCGAGCTCGATGCCGCGCGGCTCGACGCCGACCGCACAACGTTCGGCCCGTTGCTGGAGACATTCGTGTTTCAGGAATTGTGCCGCCAAGCCAGCTGGCGGGACCGTAAAGTCACCTTCTCCCACTTCCGGGACTCGAACGGATTGGAGGTGGACATTGTCCTCGAACTCGGCACGCGCCAGCTTGCCGGCGTCGAGGTCAAGGCCGGCCCCGCCGTGACCGCGCATGACTTCCGCGGGCTGCAAAGACTGCGCGGGGTGGCCGGCGAGCGCTTCGCCGCCGGCGTGGTCCTGTACGACGGCGCTTTATGCCAGCGCTTCAAACCCGATCTTTACGCAGTTCCTTTGCGCCTGCTGTGGGAGACGCCGCTCAGCCAACCCTCTGCCGGACCCGCGAAGCTGGGCGCAGAATAGCGCGACCTTTTGCTGCTTAGGCGAACGTGTTTAGCCAACTACTGATCCGTAATAACCGCCATATTTTAAATTAGGTGTGCATTTGGCAGTGCATACGGGAGCCAAGATAGAATGTATATATCCCAATGATTTCATGCTATAATGTGCACATGCAAGATCGACGGGCCGGTGAGTCTGCAGTGCGGGAGACCATGCTGAAAGAGAACAACGTGAACCGTGAAGAATTGCGTGCGCTGGTGCTAGACGGCCTGCAGGAGCAAGGATTTCGAGAAGTCGATGGCATCCTGCATCCTCCGGGAAACGATAGCAAGGAAGACATTCGAACAAGGCACCGACAAGCGGTTCGCCACAATATCGAGCGGGCGGAGAAGTACCTTTCCGCCAAAGAAAGTGTCTTGCTCAAACACATAGCCGATGGCGCAGAGATAAAGCCTGAACAACTTGACCCCGAACTGGTCGAAGTACACCCGAAGAGTGAGAATGAATTGCTGTTCCGTTACGCAGCTCTACACTGGAGCATCCCAGTATCTTCCGGTTACGGACGCCGGTTGCGATTTCTTATATTGGATCGGAGTAACGGAAAGCTGATCGGCATCCTGGGCCTAGGCGACCCCGTATTCAGTATCCGCGCACGAGACAGATGGGTGGGATGGGACCGTGAAACCAGAAAAACTAAACTCCGCCACGTAATGGAAGCATTCGTATTGGGCGCGGTGCCACCGTACTCCTTTCTCCTGTGCGGGAAACTAGTTGCTCTTCTAGCCACCAGCGACGAAGTACGGGAAGCGTTTCAGAAGAAGTACAACGCGGAACGCGCCGCCTTAATTTCCGGAGTTCCCAACGATAGCCGACTCGCGCTGATTACTACTATTTCAGCCCTTGGCCGGTCGTCAGTGTACAACCGACTGAACTTCCGGGGCAATCGGGCATTTTGCAGCGTTGGCCATACCAAAGGCTGGGGAGAAATTTACTTCTCTAATGGCCTGTACGCCCCGCTGCATGCTTATGCAAAAGCGAATCTTGATCCAACCTCGAGGAATAAAGCATGGGGCCAAGGATTCCGCAATCGCCAAGAAGTGGTTCGCAAATGTCTAGCAGATTTGGGATTTTCTCAGCGCATCCGCCGGCATCAGATCTGCCGAGAAGCATTTGTCGCACCATTGGCAGAAAATACGCAGGAATTCCTGTCCGGAAAAGACATGGAACTGCGTTCGTTTCGCCGCCCAACCGAGGAGATATCCGAATGGTTTCGGAAACGCTGGTTGCAACGGCGAGCACAAAACGATCCGCGGTATGCTGAGTGGGATAAGTCCAAGTGGCGGCTGTGGGGCGGCTGACGGGGCGGTGATGGAAACATTCGCAGATCTGCCGGATGCCTTGGTCCGTGATTTGTTGGACAGCGCAATTCCGGTTGCTAAAGGTGTGGAAAAACGCTTGAGCGTACTGCGAAAACAGAAAGATCGAATCCGAGACAAGGCAGAACAATGCGGCATCATCGGGAAAAAGGCAGACTTGGAAGTGGCGCGAGAACCTTCGATTGCTGGAGTGGACGGGTCGTACCAGATTCATCGCCTAACTTCCCTAGACCTGTGTGCAGCAGCTGCGGTAGCAGTGCAGGGTACAACTATAGAGGAGAGCAACAAGCATTGGCCAGCGCCGCACCACCAATTTTGGGTGGAGGGTATCTCGCACTATGGCGAAGATACAACCGGCCTGCTGCGGGCTGTAATGGTGGCCATGGAACTGGAACTAGCGGCCGAAGCTCCGCACGACCTCGTCCTGCTAGATGGCTCTTTTGCCTCCCTTGTGATCTATGTCAATCAAGGATTAGGTGCGCTCGCGGGGGCATCATCGAATGCGCTGTCTAAAAAGTTCCGCGAGATATGGGAAGATGGGCTGTTCCGCAAGATACTGGAGAGTGTCGGTGACAAGCGGACTGTGGCTGTCCCCAAATACACGGCTCGGAAAGAATTCCTTGAGTACCTGGGTATGGCAGGCAAAGTACAGTCCGATGACAAAACTGTGGCTACTATGATTCTGCGTGCCGGTGAATATACCCAACCACTATTGACCAAGCAGGCGCAAGGGGCCAAACCGTATCACCTTGCCCGTTGCTCAGCTGAGGAAAATCGAGAGTTGGGTGAGACGGTCGGTAACGTGCATATTGTATATTTCCGTCCGTACCAATGGCTCCCCGCATTGCGGCTGGAAATTTCGGCGCGGTCAGCAAGCAGCAAAACTTTTCTTGCCCAATTACTCGAGGGTGTACAGCGTCAGTTGTTCAGCCCGGTAATTATCGAGCCATACCCTTTGTTTCTAGCCGACCGCATGGTAAAAAGCCTAGGCGCAGGCATTGCTGTGGTTGAACAGTCCGTGGCTCAACATGTTATCAGCCAGTTTCCCGGGACGGAAACTACCATACAGTGTTTGCAAAACTACCGGACCGAAAGCGGCCGAGGAGGCGTGTGATGAGCAACGAAAATGACATTGGGGTGGTGGGTAGCCCATCTACTAGCACGGAACTAACTGTAGACCTGCTACTAGAGGCGACTGAAGAACGTCTAGTGGGCGCACTAGTAGGATTCCACGCACAGCAAGACGGACGACAGATTAGTTCCATTGGACAGATCGTTGGCTTGGAGTTGAGAAACAAGTGGCATGAAGATTCTGTGTTCAGGAATCTGATCAAGCGAACTGGAGAAATCCCTCCAATCACCTATCGGCAAGACACGAGAATTGCGGATCTTGTGATAGGTGCGACGTTCAAGAAAACCATGCAGGGATACGACCCCGAAGTACTTGGCATGGTGCCATCCACAGGTACTAGAATCTTCCGCATGAGCCAAGAACTGCTGGACAGTATGTTGGAACTATACCAAGAGGAACTGTTCTATTTAGGCCGCGCATATGCAAATGACATCCTGTATCCAATGTGGCTCAAACACTTTGGTAGCGGTACAGGGGGGGCAGGTGAAGCACACCACATTGGCGTGTTCGGCAAGACCGGCTCGGGGAAATCTGGTTTGGCCAAAATGATGTTATGCGGATACGGAAAGCACAAGCAGATGGGCATTCTAGTGATTGACCCCCAAGGGGAATTTTCCAGCGAACTTTCCGGGCATCGAGAAGGACAACAAGGTCTACCACTAGACAGCATTCTGAAAAACCAGGGTCGAGATGTGTGCGTTTACAAGATTGATCAGTTACAACTAAGTGAATGGGACATGTTTCAGGAGTTGCTAGTTTCTCTCGGATTTCTAGAAACATTGAACATTCCTAAGGGGTCGAAAGCTAATGCTGGAAACGCTGCGGAAATCATTCGTATAGCTCTAGAGGGAAGATCTAAATTGGGCGAACTAAGCAACGAGAATGTTCTAAATGCTGCCCTAAATGCCGTCAAGGATCCAGAGGGAGTGAAACATATCTACACAACCCGTGCAAGGGCGGAAGTGCTAGTTGCGCGCATCAACAAGATTCAGACAGATAGTACTCAACGTGCGACAGTGTTGAAAAAGTGGAGGAGTGTGTGTGACTTGTTTGCCGAGGGTAAAGATAGAAAAAAACTATGGTCGCATGGTGAAGACGGAATCGTGAACGAATTGCTGCGTGAGGTTCAGAATGGTGAAGTACGCCCGGTAGTAGCAATTGACATTTCGCAGAAAGGGAATAAGCAAGAATTTTGGTCGGAAAGCCTGCAGAAAAAGATTATCACACAACTCTTACGGGCGCTGATTTATAAAGCATCTAGTGACAGCGCAAATGTCTTGGTGGTGCTAGATGAAGCACATCGTCACGTCCCTAGCGGAAACTTAGAATCTGGCTCTGAGGCCGACCAGTTACGCAGCTTGCTGCGCCGTGGTGTCCGGGAAACCAGAAAATACGGTCTGGGCTGGATGTTTATCAGTCAAACACTTGGCGGCTTGGACCGAGAAATCTTGCAACAGCTACGAATACTGACCTTCGGATTTGGACTTGCCCTTGGGACGGAGCTTGACCGGTTGAAAGAATTTGCTGGCGGAGACAAGCGAGCGATCGAATTGTATCAATCATTTCGGGATCCGCAAAGTTTCCCGAGGCGTGACCTTCAAGATTTTCCGTTCATGGCTGTGGGCCCGATTACTCCGTTGGCGTTCAGCGGCAAGCCAATATTTTTTAGTATGTTCACCAACATGGACGAATTTCAGAAGAAGAATAAATTGGGCAAGAGTTAGACAGACTGACTCGCCCTACTATGGAAAAAGAGATGTGCTGAAAGCTTCAGCCAGCTAGCAGACTGCGGCAGCTGCCACGCATAAAGGCGAGTATTGGCCGCACGACCATAGGCGCGAAGCACGGGCAATGGAACGCCAATCAGTCGCCAACGCGGTCCTCGACCCAATGATCCGGCGGAGTTGAAAGAAATTCCTCCAAGGGCACACCGCGGCCGCCGACGGGCAAAAGTTCGGCCTCGGGATGCTGTTCGCGAAACGCGTTGAAGCCGCGCCGGGTCCTTGGGGTCTTGCCGCCTTGGACCTCCACGACGACTGTCCGGCGCGCCCCGCGCAGCACGAAGTCCACTTGGCTACCATTCTGTTGCCAGTGACAACAGCGCATCCGGCTGCTGCTCACGTTGCACAGGTGCGCCCCGACAGCGCTTTTCGTCAAACGTCCCCAAAGGGCACGGTCAGCGCGGGCGTGCGCGAACGTGTGCGTAGAACGGGACGACATCAGCGCAGTATTGCGGACGTTCAATTTAGGCTTGCGGCTAGTCAGCGTGAAAACGCTTTCGGAGTAACACTTCAGGCCGGAAATCAGACCCGCCTGAGAAAGCAGGTCGAGGTAGTGGCCGGCGATGGCGATGTTACCCGATTCGCTGAGCTGTCCAAGCAGGTTCCGGTGGGACAAGGTCTGCCCGGAATAGGCGCACCCGAGATGGAACAACTGCGCCATCAGCGCCGGCTTCTCCACGCGGTGCAGGGCGACAGTGTCGCCGCCGACACCGGCGTCCGCGACTGCATCAAGTACGTATTCGCGCCAAACATCTTCCCGAGCGCGGGCATCCTCCGCCACGCCCGCGGATTGTGCAGAACGGTCTTTCTGGCTCTGACATTCGCGCACGTCGATCAGTTTCGCGGCGCCAGGATAGCCGCCGAAGTACACGTACTCCTGCAGTCCGAAGCCGAACGCCTCGGCCATCTCACCGAACGACCAGTGGGGGACGTTCATCACTTGGAAGCGACCGGTCATGCTCTCCGTCAGCCCGGGCTGCTTCAGCGGCGGCACCGGGCCGAGCAGCACTACGCGCAGCCGGTTCCTTTCCCATCGATCCCTGTCCCACAGGCCCTTGGCCGTCGCCGTCCAGTCATCAATCACTTGGATATCGTCCAGCACCAACACCGCGCCGCGGGGCGAACGTGCCGCGAGCGCACGGGCCGCGTCCCATGCGCGCATCAATCCATCGGCATCCAGTGCGGCGGGGGAGTCCGAGAAAGCATCTGGCGGCAACGGCCGCGCGCATCCACCGGCCGACTCCCGAAACTCCGCCGCCCGTGGATTTTCGACTGGCAGGTAGATGCTCGGGCGGTCCAGCCGCCGCAACGCTTGCCGCACGATCGTGGTCTTGCCGCTTTGCCGCGGTCCGGTGACGCAAGTCAGGAATGTGGCCGCATGGTCCAAGCGGCCAAGAAGATCTTGTACGTGCTGGCGTTCGTATGCCATTGCAAAAGTTTACTATACTGGCGCAGTTGTTCTATATGGTGCCTGATACTTCCGTTTCCCTCTTCCAAGACTATGCGATTTAGATAGGCTGTGTGAAAGACGACAGTACCGAGCCTCACCCCGCAAGCACTTCTACATTGCGGCGCAATGTGCAATTCGCGAGTACTGTAAGATTACGAAACCCACACCGACTTTAGAAAGTGCCCGCCCATGAAAAATTTGCAAAAATATAGAGTGGATTTGCAAAGGCTTATCCAACGAGGCGAACGCTTAGAGGTGGCCATAGTGTTTGAATGTTCCTTGGAAGAAGTAGAGAGCATTGGTGTAGAGGAGATCCTAGAACGCGCAGAAAGAATGGGCTTGTGCGAGGGCGATGACCAAGTACATATCCCATCGTTTAAGAAAGAATACCAACAGTGGTATTCGGCAGCACTGGCCGTAGTACGCCAATTGCTACCTGACCGCCTAGAAGATTTCCGTGCCTATTACCGAGAGCCCTACTCAAAGGACCACAGTGAATACGAAAATTATCGAATATCTGATTATTTGGCAGGTTACTACACAGCAACGGATTCTTTCGGAACTTGGGTGGATATGTCCAAGGACACCGTTGTTTTAGAGTTGTTTAGGCAACAACTGGCCATTGTGAAAGGGGCACCCGGGATGTTGGCAAGCTCTCTTCACAAAATTAAGCAGTTAGTTCAAGCGGATTTGTTCGACTCCGAACTGGAAGCCGCAAAAGCACTTTCCGATAGTGGCTTTTCTCGTGCTGCTGGTGTAATGGCAGGGGTGATTATGGAAAAGCAGCTCGCGCAGGTATGTGAAAACTACAAACTAAAACTCCAGAAGCGGCACCCGACTATCAATGATTTCAATAAAATTCTGGTTGAAAATAATGCAATCGATGGCTCTGAATCGGAGTTTATCAAGTACCTCGGGTCCATCCGCAATTCATGCGCTCACCATAATGAAGGAAAAGCAGTGACAGAAGAGCGCGTTACAGACCTCATCAAGGGAGTTAAGAAACTCATCAAAACGCTGTCTTAACCCTCATCCGGTCCATCCCAGCCCCGCCGCCACGCAGTTGATCGACAGCAGCAACGGCACCAGGTTCTCGGTGTCCGGGCGCTCCTCCTCGCGGCACAGCCGGATCAGGTCCACCTGCTCGGCGCTCACCCGGTCGATGATCGGCAGCCGCCGCGACAGCCGGTCGCGGAACAGCACGAAGCGCTCGCACAGGCGCTCGGCGCCGGAAATCTTCAGCACCGCGTCCCGGGTGCGCGCGTACTCCTCCTCGATCATGGCGAAGATCTCGTCCGCCGCCGCCCGGTCCGGGGCCAGCGCGGCGTAGTCGCGGGCGATGTCGAGCTGCACCTGGAACAGCGCCTTCTCCACCTCGTCGACGATCAGCCGGAACAGCCGGTGCTCGGCGAACATCGCGCGCAGCAGCTCCCAGCCGTCCTCGCCGCGCACCCGGGTGAACTCGTCGATCGCCTCGCCGACCCCGTACCAGCCGGGGACCATCATGCGGTTCTGCGTCCACGCGAACACCCAAGGAATGGCGCGCAGGTCGTCCAGGGTCTGCGCGCCGAAGCGCCGCGCCGGGCGCGAGCCCATCTTCAGCAGCGCCAGCTCCTCCACCGGCGAGGCGTTCTGGTAGAACATCACCAGCCCCGGGTGGCCGGTGAGCCTGCGGTAGGCGGTGTGGGACAGCTGCGACAGCGCCTCCAGCGCCTCCTCGAAGCCCGGGTGCGGCGCGCGGTCGTCCGGCAGCGAGTGCTCCAGCGCGCCGGCGGCGAGGATCTCCAGCTGGGTCTCGGCGTAGCCGCGGTTGGCGTACTTGCCGGACACCACCTCGCCCTGCTCGGTCAGGCGCATGCGCCCGCCGACCGTGCCCGGCGGCTGCGCGGCGATGGCGCGCCCGGCCGGGGCGCCGCCGCGCGAGGACGAGCCGCCGCGGCCGTGGAAGAACGACACCGGCACGCCGCGCTCCTCGCCGACCCGGCGCAGGCGCGCCTGCGCCAGCGCCACCTCGTGGTTGGAGCACAGGAAGCCGCCGTCCTTGTTCGAGTCGGAGTAGCCCACCATCACCTCCTGCACGCCGTCGCCGGCGCGCACGCTGCGCCGCACCAGCGGCACCTCCAGCAGTTCGCGCAGCAGCGCCGGGCCGCGGCGCAGGTCGTCGATGGTCTCGAGCAGCGGCACCACCGGCAGCCGGCAGGTCTCGCAGTTCTCGCGGTCGGAGAACAGCCCGCCGAGCTTGGCCAGCAGGTACACGCCGAGCAGGTCGGCCGCGGTGTGCGTCATGCTGAGCACGAACGCGCCGACCGATTCCAGGCCGCGCGCGTCGGCGACCCCGCTCAGCAGCCGGAACAGCTCCAGGGTGCGCGCCGCCATCTCGTCCCCGGGCGCCAGCGCCGGCAGCGTCTCCATCGGCTCGGCCAGCCGCGCCAGCAGCCACTCGCGCCAGGCCTCGCTGTCCGGCGCGGGCGCGGCGGCGCCCTCCAGCAGCCGGTGGACCTCGGCCAGCGCGGCGTTGATGACGGTGCTGTTCTCGCGCAGGTCGAGGCGCACGGTGTGGAAGCCGAACACCTCCACCTCCAGCCGCAGCGGCCGCGCCAGGTCGGCGGCGATGCGCCCGCAGTTGGCGCCCTCCAGCCCCTCCTCCAGCGCGCGCAGGTCCTCGACCAGCTCGGCGGCGCGGGCGTAGCCGCCGGCCTCGCCCCGCCCGGCGCGCTCCAGCTTCCACAGCAGCGCGTTCAGGTACTGCCGGAACACCTCCTGCACGTTGCGCGCGCGCAGCGCCTCCGGCTCCGGGTGCGCCGCCAGCAGCGCCTCCAGGCGCGCCGCGAATGTTGCCGGCACCGCGACCGTGTGCGCGGCGATCGACAGCTGGTTGCGCACCTGAGCGAGCCGCTCGCGCAGGTGCCGCAGCGCGGCGGCGCGGTACTGCCCGAGCGCGGCGCGGGTGGTCTCCGGGGTGACCCCGGGGTTGCCGTCGCGGTCGCCGCCGACCCAGCAGCCGAAGCGCAGCAGCGCCGGCAGCGCGAAGTCGCCGTCCGGATAGTGCTCGCGCAGCGCCTGCGCCAGCTGCCAGAACAGGTCGCGCGCGCCGCGGTACAGCGAGCCGTCGAAGAAGTGCAGCACCCACGCCACCTCCTCGGCCACGGTCGGCTTGCTCAGGCGGATCTCGCCGGTCATCCACAGCAGGTCGATCTCGTTGCGGATGCCGGCGGTCATGCGCGCGCGCTCGCGCTCGGTGTAGCGGGTCTCCTCCAGCTCCTTCAGCAGCACGTAGATGCGCCGGTGGATCTCCAGCACCGTCACCCGCTTGGCCTCGGTCGGGTGCGCGGTCAGCACCGGCGTGATGCGGGCCTCGGCCAGCCGCGCCGCCACCGCGGCCGCGTCCAGCCCGGCTTCCTTGGCGCGCGCCAGCGCGGCCGAGAACGAGCCCGGCACCCGCGCCGCGCCCAGCTCGCGCTCGATCGCCCGCCGCCGCCGGATCGCGGCGTTCTGCTCGGCGATGTTGAACAGCTGGAACCAGATGCCGTCCGCCTGCAGCACGCGCAGGCGCACGTCCGGGGTGATCGACGCCTGGTCGGTCAGCACCGGCAGGCACTCGGGGCTGCGCTCGGCGATGACCTCGAGCAGCAGCCGGTGCAGCAGCGCGACCGTGCGCTCGGTGTAGCGCAGGCTGTCCGCGCGGATGCGGTCGGCGGCGCGCTCCGGGGCGGCGGCGGGCGCGGCGCGCGGCATGGTCCGGGGCGGAGCCCCCCGCCGGGGGCTCAGGCGACGCGGTCGCGCGGCTCCTCGCCGGCGAAGAACCGGTCCAGGTTCTGCACCACCCGCTCGCCCATGGCGATGCGGGTCTCGGCCGAGGCGCTGCCGAGGTGCGGCAGCAGCACCGCGTTCTCGAGGCCGAGGAAGCCCGGGTCGAGCGCGGGCTCGCCCTCGAACACGTCGAGCCCGGCGCCGGCGATGACGCCGTCGCGCAGCGCCGCGATCAGCGCCCGGTTGTCGACGATGTCGCCGCGCGCGGAGTTGATCAGGAACGCGGAGGGCTTCATGCGCGCCAGCCGCTCGGCGTTGATCAGGTGGTAGGTGGATTCGCCGCCGGGGCAGTGCAGCGACACGAAGTCGGCGCGCTCGAGCACCTCCTCGACGCTGCCGCAGGCCTCGGCCTCGTACTGCGCCACCACCTCGTCCGGCGGCGGGTAGGGGTCGTGGAACAGCACCCGCATGCCGAAGCCGAAATGGCAGCGCCGCGCCATCGCCTGGGCGATGCGGCCGAAGCCGACGCAGCCCAGGGTCTTGCCGGCGACCTTGGTCGCCAGCATGTGCGTCGGTCGCCAGCCGGCCCAGTCGCCGGCGCGCAGGTGGCGCTCGCCCTCGCCGGTGCGGCGGGCCGCGGTCAGCAGCAGGTTGACGGCGATGTCGGCGGTGCAGTCGGTCAGCACCTCGGGGGTGTTGGTGACCGCGAGGCCGGCCTTTTTCGCCGCGTCCAGGTCGATGTGGTTGAAGCCGACCCCGAAGTTGCCGAGGATGCGGGCGCGGACGCCGCCGACGCCGAGCACCTCGGCGTCCACCGGATCGGTCACGGTCGGGCACACCGCGTCGTATTCGCGCAGCGCGGCCTGCAGCTCGGCCTTGCTGAACGGGTGGTCGTCCTCGTTCAGGGTGAAGTCGTATTTCGCGGACAGCTGCGCCTCGACCGGCTCCGGCCAGCGGCGGGTGGCGATGACTTTGGGCTTGGGCATGCGGGGCTCCCGGGTCAGAGGGTGGACAGGACCTGCTTCATGGTGGCGCCGAACTCCGACGGGTTGGGCACGATGGCGACGCCGGCCTCGCGGAAGATGTCGACCTTCTCGGCCGCGCTCTCGCCCTTGCCGGAGATGATCGCCCCGGCGTGGCCCATGCGCCGGCCCTTGGGCGCGGTCAGCCCGGCGACGTAGGCCGCCACCGGCTTCTTCATGTGCTCGCGCGCCCAGGCCGCGGCCTCGGCCTCCTGCGGCCCGCCGATCTCGCCGATGATCAGCACCGCGTCGGTGCCCTCGTCCTGCTCGAACAGCTCCAGGATGTCGCGGTGCGAGCTGCCGTTGATCGGGTCGCCGCCGATGCCGACGCTGGTCGAGATGCCGATGCCCTCGGCCTTCATCTGCGAGGCGGCCTCGTAGCCGAGGGTGCCGGAGCGGCCGATCACGCCGACCCGCCCGGACTCGTAGATGTGCCCCGGCATGATGCCGAGCATGGCCTCGCCGGGGGTGATGGTGCCGGCGCAGTTGGGGCCGGTGAGGATCATCTTGCGCTCGCGCGGGTAGCGCAGCATGAAGCGCTTGACCCGGATCATGTCCTGCGCCGGGATGCCGTCGGTGATGGCGACGCAGTAGCGGATGCCGCCGTCGGCCGCCTCCATGATCGAATCGGCCGCGGCCGCGGCCGGCACGAACACGATGCTGGCGGAGGCGCCGGTCGCCTCCACCGCCTGCTTGACGGTGTTGAACACCGGCAGGTTCAGGTGCGCCTGGCCGCCCTTGCCGGGGGTGACGCCGCCGACCACGCGCGAGCCGTACTCCAGCATCTCCTTGGCGTGGAACGTGCCGATGCGCCCGGTGAAGCCCTGGATCAGGATCTTGGTGTCCTTGTTGATGAGGATCGACACGGCTCAGCCCTCCTTGCCCGCGGCCGCCGCCACCGCCTTCTCGGCGGCGTCGGCGAGGGTGGTCGCCAGCAGCACCGGCAGGCCGCTCTCCTCGAGCATCTTGGTGCCCTCCTCGACGTTGGTGCCGGCCAGGCGCACCACCAGCGGCACGCTCAGCTCGACCTGGCCCAGCGCCTTGATCAGGCCAGCGGCGATCCAGTCGCAGCGGTTGATGCCGGCGAAGATGTTGACCAGCATGGCGCGCACGTTGCCGTCCTGCAGCACCAGCTCGAAGGCCTTGGCCACCCGCTCCGGCGAGGCGCCGCCGCCGATGTCGAGGAAGTTGGCGGGCTCGCCGCCGGCCAGCTTGATCATGTCCATGGTCGCCATGGCCAGCCCGGCGCCGTTGATCATGCAGCCGATGTCGCCGTCGAGGCCGACGTAGCTCAGGTCGTGGTCGGAGGCGGCGGTCTCGCGCGGGTCCTCCTGCGACATGTCGCGCAGCTCGGCCACCTCGCGGTGGCGGAACAGCGCGTTGTCGTCGAACTCCATCTTCGCGTCCAGCGCCAGCAGGCGGCCGTCGGCGGCCACCACCAGCGGGTTGATCTCGACCATGCTGGAATCGAGCGCGACCATCGCCTTGTACAGGCCGCGGAAAGTGGCCGCGGCCTGCTTGATCAGGCGCGCGTCCAGGCCCAGCCCGAAGGCCAGCTCGTGCGCTTGGAAGTGGCGCATGCCGGAGGCCGGGTCGATGCTGACGCGCAGGATCGTGTCCGGCTTCTCCTGCGCCAGCTGCTCGATCTCCATGCCGCCCTCGGCCGAGGCCACCGCCACGTGGCGCTGCTTGGCGCGGTCGAGCACGAACGCCAGGTAGATCTCGCGCGCGATCTCCACCCCGGCCTCGACGTACAGCTTCTGCACCCGCTTGCCGCCGGCGCCGGTCTGGTGCGTCACCAGGCTCGCGCCGAGCAGGTCGTCGGCGGCGCGGCGCACCTCGTCGTCGCTGCGGCACAGGCGGATGCCGCCGGCCTTGCCGCGCGCGCCGGAGTGGATCTGCGCCTTCACCGCGCACACCTCGGTGCCGAGCGAGTTGTAGGCCGCCACCGCCTGGTCGGGGCTGTACACCAGCGTCCCCGGCAGCACCTGGACGCCGTAGTTGACCAGCATCTCCTTGGCTTGGTATTCGTGGATGTGCATGCCCGCCCCCCGGCCTCAGCCCCGCCCTTCCACGGCTTCCGCCAGGCGCACCACGTTCTCGGCCATGCGCGCGCTGGCCGCGTCGATCATCTTGCCGTCCACCGCGGCCGCGCCGCGGCCCGCGGCGGCCGCCTCCTCGAGCGCGGCGAGGATGCGCCGGGCGCGGTCGACCTCTTGCGCCGGCGGCGAGAACACCTCGTTGGCCAGCGCGATCTGCGACGGGTGGATGGCCCACTTGCCCTCGATGCCGAGGGCCGCGGCGCGCTTCGCGGCCGCCGCGTAGCCGTCCGCGTCGCCGAAGTCGCCGAACGGCCCGTCGATGGCGCGCAGGCCGTGCGCGCGGCAGGCCACCGTCATGCGCGCCAGCGCCGCGTGCCACTGGTCGCCCGGGTAGTCGGGGTTGAGGCCGCCGATGTTCACGGTGCGGGCGCGGCAGCTGGCGGCGTAGTCGGCGACGCCGAAGTGCAGCGCCTCGAGCCGCCCGCCGAACGCGGCCACCGCCTCCACGTTGGCCATGCCGAGCGCGGTCTCGATCAGCGCCTCCAGGCCGACCCGGGTCTCGAGCTTGCGGCCCTGCTCGATCTGGCTGACCATCGCCTCGACCATGTACAGGTCGGCGGGCACGCCGACCTTGGGCACCAGGATGGTGTCGAGGTGCTCGCCGGCCTGCTCCATCACGTCCACCACGTCGCGGTACATGTAATGGGTGTCGAGGCCGTTGACGCGCACCGAGACGGTCTTGCCGGCGCCCTTCCAGTCTAGGTCCCGCAGCGCTTCGATGACGTTCCTGCGCGCCTGCTCCTTGTCGTCCGGCGCGACCGCGTCCTCGAGGTCGAGGAACACGTAGTCGCAGGCCGACGCCAGCGCCTTCTCGAACAGCGCCGGGTTGGAGCCCGGCACCGCCAGCTCGCTGCGCTGCAGGCGCGCCGGGGCGGGGGTGGCCTGGGTGTGGCTCATCGGCTCAGCGCTTGCGCTTCGGCGCGGCTTTCTTCTTCGGCGCGGCCTTCTTGGCCACGGTGTCGCGCGAGCCGCGGCCGCTCACGGCCTTGATCGGGCGGGCGGTGTCGCAGTAGTACTCGACCGCCTTGGCCACGCCGGAGCCCGGCTTGACCTTCATCCCGGCGTCGCGCATGGCCATCTCGACCCCGCCCAAGGCGGCCAGCATGCGGACTTCGTTGTTGTCGCCCAGGTGGCCGATGCGGAACACCTTGCCGGCGACCTCGGACAGCCCCGCGCCGAGCGAGATGTTGTAGCGGTGGTAGGCGATGTGGATCACCTCGGCGGCGTTGACGCCGCGCGGGGTCTTGATCGCGCTGACCGTGTCGGAGTACCACTTCGGCGCGGCCGCGCACAGGTCCAGCCTCCAGCCGTCGAGCACCGCCCGGCGCACGCCCTCGGCGAGGCGGCGGTGGCGCTTGAACACGTTCGGCAGGCCCTCGCCGAGCAGCAGGTCGAGCGAGGCGCGCAGGCCGCGCAGCATCGGCGCCGACGGGGTGTAGGGGAAGAAGCCGTCCTTGTTGGTGGCGATGTGGTCGGCGATGTCGAGGAAGCAGCGCTTGCACTCGGCCTTCTTCGCCGCCGCCAGGGCGCGCCGGGAGAAGCACACCATGGCCATGCCGGCCGGCAGCATGAAGCCCTTCTGCGAGCCGGACACCGCCACGTCGACCTTCCAGTCGTCCATGCGGAAGTCGATGCTGGCGATGGAGCTCACGCCGTCGACCATCAGCAGCGCCGGGTGCTTCAGCCGGTCCATGGCGCGGCGCAGCGCGGCGACGTCGCTGGTGACGCCGGTGGCGGTCTCGTTGTGGCACACCAGCACGGCCTTGATCCGGTGGCCCTTGTCGGCGCGGAGGATGTCGCGGAAGCGCTCCACCGGCACGCCCTCGCCCCAGGTCACCTGCTCGAGCTGCACGTCGAGGCCCATGCGCTGGGCGAGGTCCGCCCACAGGTGCGAGAACTGCCCGAAGCGGGCGGTGAGCACGCGGTCGCCCGGCGACAGGGTGTTGGTCAGCGCCACCTCCCAGCCGGCGGTGCCGGTGGCCGGGAAGACGAAGCTCTGGCCGGACTTGGTCTGGAAGATCTTGTTCAGGTCGCGCAGGATCGGCTTCACCAGCTGCGGGAAGTCCGGGGCGCGGTGGTCCTCCATCGGCACCACCATGGCGTTCTGCACCGCGACCGGGATGTGGGTGGGGCCGGGCGCGTACAGGTAGTTGCGGCCGGGAAAGGCGAGTTTTTCAGCGGGCATGGAGATGGTTCCCTGGTTCAAAGATGAAGACGAGCGGACGGCATTCCGCCCGCGCGGCATGAAAAAGCCGCCGAAGCGGCCGATGGGGCAGGCGGCCTTGCGGCACCCGACGCCGCCCCTGTCTGGCGCCTATTATATGACAAGTCGGCAAGGGGCGGTTTTGCGGGGGATTCCGGGGGCGGCGGCAGGCGGGCCGGACGCGGCAACAGGGGCGTTGCGGCTATAATCCTTGCTCGTGTCCGGCGCAGAGTGCCGCTGGCAACAATTTTCCCGCCACCGGGCGCACCGTCGTTTGCAGGGGTTGAAGTTGAACATTAACGCGCTTGTCGCTGAGGCCGCTCAGAAGCTCGGGCTCGAAAAGAGAGCCGAACAGGACGCCCTGAACGGGATTCCAGCAGCGGACGACCAGCCGTGGACGGAGACCGAAAGCGCGATCAAGGCGGAAGTGGACGATATTGCCCAACGCGAATTGTCCCGCGTGGGGAAGTGTTGCCGGAGCACTGAAGCGGGTGTGCAGGAGTATTCCGAAGCGCGGAAAGCTGCCGCTCAGAAAAGGCAGACGAAAGAACAGACAGGGGCCACTCAGGAAAACTTGGGCCGCTTGGAAAAAGAGGTTGCCAGTACTACGGCCCAGTACAAAGGTTTCAAGGTTGAACATGGCTTGCGGCGAGAAGCCAGCGGCGAAGACCGGCTTACGCAAGCCCTGTGGGTGGTTGTGGTCATCTTGATCGAAGGAGTGCTGAATAGTTACTTCTTCGCGCCGATTCTGGAGCATGGCGGTTTCATAGGCGGCGCGTTTGTCGCCGCCATTTTCAGTTTGGTGAATGTTGGGGTCGCGTTTTTCGGCGGGGCCGTCGGAGTACGCTATCTCAACCATAAGAACCCCACGAACAAACTTCTTGGCCTCATGGTTGCCACCGTCTGCATCTTGGGCTGCGCCCTGACGATAGCGTTATCGTCATGGTTCCGAGGCCATGTCGACGCTTTGCAGGACAGCGTGGCAGTACTGGATTTGTCATCGGCAGCATGGGCGCATACTTTGGTCAGCTTTCGCGAGTTCGATTGGTGGGGGCTAATCGCTTCTCTCAACTCGTTTTTGCTGATGTTCATTGGCATTTTGTGCGCGTCCTTCGGGCTCGTGAAAGGCGCCGCGTATGACGACCCATATCCCGGGTTCGGAAATCTGCTTCGCCAAAAGCAGCGAGCAGAGGAGGTTTTGCGAGCGGCGGAGGTCCGGAATCAAGGACGCGAGGAAGAGTGGCGAAATGGGATAAAAAATCTTCTGCAGGACTTGGAAAACAAATTCGCTGCAACTGGCGCAGGCATGGACGGCTTTCGGGAAGCACTGGACGAAACCGAGAGCTTTTCCAGCCAAATTTGCCAAGTGTGGGCAGGACTGCTGTATGCGTATCGCGAGAAGAATGAAGCGATACGCGCGGATGCCCCGCCGAAATATTTCGGCGCACTTCCAGCATGCACAACGAAAGAATTTCGGGCTTGGGACGAAAAGCGCGAGAATTACGCGGAGGCGTTTCAGCGTCTTGAAAACGGATTTGGGTCAGTCAAGGCCGAGCACGCCGAGGAAAAATTGAACCTTCAAAGGGCATTGCAATCGCTGTAATGAAAGCGAGCACGGAGTTTTTCAAATATGTCGACATCCTTTCCGACAAGCCGGATTGCCCCATTTGCAATCTTGGGAGTGCTGATTCTGCTGGCCGTGCTAGCTGCCACCATGTTGCTGTCAGGAAGAAGTTATGACCCGCAAACTCTTTGCCCTAGTGACGGAGACTATGGGCGCACGGCAATATTGATCGATGCAACGGACTCTCTTGGTGCTAGCCACAGCAAAGTCATCGTCGAAGAAATCAACAAGTTCCTGATACAGCATCTTGACTTGTATGAATGGGTTGGGTTGTTTATCCTAAATGAGGACAATGTGACTTTGGCGAAGCCCGAAGTCGAACGATGCAATCCGGGCAAACAGGCTAACGAATGGATCGAGAATCCAGGGATCAGAAAGGAGAGGTTTAAACGGGAATTCCAAGAGCCTATGAGAGAAGCTGTGCGTAAACTAATCCGCAGGCCAATGCAGGCAACCTCGCCCATCTTTGAAATGATCCACTCGGTCTCTCTGTACAAGCATTTTGACTCCACTAAAAAGCGGAGATTGATCATCGTTTCTGATATGCTGCAGAATGTTTCAAAGTATTCGCACTATAACGGCCACTTGAATAAGGCAGATCCGGGAGAATATTTTGAAGATTGGAAGAATACGGATTATGCTCGGCAAGTTCTGCAACTATCACTAAATGATGTAGATGTCCGCATTCTGTATGTGCAGCGGCTGGACAGCCGCGAATTACAAACCCCGGAACATGTTCGGTTCTGGGAAAATTACTTTTTCGATGTGGGCGCAACTGTCACGAATCTCGTGGCTATCCGATAAAAACAGGAGGCGTAGATGAAAAGCAATGAGGGGCAATTGTCGCAGGGGCAAAAGTGGTTGTTGCAGTATTCACTACTGCAACAACCAGCGCTATACTGTGTTCTTGGCGTACTGGTCGTCTTTGTTCCTTTGTTTCGGAATGACTGGTGGGGGCTGGCGGTATTTATCATGTTGATTACTGTTTACGGTTGGCTAAGCAAAGATGGAGAAGAATTAACTCGAATCGAAGTGGGAGACAATTGCTATTTTATTGGATTTGTATACACCCTGCTTGTAGTTACAGCCGCCTTGTTTATTGACGCAGAGAAAATTGTCAATGCAGGCAATAAAGAAGCACTAGGCCCTCTCCTCAAGACTATTGGAATCGCATTAGGTTCTAGTATTTGGGGCATGATATGCCGATTGCGTTTGGCACATGGAGCAGGGACTCCTGAGAATGAATTTGATCGCATAACAAACAATATCGCTCTCGCCGCGAACAAGTTGTCAAGAACGGTGAAAGACATCGAATTCGAAGCTGAACAGTTTGCGTTGTCGTTAAAAACGCATTCGGATATGCTGATGACCGAAACAGGAAAAGTTAGCGTAAGCCTTGGAAAATCAGCGGAAAAGGTTGTGCAATCCTTCAGCGCGCAGATTTCTGTCATGTGGGAAAGAATTGAATTCAAAGAATTATCAGCCGCATTAAAAAAGATCACAGAAGACCATCAAGCTGGTATAATCGAGATTAGCGAGACTCAAGAAACAGCGTTGCAACATCTCAACGCTGTGGTGTCCGCCTCCATACGCAGCATTGAATCTGCCCAAGCAACGACAGAGTCTTTGCGAGACCGTGTCAACGATAATTTAGCTGACATCGGCCAAGTTATAAGTGGACTCGATTCCAGTGTCGGAAAATTGGGCAGCAGTTTCCAGCCATTGGTGGAGATGCACACATCGCTAAAAAATGAAGTGAAAGACAATCTTGCTCACGTTAACGAGATGCGGGCTACGTTCGAATCTATTTTACGTAAATTGCATGGCGACATTAACTCAATTAAAGATCTCGTGGCAGAAACCCATAGCACAAGCACCGCCAACAGTTCCGACACTGAACGGAAACAAAATTTAGCGCAGAGTCTTCCGCAAGAACAGCCAGCTGTCCCTTTCTATTACCTCCTCCTTTTTGCCCTGGAATTTGCTGCAATTATAGCTCTCGCTATCAGCCTTTATTTCGGGGGTTTAAATGAAACCTCGGCTAGTTTGGAGAAGTTAGAAAGATTCGCTGGAAGTGTTCAGATGGTCACAACTATACATAGCGGTGATACAAGATGAACTCGCGACAGTTAAAGCGCGGAAAGGACGTGGTTAGTCTGACTCTGACAGAAATTATGTTGGTGCTGACTGTTGTCGTCCTAGTGTTACTATTGGGCAGTGAGATTGATCTGAAAGCATCTCGAGAATCGGCGTCCGAAGCGCAAAAACAAGTAGCCAAATATCGAAAGGATGCTGATAAGTACTTGAAGAAAATTCAAAATCTGGAAGAGAAGATGAAAGAACAGCATGATATCGCAGATGAAATGGCAAAAGAAGTTAGGGGGGAATGGAGTCTTAATGGCACGACTCCGCACCGTAATGACTATCTCAACGAACAAGATGTACAGACGGTAAGAAACATGAAGAAAGAACTTAGTCAAATTCGGGAATATTTGGAAAGTGAGAAGAAGAAATCGGGTGAATTGCGTGAACAATTGGCTGGCCATAAAAATGAACTAGCAGGCGGAAGAGGAGATAAATATGGATATATTCCATGCTGGCCCAGAACAGGGCAGGGTACTAAGGAACGGTATCACACATATGACGTGACGTACGACCACGGGTTGTTTAAAATAAAACTGAGCTCCGACTGGAGCCAACCTGAAGTGTCGAGTCGAGAAAAACTAGATGCTAAGCTTTTTGCTGTGTTACGCAATTACCCTAGAGCAGTATCCGAACAGGACTTCGCCGAATTTGGAAAACGCGTGGAAAATGTGCTTGCCGGAATGCGAGGAGATAACTTTGGTGGATGGTACAAACCAAGATGCTCTTTAGTGGTTACGATCAATCGGGGGGCACCAATAAGTGCGGCCATATTTATCAGGCAGAATGTCAAAATGTTTCCCATTGGCCGCTGACTCTGGAAGTTATAGTTGCAGAGGAAAAACAAGCTTCTTTTCGGCCCGGCGGTGGTCGCAGCCCTGCTGGAAGTTGAGCTAGGTCTGCGGGGTGGTGCCGAAGAAGCGGGCCAGCCGCAGGGCCGTGTCGGCCGTGATGCCCCGCCGCTCGCGCAGGATGCCCGCGATGCGCCCGGCGGACACGCCCAGCGCGCTGGCCAAAGCATTGGCCGAAAGGCCGAGTTCGCCTAGCTCCTCGCGCAGGATCTCGCCGGGGTGCACCGGCCTCATGCCGTACCGGATGGTTTCCATCTAGACGAAAAAGTCCCAAAAGGAAAAATGGCTAGCATACAAGCACCTATTAGAACATTTTCCAAGAAACAGAGTTTGGCGGTTCAGGATTGCCACAAAGCCTGTGGGCCATGCGGGCGCACGAATCGGCTATATTTCCTGCTTAGGTTCGATGATGTAAGTTGGCGGAATAGAGCGACTCTCTATCCGTTTTCATGCTCCTAGTTATTTGCGGCGGCTAGATTGGAGGATATGTTTGCCGATTTCCTCTGCAAGTCTGACGGGCACGGCGTTTCCAATTTGTGTGGAGATGTTTTTGTTGTAACCAAAAAATTCATACCCGTCCGGGAAAGACTGTAACGCGGCCGCTTCCCGCAACGATATCGCGCGATTTTGTTCTGGGTGTCCGTATCGACCATTAGATATGCTGATGCATTTGCCAGTAAGCGCTGGCGCAGGCTTGTCCCAGTACATTCTCCCGTAAACGTCCGTATGGCCCGCATGGTCATTGGCATGGCATGCTAGGCGGAGACTTGGCGGCCAAGACCGCCGGTCGCCCCCATTGATAGGTGTGGCCCGAAGGCGCTTTAAATTAATCTTTGTGATATGCGCCGCCACATGATTGATAACTGTGGGGTGGCATTGCCCTGCCGTTAGGGGGGGGAAACCAGCAATAGCATGGCGTACAGTTTTAACTGGGCACAGACCATCACCATACTTTGGTTTAGGCAAAGACATTTTCCTCTTCCTTGCGGCCAATAGTACAAGCCGACGACGCCTTTGAGGCACCCCGTAATATTGCGCATCGAGAACGCCGAAAGTGTAACGATAGTTACATTGGTCAAGCATGTTGAGGAAACGGCGAAAAGTGCTGAAGCCGCGCACTTTGGCAAGTCCGGGGACATTCTCGAGCAACACATAACCCGGCATTGCCGCGCACACCAATCGGCCAAATTGGCTTAACAAGGTTGCCTCAGGCCTTTGTCGAGAGTCCTTGCGATGGGGACTAAAAGGCTGGCATGGAGCACAACCCGCAAACAACACATTATTGTTTTTAGGCAGTGGTCCATCCAATTCTAAATCTTCCAGCTCAACATGAGCCATATTCTTGCAAATAAATTTTGTCCCCTGGTTATTATGTTCATAAGTTACGCCACAATTGGTGTCGTTGTCTACACCAGCAATGACTTCGATACCAGCGTTACTCAGCCCGTGCGTAAGGCCGCCAGCACCACAAAAAAAATCAAAAGCTTTCATGACACTTGCTAAGCATTTCTCGCCGAGTCCAAGTCGCCGGCGATTTCTTTTATCCAAGCATCGTAATCACGTTCAGGTAGTCCCGGGCGGCAAGAAGTCTGCATGTACGCCCATGAAATCAATTCTCGGAAAGGGCTATCAATCGACGCTACGTGATCATACTCCTCCTTGTTTCTAAGATCTTGCATGGGAATCAACCGAAGTTTACGAACATCAGCAGCCATTGATGGGATTTTATCAAAATACTTAGGCAAAGGAATGATGCCGTTGAGATGGCCTAGAGAGAGGAATTGGCCCTTAAGTCGGTCTTTTAATTTCTTCGCCGGCAAACCTTTCAAATTTGTTTTGTCTAGCCCGGCACGTGTTGGAATACATTGAGCCACAAGAACTTTAGATACTTTAGGGGCCCGGCCCTCAGTATCAATAAGATCACATGACGGAGTCAGAATGATAAAAAACGAATTAGGGTCGCTGGAGTCTCCGCCAACCACTTTTACGATATCCCCCAGTCTCAAGTTATCGGAAACTGGCGGGCACACGTACATTTCCCATTGTGCAAGCGCATCATCATTGGGCGACAGCTCATCGATAAGAGCGGCGAGGCGGCGTCTACCAACTCTTGTAATAGCATCGACTTGTTCTTTTTCGGGCGTAATGTCGGTTAAGATATCAGGGGACACTTTCTGCATAGCGAGAGAAAATTGCTGTTTAATGTAATTATCAATTTCTTTCAAAGTTTCAATATAAGGCCTCATTCCCTGAATTTTTTGATTGAGTTTTTGTTCCGCACCCGACCCCTTTTGTACACTCTTGGCAAAAGGGTGCAAAGGATATTCGTCATCATGGCGCCAAGGTTCCGCAGACCATACTATGTACGGACAAAAGTGGTCTTCCCAAATGAATTCTCGTATGCCCATCCCGGGTGTTTCAACTTCTGCAATAGGACCGCGCAAAAGGTCAAGTACAACAATATCAGGCCGGTACTGGATAATCAAATCTTTTGCATTCTCGAAGTCGCAAATATAACACCGCGGCTCGCCGCCCAGCTTCTGGATACTTTTCTTGGCCAGCTCAGCGGCAGCCGCGTCGTCATCAATAATCAGTATGGTGAGCATGATCAACTCCTCGAATTAGGATGTTTTAGATAGCGGCAAGTCAAACGTGAAAGAAGCCCCTCTGTTCGCGGCGCTCTGCTCCAAGGCCATTTGGCCTCCGTAAGAGGCGACTAGTTCGGAGGCAACAGTAAGACCCATTCCGATCCCATTGGGTTTTCTGGTCACACCGGGCCAAAAGACTCTTTCCGCATCGTCATCATCGACTCCCACTCCAGTATCTTGGACATGCACATGGGCTCGACTCTTATTTTTCGACGGTTTGATGCGAAACTCCAGCTCCCGCCGATTTTCCGGCGCATCAGCCATCCAGTATATAGCATTGTTTATTAAATTCAACAAGACTGCTTCAAGTTCTGCCGGATCAACCGCCACACTGGTGTGAGAATCGGGAACGACGCATTTTATGCTCTTGGTAGCAAGCTCGTTCTTATACAACTCCAGACATTCATCAATTTTTTCCTCCAAGACGGATTCCCGTTTCCTGCGTTTAGACTTTCTACTAGCTAGAGGCAGAAAAGTGTCAGCAAGATGTTCCAAGGCATCAATGGACTTATTTGCGCGCTGATACTCCGTAGTAATGTTCTCGTTTTTAAGAATTTTGATGTGGCGGCTAATGGCTTTAAGAAAACTGCCAATAATCATAGTGCGGGTTCGAATTTCATGCACTAGCATATGGGCAATAGTGCCGATAGTCGATAGGCGATTGTAGTATAGAAAACGCTCTTGAATAGCGTTGCGAGACGTTACTAGTGAACGATTGAAATTCTGGACCAACGGGACAGCTTTAGCTACTGGTTCGTTTGCATCCCGCAATGTCTTGACATCCTCAAGGAGTGTTTCGGCACTAAGAACCTTAAACAAATCCACCAAGGGACTTTTCCGAGAAGCCGTCATCCGGTCTTTATCGCGCTCAGCCTCCAGCAAACCAACAATATTCCGCAAAATTTCTTCAAATTCCGCTACTTCTTTCCGTGAGGCGAGACGTTCTCGATCGCTTGTGTCTTCAATGCGCGGATTCATATCGGCCGTAATAGAAACATAGCCGACAATTTGACTGGTGCTCATTCGCGTGCCAACCTTGCTGATGCGCCTAGCATCAAGACCCAACCAGTCTCGAGCATTTTCTGACTTGGGGAGGACTAATACATCGTCTCTATATACGGAGATTCCCTTATGTGCGCGAATAGACTTCCTGACTCTGTTTTTCTGGATTTCGTAACGTTCGGAAATTTCCAGCGTGTCGTCCGAGCCGATATCCCATGCACGTATTTCGAACTCGAATGGCCCACAGTTTGCATGGGCTGGATTAAACTTAAATTTCGCCCTATCCCCAATAGTTCTTTGAAAACCGGCTTTTTGAATGTGAGCCCAAGGTAAGTTGAGGGTCGCCTCTCGAGCGGAATTTTTTGCTTTTGCTATAGGTTTGAAATAGTAATGTGCGTCAACGTTTCCCTGTCGGTCAACTTTTCCTTCGATTTTGTATTTAGGTTCTAGTAAGAACTTAGGCGGCTTAATCTCTATGTTATCGCTTTCACCCCCGTTCGGGCGGGACAAAAATATCTTGAAGTTGCTTTTAGACTTAAATGGCGAGACCAAGCGGCGCAGATTATCTTCCAAATCAGCTATTTGGTTATCATCCCACGCTTCCCGCAAATCACGGATACGAATACGGGTGCCACTGTTTGTTTGGCGAAAAGATTCTGGTTCCGGACATTGTTTGCATGAGACATAACTATCGGAAAGGTTATCACCTTGAGCCACCATTTCCCAATCTGCTTCTATTTTCCAGCAAGCATTGTTAGATGCTTTCGTTACCATATGCAGATGGTTCCCAAGGCGAGCCACAGAAAGGCGCCCAAGCCCTTTTTCTCCAGTTACCCGCCGGCGTGTGGAACCGCACCCTACATACCGATTTCCTTTCTCTTTCTTATATGGCGTAGCGACCAGGCACCAAACGTCTTTGATAATCTCGCGAGTCATTCCGCAACCATTATCGAGGATTTCCAAACATAGTCCAGAAGATGCGTCGTTGAAAAAACTTACATGGACACTGCTAGCATTTGCATCATAGGAATTTTTTACGAGTTCAATAACTGCAACTACATCATTAGTTACTAGATCAGATCCTAGGGCGGCAAATATGCGCGGGTGCACACGAAGTTGCACCTGTTCTAAATCCGCGTGCGTTTCACGCTCTGCAACCGCTGATTCGCTCATTTCTGCATCCAGCATTCTCGGTTGTTATTTGATGGCCGCCACAAATTGAGGTGTCGGGGGGTGCTTGTTGGGTCAAAGCAACCTGAGCTCTAAATATAGCATATGCCATACGGCAAATGAATTCGGAATGTATGGTAGATGTTATGGTCTTGCATAAATACTTCGGCCCTGATGGCTACATTAATGATCCTTGACCATGAAATCCGGAACATTCGCCGGCGCAGCCGGCTTCCTGCTCGGCATCGGCATGTCCGCCGCGGTCTCCGGCACCTACGGTCTGGACGATGTCTACCGGATGGCGCTCCTCGGGGGAATCGAACCCTCCACTACCGCCTTGAAAGGGCGGTGTCCTGACCGTTAGACCAGAGGAGCCCAGGGCTGGCGCTCCCTAGGGGGCTCGAACCCCTGTTCCCGCCTTGAGAGGGCGATGTCCTAACCGCTAGACGAAGGGAGCTCCGTGAAACTGGCACGCAGTATACACCCGCGCGCGGAGAATCAAGGTGGCGGATCCTCGTCGCGACGCGCCGCAGCGCATTGTCGCGGGTCGTCCGGCAGTCGTCCAGAGACTGGCAGATAGTGGTGGCTATCGGCCGCCGGCATTGGAAGAGGACATGATTCCGGATACGCGCTTCCGGTGCCCGCGGGATTGTTTACACTCGCATTTCCGCCGCTCGCCATTATACGCGGGCCGCCGGACCGCCGCAGCGGCCGTGTGGTTTTTTGGAGAAAAACGCCCGCGCGACACCCGCATGGATCCCGGGCCCGGCATGAAATTGCGCGGCCCGAATCAGGATCATCATAGGCTCGAATAAAGATTATCGTAGGCTTGGCGAGTCTACCGGGTTTCGTGTGGAATCCTCTAAACTCGGGGCGGTTCTCGCTTCTGGAGAGACGCCATGTTTCCGAGTTCCCTCACCTTGGAGACGCGCCTCCAGCAGGCCCTGGACATTCGTTCGCCGTGGTCGGTCAGCAAGGCGGAGTTCGACCGGTCCGAGCAGTTGCTGCGTATCACGCTGCGCCATGCCGGGCCCTATGCCTGTCCGGTCTGCGGCGCGGCGGCGCAGGTATAATCATGGCCTGAAGGTTTTCCGCATCGGGACGAGTTTCGCGCCCCGCTCCCGATGCCTGAGGCCGGCGGAGCGGATGCCCGCACCGCAGGAGGATGCATCATGGAACTGACCGGAGTCGGAGCCGAAAAGCTGCAGGGGATGGTGCAGATCCTCGTCGCGGCCGCGAACCCGGAACGAATCATCCTGTTCGGATCGCGGGCGCGCGGCGATGCCCGCCCGGATTCGGACGTGGACCTGCTGATCGTGGAGGCGGAACCGTTCGGCGAGAATCGGAGTTCCGCGCAAGAATCACTGCGCCTGCGCCGCGCGCTGGGCGCGCAGGGAGTGGACAAAAACATTCTGGTGTGCAGTCTCGACGATCTGGAATATTGGCGGGATTCCCTCAACAACGTCTTGGCGCGGGCACTGCGGGAAGGCGAAGTGCTCTATGAAAGACCCTAAACAGGCCGCCGTCCTGCTGCAGGCGGCGGAGCGGGATCTCGAGGCGACCCGCAGAATGCTGGATCCGGGCATTCACGACAAGTCGCCACAAAGGCATTGGCACAGGGCCGGATGAGGATGGTCCCGCATTCGCGGGCAAGCGCTTCCGGTTCGGAGGCTGTTGTACGATGGCGACTGCACCACCTGTTGCAGACGATCATCCGTCCGCCGTTCCCTTGGTCGCGCTGCGGTCGTGACGGTTGCGGAGATTCACATGGCCCTCGTTCTCATCTGGACCTGCTTCGGCATCGCCAGCATGTTGTTGGCGGGACGCTACCGGCGGAGTCGGCTCGGCTGGTTCCTGCTCGGCTTCCTGTTCGGGCCGTTCGGCCTGCTGTTCCTGCTCTGCGCCGGCAAGCGCCAAGCGCCGGCTACAACTTCCGCAGGTGAACCCAGCGCGGGAGAATTGGCTCGCCGCTGGAACGAATACGCCCGCAAGCCTGACGACCGAAAAAAGTAGGACCCTCGGTGACCGTTCCAACCTCGGGAATTTGCCCATATTTTATACATTATTGTGTTTATTCAACTATTTATGTTTGTGAAATTGTCAACTCAGGCTGCGAATATTGCTAAGTCAGGCCGTGAATATTGCTAAGTCAGGCCGTGAATATTGCTAAGTCAGGCCGTGAATATTGCTAAGTCAGGCCGTGAATATTGCTAAGTCAGGCCGGGAATATTGCTAAGTTAGGGCGGGAAAATCGTCAACTTCCGGCACCGTCCGCTGGACGGACCCGCCCCTGCTCCCGACCCATAGCCGCGCGCGGCGCCCCGCCCGCCGCCGCCGGCGTCTAGTACAATCCCGCCCATACCCGCCCGCCGGACTTTCCCATGGCCCTGACGAAAAGGCAGAAGACCTCCGCCGTCGACCTGCTCAACAAGATCCTGGAGGCGGAGCTGTCCGGCGTGGTCCGCTACACCCACTACTCGTTCATGGTGTACGGCTACGACCGCATCCCCATCGTCACCTGGCTGCGCCAGCAGGCCGACGAGAGCCTGTTGCACGCCCAAGAGGCCGGCGAGATGATCACCCACCTGGGCGAGCACCCGTCGCTGTCCATCGGCGAGATGCTGGAGACCCACGAGCACGACATCGACGCCATCCTGCGCGAGTCCCTGGAGCATGAGACCCAGGCGCGGAAGCTGTACCAGAAGTTGCTGACGCTGGCGACCGACCGCTCGGTGGTGCTGGAGGAGTACGCCCGGAAGATGGTCGCGGCCGAGGAGATGCACGCCGGCGAGGTGGACAAGATGTTGCGCCGCCCGGGCAGCGTGGCGAAGTTCGCCGAGTGACATGTCGCGCACGACCATCGATATCGACGACGAGGCGTGTGCAACCATCATGCGCCGCTACAGGCTTGCGACGAAACGGGAAGCGGTTAACTTCGCGCTGAGAAACATCGCGGTGGAGCCAATCACGCTGGATGAAGCCCGCCAGCTTCGCGGATCCGGATGGGATGGAGATCTCGATCAGATGCGTACAAGCCGCAAACAAGAAAATTAAGCACAAGAAAAGCTGCCGTTGGGTATCCCGAGAGCGGTATAACTAATTAAATTAGGAGAGAATGCAGAACGATGAATTTCGGGGAATGATGATGGGAAACTACGTCGATTTATCGGAACATTTCAAAAGAATGTCCCATTTTATAAATGAGGTGGCATACTTTTGTGATTCGGACCGTGGGGTGAGAGTCGAGAATAACACTGTCACCAAAGGTTGTACTCCCGATGCAATAGATTTGGTCCCTGTCGCTGAGCCGTTACGAATTGCAGGTAGTATTCGAGAAATCCGAACCGAAACCGATATTCTAGATGACATTCGTTGGCGGCTTATTTACCCCGGCATGGAAGTAGCGAGAGATCTGGTCGAAGCTCAACAGATCACGCAGCAATTAACCCCTCTTTACGTGCTGGAAACAGTTAGATTCTTTTTGGCATGGTCCGCGTACGAAGCGGTAGCTAAGATTGTTGCCCAGTCTGATTCCCGCCACGATCAAGTGAGTGCGACAAAATTAATTGTTTCTTTCCTACAAGCGTATCCATGTACATTCCCCGCCAAAGAACTTCTTGAAACATTTCAAAGGGCGAGCATATTGTTTAATAGCATTTTGCCGAGCGTGGTGGGAAAAGCTAATGACAGCGCAAAGAACTGGGGCTGTGAACAATATGCTTATGTCCAACTATGTAGAGTGGCGAGAAACGAACTTTTCCACTCCCCAGCGTTTGATTTTTCAGATATTGCTTTGGAAGAGAATATCGAGGATCTTTCCCAAGAGCGTGTGGAGATCGTCGTATGGAGGGAGGCGACACGCTTATTGCTTTTAACGTTGCAGTCAATTCTCTTTGTGTACTATGAGGAAGCGAACCGTAAGGTTGACTGGGATTCCCTCGGGTGTGAAGACGGTGAACAGACATCCGTGCAGGGTGCTCTTTGTGGGCTCCATCTGGCGCGAGGATCTGGGTAATTCATATTCCCTTAAGAAAAGCTTTCTGCCAAGCCGGCCGGCCCAGAAAAAAGGTCAACGACGGCAACAGGTTTAGTCATACTAGCCCTGAGGTCTCATAGATTGCCCGAAAGCGTCTCTTCCGAAATAATCTTCACGCCCTTGCCCGCTTTCTTCAATTCCACCGCCCTCTCGATCTTCCCGCCGTAACTCGACTGCTTCCACGCCGGGCTCGCGTATTCGCCGATCACCAAGTAGTCGGTCTTGCCGGACACGGCGCTCTGCACCATCCCGCCCTTGGCCTCGATGTCCGCCGCGCATTCCTTGCGGTCGGCGGAGAAATTCCCGGTCAGGCAGAACTTCCGCCCCGCGAACTCCACCTCGGGAACCGGCTTGTCCAGCGGCAGCGTGGTCGCCCGCAGGCACTCGCCGAGCGCCTGCTCGCCGCCGACCAGCTCGCCCAGCATGCCGTACAGCCGCGCGCTCTCCGCCTCATCCAGCACGCCGTCCGCCAGCATCCCCCGCACCTGCTCGCGCAATTCCAGCGCCAGCGGCTCCTGCGGCAGGTCGGCCTGCGCCTCTAGGAACGCCAGCAGCGCCTCCGCCTCGTCCTGGTTGACCTTGCCGTCGGCGATCAGGCCGCGGCCCATGCCGAGCAGTTCGGCCTGCAGGCGCTCGGCCAGCCGGCGCCGCGCATGGCGGTACTGCGTGTGGTCGGCCATGCGGCGCAGCACCCGTCCTCACTCCGGCAGCGGCGGCACCACGCCCTGGGCCGCGGCCGCGCGCGCCGTGTTGGCCAGCAGGCAGGCCACCGTCATCGGCCCGGTGCCGCCCGGCATCGGCGTGATCCAGCCCGCGACTTCCCGCGCTTCCGCGAAGCGCACGTCGCCCCGGATCTTCCCGTCTTCGCCGCGGCTCACGCCCACGTCGAACACCGCCGCCCCGGGCTTCACGTGTTCGGCGCCGATCAGGCCCGGGCTGCCCGCCGCCGCCACCAGGATGTCCGCCTCGCGGGTCAGCGCCGCCAAGTCCGCGGTGCGCGAGTGCGCCAGGCTCGCGGTCGCGTCCACCCCTTTCTGCCCCAGCATCAGCAGCATCGGCACGCCGACCAGCCGCGAGCGCCCGAGCACCACCGCCCGCTTCCCGGCAATCGGAATGCCGTGCGCTTTCAGCAGCTCCATCACCCCCAGCGGCGTGCACGGCCGGAGCCCCGGCAGCCCGGCCGCGAGCCGCCCCAAGTTGACCTCGGTCAGGCCGTCGACGTCCTTCTCCGGCGGCACCGCCCGCAGCACGCGCTCGGCGTCGAGCGGCGCCGGCAGCGGCATCTGCACCAGGATGCCGTGCACGGTCGGGTCCTCGGCGAGGATGCCGACCGCCTCCAGCAGCTCCTCCTCAGCCGTATCCGCCGGCAGCGCCTGGTGGCGCGAGACGATGCCGGCCTCGCCGGCCTCGCGGATCTTGCGCCCGACGTAGAGCTGGCTCGCCGGGTCGTCGCCGACCAGCAGCGTCGCCAGGCACACCGGCGGCGTCGAATCCCGCACGTGCTCGGCGAGGCGGGCGCGGACCGCGCGCGCGGCCGCGTCGCCGTCGAGCAGCCGCGCCTCAGTCAAGGGGCGGCTGCTTGTCCGGGTGCAGGTAGATCAGGTTCTTGCCGAGCCGGCCGCCGTAGTTGCCGGCCGAGATCATCCGCAGCCCCGGCGCGTCCTTGGCCGCCGCGACCGCCTTGCGGGTGGCGTCGATGATGGTCGGCAGGTCGCGGCCGTTGATGATGATCTCCATCACCGAGTTCACGCCCTCCGGCAGCCCGCGCTCCACCTCCGGGTCGTCCTGCAGCAGCGGGCAGTACTTCTCGTAGGTGCTGGCGATGGAGAACGCGTAGTCGCTGCCGGGCTTGGAGCCGGAGCCGGCGACGCCGCCGGGGAAGCACATCACCACGCCCGGCACCGGCGCGATCGCCTCCACCCCCAGCATCGCCGCGTCCAGCGCGGCGTCCTCGCCGTCGCCGAAGAACCACAGGTTGCCGCCCATCAGGCCGTCGGCGCAGCCGAGCCGGCGGTCGAGCACGAACTCGCCGCCGAGGATCGGCACCCACCACATCTTCCGCCCGAAGCGCTCGACGCGCTTCTGCTTGCCGTTGCCGAAGTAGGCCACCTTGCGCCCGGTGTGGAAGTACTCCTCGGTGTCGAGCAGGTTGAAGCAGCGCGCGGTCGGGCAGGTCAGCACGTTCTGGCTGATGCGCACCAGCGCGGCGCGGTCCAGGCGCGCCGCGCGGTCCTTCCAGAAGCGCGGCACGTGCAGCTGCACCACCGCGCCCGGGCGCCCGTCCGGGGTGGCGAAGGACTCGTCGCCGCCGGGGCCCACGTAGCGGTCGAGCCCGGCCTCGCAGTCGCACAGGATGGTGCTGGCGGCGTTGCCGGTGACCGCGTGCACCGCGTGCTCCACCCACGTCCGGTCGCGGGCGGTGATCAGGAACTCCGCGTAGAGGCTGCGGAACGCCTCGGCGTAGGTGTCGTCGATCCGCGCGGCCACGGCTCAGTCCCGCCCGCGGCCGCGGTAGACCGCGTCCTCGGTCACCACGTAGTCCATGTACACGTCGTGCGGCGCCACCAGGACCTCCTCGAACAGCTGCGACTCGTAGCACAGCGCCACCAGCGGGCAGTCCCCGCGCGCCCGCTCCAGCAGGCGGTCGTAGTAGCCCTGGCCGTTGCCCATGCGCCCGCCGCCGCGGTCGAAGCCGACCCCCGGCACCATCACGAAGTCCAGCTCCTCGGGCGCGACCTCCTTGGCCGGATCGCCCCACAGCTCCTTCGGCGGCTCGAGGATGTTCCACTTGCCGACCACCATCTCCTCCAGGCTCTCCATGTGCCACAGGCCGAGCTTGTTCTCGCCCTGCTCGTCGACTGTGCAGTACGGCACGATCACCTTCTTCTCGCCGGCCGCGACCTCCTCCAGCAGCTGCGGCTTGGTGCGGGTCTCCGAGCGGCAGTCGATGTACCACATGATCACCCGCGCCTTCCGGTACTCCTCCAGCGCCATCAGCCGCGCCACCGCGCGGGCGCTGAGCTCGTCCTTGTTCTCCTGGGCGTTGCGGCGGTCGTAGGCCTCGCGGCGCATCTTGCCCTTGCGCTCCATGATCGCCTCGAGTTCTTCCTTGGACAGGGCCATGCGGCGTGCTCCTCTTGTCGTTGTTCGTGGTCGGAGGCGGCGCGGCGGCGCGGCGCCGGGCGCCAATTATATAGAACCCCCGCCGCCGCGCACCAGCGCCGCCAGGCGCGCCGCGCCGGCCGGCGCGCAGACGATGCCGTGGCGGTAGTGGCCGGTGTGGAAGTACAGTCCGGCGAGGCGCGGGTGCGGCGCGGTGTGCGGACCGTCCGCGCCGGCCTTCGGCCGCAGCCCGGCGCGGTGCGCGGCGGGCTCCCCGGCCGCGGGCTCCGGCGCCCAGCGCCGCGCGAACGCCGCCAGCTCGGCGCGCCCGGCCGCGGTCGGCGCGGGATCGAAGCCCGCGTCCTCGTCGGTGGCCCCGGCCAGCAGTTCGCCTTCCGCGCGCGCCACCAGGTAGCGCGGCCCCTCGAGCACCACCGGCAGCCCCGCCGGCTCGCCGCGCCAGGCGACCACCTCGCCGCGCCGCGGCGCCACCGCGAAGCCCGGCTCGCCCAGGCCCCCGAGCGTCCCGCTCCAGGCGCCGGCCGCGACCACCACCCGCTCGGCCCGCCACGCGCGCCCGCCGCCGGCGGCGCCGACGGCGCGGCCGTCCTCCGCCAGCACCTCGTCGGCGCGCGCGGCCTCCCAGGCGACGCCGCGCCGCTCCAGGTCGCGCCGCAGCGCGCGCATGAAGCGCGGGGGATCGATCTGCGCGACGTCCGGCAGCCACAGCAGCTCGCCGTCCGGCGGCGCCAGCAGCGGGAAGCGCGCCCGGCACCCGGCCGCGTCCAGGGGCTCCGCGGCGAGGCCCCGCGCCCGCGCCCAGCGCGCCAGCTGCCCGAGGCCGGGGCCCGCGGCCAGCAGGCCGCGGCGCTCGAAGCCGGTCGCGGGCTCCGGGTCGTCCCCGCCCAGCTCGCGGCACAGCGCCGGCCACAGGGCCTGGCCCGCCAGCGCGTCCTCGTCCCAGGCGCCGCCGCGCCCGGCGCCGCCGACGCGGAACAGGATGCCGGCCGCGGCCGGGG
Source organism: uncultured candidatus Poriferisulfidus sp. (assembly GCA_965242985.1). Lineage (GTDB taxonomy): Bacteria > Pseudomonadota > Gammaproteobacteria > Poriferisulfidales > Poriferisulfidaceae > Poriferisulfidus. The sequence goes on along the minus strand of OZ251520.1, from coordinate 329,548 downwards.
TGGCGGCGCCGGGCAGCGCCGCGTCGAGCACGCGGACCGCGAGCCCCGCCTGCGCCAGGGCGCGCGCCGCCAACGCGCCGGCGATGCCGCCGCCGACGATCAGGCAGGCGGCCATGGCGGGGCTCAGTCGGCGCGCGCGGCCTGGAGGAGCACCACCGGCTCGACCGGCGCGTCCTGGTGGCCGTTCTTCGCGCCGGTCTTCGCCTGGCTGATCGCGTCCACCACCTCGAGGCCCTCGGTCACGCGGCCGAACACCGCGTAGCCCCAGCCGGCGGGGTTCTTGGCGGTGTGGTCGAGGAAGGCGTTGTCGACCGAGTTGATGAAGAACTGCGCGGTGGCCGAGTGCGGGTCGTTGGTGCGCGCCATGGCGACCGTGCCGCGCAGGTTCTTCAGGCCGTTGCCGGCCTCGTTCTCGATCGGCGCGCGCGTCTCCTTCTGCCGGAAGTCGCGGTCGAAGCCGCCGCCCTGGATCATGAAGCCCGGGATCACCCGGTGGAACAGGGTGCCGTCGTAGTGCCCGGCGTCGACGTAGGCGAGGAAGTTGGCGACCGTGACGGGCGCCTTGGCGGCGTCCAGCGCCAGCACGATGACGCCGCTCGAGGTCTCGAGGCGGACTTGGGGGCTGGCGGCTTCGGCGGCCATGGTCGGCGACAGCGCGGCGATCAGCGCCAGGCCTGCGGCCGGCGCGGAGAAAGGGAATCGGGGCATGGAGAGGTCATGGGGAGGGAATGGGAATGCGTCGGGCCCGTGGTGCCGGTGAGAGGAATTGAACCCCCGACCTACTGATTACGAATCAGTTGCTCTACCGACTGAGCTACACCGGCGGCCCGCAAGGAGTTCATTATAGGGGATGGCCGGCGCGGGGCGGGATTTCGAGCTCCTCCAGGAAGGCGTCCGCCGCCAAGCCCAGCGCCAGCGCCGCGGCGCGCAGCTTCTGGTCGAAAGCCCACAACCGGGTGTCGGTGATCGCGGCGGTCGCCAGCAGGTGGACGTCGATGTAGCTGAGGCCGCTGCCCGCCAAGCGGCGCCGCTCGAGAAACAGCAGGACTTCCGCGTCGCTGACCGCCGGACACCGCGGCAGCCTGCCGAGCTGCGCCAAGGTCCGCGCGCGGTCGGGCAGACGGCCGCAGGCCAGTTCGCCGATCACCAGCGGGTGCGCCTGCACCTCGTCGGCGGCGATCATGCCCCGCAGCAATTCCTGCCCGTTCCGCAGATGCTCGATCCAGACCGAGGTGTCGGCCAGGATCATCAGGGAATCGTCTTCAGGTCGGCGGCGAAGCGGCGCCGCGGCGGCACCTCGAAGTCGGGCGCGGAGCCGCCGATGCCGGCCAGCCACAGCGCGGCCTCGCGCTCCACCAGCGCTTTCAGTGCCCACCGGGCCAGTTCGGTCTTCGAGTGGACGCCGGTCAGCTCCCGCGCCTCGGCCAGCAGGTCGTCGCCCAAGTTGACGGTGGCTCTCATCCCTGCGCTCCTCCGCGCGGCTCAGGGGCGCGGCCGCGCGCGGCATCCGCCCGGATCTCCGCCATCTTCATGCGGAAGCTGCGCCGCAGCCGTTCGCGGCGAATCAGCGCCCGGAACGCCTTTTCCACCAGCCTGCTGTTCGACAGGTCGCGGTTGCCGTCGTACTCCCGCGCCTGGGCAAGCAGCTTGTCGTCCAGCTTGAGCGTCGTTCTCATGGTCCGCCTCCGCGCCGCATGCTCATCGGGGGATCATCTTCAGGTCCGCGGTGAAGCGCCGCCGCGGCGGCACCTTGAGGCCGGGCTGGGTGCCGCCCCTCTTGGCCAGCGCCAGCGCGGCCTGGCGCTCGACCAGCGCCTTCAGCGCCCAGCGCGACAGTTCCGTCAGGGACTGGATGCCGGTCAGCCGCCGCGCTTCCGCCACCAACTCATCGTCCAGAGTCACGGTCGCTCTCACTCCCGGCCTCCGGCCTGCATGGCCCGCGGCATCTAGGGATCCAAGTCGCGCCGCTCCTCCAGCGGAATGCGCGCGCTGGCCCCACTTCAAGCGGAATCGCCCCCGGCCGCGCTCGCGCCGGATCAGGGCCCGGAACGCCATCTCCATCAGCTTGGTATGCGACATCGGCTCGGTTCGGGCCCGCGCCTTCGCCAGCAATTCGTCGTCCAAGTCGACCGTCGTTCTCAAGGTTTTGAATCCGCATTCGGAAGTTCTGCACAATATAGCACATCATTCAATGCGGAATTATATGCGAAGAGATGCCGCCATTCTTCATCGATAGGGCGATTTCCGCCTGCTCTGCTTGGCATTCGTCCGGTTTCTCACAAGATTATTTGCATAGAAATAATTTCCCGGAAAATAATCTTGGGCTTCATCAACCGCTGGAAAGAAAAGTCCGCCGGCGGAATTCCGCCACTTTGCGCCCGGAGACGACCTCCAGCGCCCACTCCGGCCACAGCGGCAGGACGATGGCCTGCGCCGGGAACAGGTCGCTCATGCGACGTGGCCCAGTTCGCGCAGGGCGGCGAGGATCGACGCCGGGGTCAGCGCGGCGCACCCGGTGAACGGGGTCTCGCGCTCGCCGCCGATGATCTCCCACGGGTGCCAGCCGGCGCCCGGCGCGACCGTGTACTCGACGCCGTTGACCCGGAAGCAGGCGCCGAGCGTCCGGCCGTCGGGCGCGTAGTGCACGTCGAGCGCGAACTCGCGCGCGGCCTCAGCGGAAGCTGAAGTGCTCATTGCTCAGCTCCAGCTTGAGCCGGTCGCCGATCTCGAGCGCGCCGCCGCACTCGGCCATGTTCTCGATGGCGCGGCCCACGGCGCGGGCGCGGCCGAAGTCGTCCAGGCCGGCAAAGTCCTCCTCGTAGAGGATGGCGCCGTTGCCGGCGCGGAGGGCGATCAGGCGGTCGTCGCGCCCGTCGCGGGAGAGTCGGATGCAGACTTTCATGATGCCTCCTGCGCCTGGAGCGCGGCGATGGCCGCGGCGATGGCGGGCGGCGGCGCATTCCCCCGGTCGCTTTCGGTCAGGGTCACCGTCCAGTCCGCGACCTCGGCCAGGGGCTCCGGGAATGCGCCGGCCCCCATCAGGGCGACGCCCAGCCGGGCCCGGGCCAGCGTCTCCCGGTGCGTCCCGCGAAGAACGCCCACGCGGCCGTCGGTGATGATGCAGGCGCGGCGGACGCCGCGCGCCGCCATGTGCTCCGCGACGCAGGCGATGTCCGTGCCGCCCGTCGTGCGCACCGCTCCCGCCCGGATTTCCGCGAGCGACGCGTCGTGGATCCGGGTGGAGAACAGGTGCACTTCCGGGTGCACCCACCGCCGGCAGTCGGCGACCGCCGCGTACGCCGCGCCGACGGCGCCGCCCATGCTGCCCGAGACGTCGGCGTAGACGTGCACCCTTGCGCCGCGTTCCGTGCCGGGCATGGCGCTCTGGCTCCGGTACAGCAGCGGTTGGCCGCCGAGCGCGCGTTGCACCAGCGCCCGGCGGTCCGCGCCGGGCACCGCGGTCGTGACGGGGACAGGCAGCGCCGCGGGATTGCGCGCCGACCCGGTCGCGCCGTTGGCTCCGACCCGGCGGAGCAGCCCGCGCAACGCGGCCCGGTTGCTCTGCGCCGGGCGCAGGACGGCGGCGCCTTCCCGCAGCAGTTCGTTCAGGGAGCGGCCGCGGACCGGCGCGGGCCCCGGTTTCCAGCGCCGCGCCGTCTCCAGGACGACGCGGGTCGCAACGGAGTCGTGCCGCATGCGGTTTTCGCCGTCAAGACCCGGCCCGGCATCCGCATCGCGGTCTTCGCCGCCGGCCGCGCCGCCGTCCCGGCGGACGTTTTCTTCCGCCTCGCCGGGCCGGCTTTCGGCCCGCCCCTCCTCGTTCGGCTCTTCGCCGTGTCCGCCGAGCAGCGGCACCTGCGCCGCTTCCTGCTCATCCAGCACCGCGGGCAGCACGTCGCGGAGTTCATCGTAGGCGGCGCCCGCCTTGGAGTAAAGGCTCCCGTAAACCCCGGCGACCGCGCCGCGTTGCTGTTCCGGCAAGCCGGCAAGCGCGGCGGGATGCGGCCTGCGGAGCAGCCGGCCCCGGCGCAGGCGCGGCCGCAGCAGGCAGGCCGGGAACTCCCGCTCGGAGTAGAGTTCGGTGAACAGGCCCAAGTACTCCGGCTGCGGGAACATCCGCGCCAGCATGCTGTTGATCACGCAATCGAAGACGAAATTGTCGACGGCGGTCGCGGTCGGGAACAGCCGCGTGTGCCCGAGCAGCACGTGATGCAGCTCGTGCATCACCAGCATGAACAGCCGCTCCGGGGTGGCCGCGTGCCGCGCGGCGAAAGCGGGATTGATCCGCAGCCGCGGCTGCGGCCCGTTCTCGATCGCCGCCGTCCGCACCTGCTCGGTCTCCGCCACCTCCAGCACGCGCAGCAGAGCCGTCAGAGCGTACTCGCCGCTCGGAAAACAGTCGAGGATGCGCCGCTCTAGGGGAGACATGATTCCATCGGCTCCGAGAGGCGGGGGTCGGAAAAGCCGGCCGGCAGCAGCAGGGTGACGGTGCGCAGCAGGCCGTCGCCGTCGGTGACGGCGACGCGCTCCATCTGCGGCTCCTTGTCGCGCATCCAGAGGCGCGAGGACGATTGGGCGAGCACGGCCAAGCCGTCCAGCGCCGCGCCGCGCCAGCGCCGCACCAGCGGGTGCCCCATCCGCTTCTGCTGGCGGCCGCTCGCGACCAGGCAGGCGCTCGGAAACGGCAGTTCTTCGCGCGCGTGGCGGCGGAGGGCCTCCCGGAATGTCCGCTCGAAAGCTTGGTGCTTCTGCGGGTTTTTGGCCCATTTCCGGATCTTGGCCAGCAGCTTGGACGCCTCCCGGTCGGACTGGCAGTCGTCCTCCGCCTCAAACGGGTGGGTGAACTGGACCAGCATGCCGAAGCGGTCGATGTTCGACTGCGCGATCATCCGCTGCAGCAGCTCGCCGCGCTTCCCCGGAAGCGCGCCGCCGCCGCGCCGGCGCGAAAGCGCCAGACCGCCGGGGCCATGCGCGCGGCCGACCAAGCTGAGGGCGCCGCCGCGGCGCGGCCGCGGCAGACTATCGGGGCGGGCGTCAGGCAGCATGCCGGCACACCTCCAGATCGGGGTTTTCCAATTCGAGGGCCAGCGATCCTGACGGAGCTTTCAGCCGCAGCTTCGAGAGTGCGCGCCACCAGTTCGCGCAGGCGGCCTCCACTTTCTCGCGATCATTGAGCAGGTTCTGGTCGAAGCGGTTGAGCAGCACGTTCGCAAGCATGCGGTGCTGCGGCCCGCCCTCCAGCAGTTTGGCGAGGCGGCTGCGGACGCGCGGCCACGTGGCAGTCCGCGCGGCGTTGACGTTGGCCCGCGCCTCGGGCAGGCGGATCTCGTCGAACCACCTCGGGAAGACGGCGGCGGCATAGGCTTCCCCGATGTGCTCCGCGACCGCCGCGTTGAGGCGGCCGACGGCCTCGGCCTCGAACAGGCACAGGGCCGCCGCTTCCTGCGCGCCGGCCTTGAGGGCCGCGAAAGAATCTCCGACCACGCCGGAAAGGCGGTCCCGGTCCAGGTCCTCGCACTGGAGCGCGAACGCGAGGCGGTCGAGCGGGTCGGGCGCGGACAACAGCGCCCGGTCAACGCTGTCGGTCGCCGTCTGGGCAACATCCCAGGCTTCCTTGTGCGCCGCGATCAGTTTCATTTCCGGCACGGACAGGCCCTGCGCCGGCTGCGGCAGCGCATGGCGCAACGCGAGCAGCGCCGCATCCTTGAGGGCGCGGACCCCGGTCTCCGCGCCGCGCGCCGGATCCGGGGCGGGAGTCGCGGCCTGCACGGCGAGAACAGCGCGGTGCAGCGCGCCGGCGCGGCGCGGGCTGAGGTCCAGTCCCGCCTCGCGCCGCAGCAGGTTGACCAGCAACCGCACGTAATCGGCGGTGAGTTCCCCGCGCTCGGCGCGGAGGTCCTCCAGCGCGTTCCGGCCGTCGGCGATCCGCTGCCGGAGCGCCGCCGCCGCGGCGCCGTCGACCGGCGCGTCGGCATCATTCAGGATCACCGCCTGCTGCTCGATCAGGTCGTACTCCGCCCAGTCCGGCATGGCGACGATGAACGCGAAACGATCCGCGAACGCCGGATCCAGCGGCTCCGCGCCGAGGTATTCGTCCGCCCCGCGCTCGCCGGCGGGCGGGTTCATCGCGGCCCAGCGGTAGCGCAGCCGCTCCAGCGGCACGCCCATCAGCACGCGCTCGTGCACGAGCGGGAACATCCGGTTCTGCATGTCCGGACGGCAGCGGTTGACCTCGTCGAAGAACACCGCTTCCGCGTCCCAGACGGAAGCCGGGGTCGGGACGTACTCCAGCTGCGCCGGGCGGCCGCCTGCCTGCGGCCGCGGCAGCGGGAAGCCGGCCAAGTCGTCGAAGTTGATCATGCTGGCGTTGTAGTGCCGGAACTCCAGCCCCAGCGCCCGGCCGAGGCGGGTCAGCAGCAGGCTCTTCGCCGTGCCGTGCCGGCCGATCAGCAGCAGCGGCTCCTCGGTGATCAGGGCGGCCAGGATCACGGGCTCGATGGCGCCCATGCCGTGCAGGCCGAGCCGGTCCAGGATGTTCATGCGCAGACCCTCCGGGCGACGTCGCCGATCCGCCGGTCGAGCGCCGCGCGCAGGAGGCGCGGCAGCAAGTCCTTTTCGTCCAGCTCCCGCCAGGCGTCCGCGATCCGCGCGGCCGTCCGCGCGGCCAGCGCCGCCAACCGCTCGGCCGCCAGCTCCTCGGCCGGCAGCCGCGCGCGCCGCGCGAAGCGCCGCAGCTGGCCGCGGCGGATGCCGTCCAGGCCGCGTTCGCCGCCGAACGGCAGCGCCAGCTCCGCGCCGGGGTCGTAGGGCGCGGTCGCCGCGAGGTCGCAGGCCGGCGCCAGCGCCGGGTCGCGCCGGTCCGGATAGCGCAGCGCCAGGTTCTTCAGGTGCAGGTCGCCGTTGCCGGTGACCACGGCGAACGTCAGCCGCCGCAGCAGCTCGCGCACGCCGGCGGCGCCGGGCCCTTCCGACAGCACCCAAGCGACCTCGGCGTAGCCGAGCTGCGCGCGGCGCTGGTCGCCGGGCTGGAGGCCGAACACCTGGGCGAAATCCTCCGCGTGGACGGGACGGCCGTCCGCGTCGCGGTCGTAGCGGCGCACCGCGAGCGCCTTGCCGCCGTGCTCCTGCGGCGGGCAGCCGGCGATGTCGGCCGGATCCAGCAGCCGCGCTTCGGGCGCGTCGATGCCGGCGCGCCGCGCCAGCGCCAGCATGGCGCATTCGTTCTCCGCCAGCGCCGGGCGCAGCGGGTGCGGCAGCTTGACGAGCCACGTGCCGCCGGCGCCGTCCGGCGCGATCTTCAGCCGTCCGCCCCGGGTCATCCGGGCGGAGAACTTCAGCGTCGAGCCCGCGAGCGAGAAGCGCCAGCCGCGGCGGGCGCCGGCCGGCGCGGACCGGCGCGGCTGCAGGGGCCGCGCGCGCGCGGCGCGTTCCGGGCCCGGCGCCTCGGCCTGCACCGTCACCGCTCCCGGCAGGTCGCGGCCGAAGCGCAGCAGCCAGGCCAGCCCGTCGGCCGGCTCGCCGACCGCCGCCGCCATGTGGGCGCGCAGCGCCCCCTCCGGCAGCAGGTTGGCGAAGAACGGCGGCAGTTTCCGGCGCGGCTCCCGCACCGCGGCGCACAGGCCGCCGGACTCGCTCAGGTAGGCGAGGCTCAGCGTCGGCCGGGCCGCGTCCGCGACGTACGCGTCGTCGAACGCGAACAGCGCCCGGTCCGCCGGCAGTTCCGCCAGCGAGCCGATGCGGCGGCCGTGCAGCAGCACGGCCGACTTGCGCGGCTGCGGCCGGCCCATCGCTCAGCCCTCCCCCGCGCCGCGGCCGGCGTAGCGCGGGCGCTCGCCGGCCGAACGGACGGCCCGGGCCGCGGCGGCCGCGCCCTCCAGCCGGTCGGCGGCGTAGCGCGGGCGGTCCTCGCCGCGGTACGCCAAGACCTTCCCGCCGCGGGCCCGCCTCGCGACCGTTTCCTCGACCGCCGGCGCCAGCGCTTTCGAGACCAGCAGGACCTCCAGGCCCATGGCGTGGGCCAGGTCCAGGAAAGTGTCCAGCTTGGGCGCCGTGCCGCCGCTGAGGATGGCGGAGACGTGCGTCTGGCGCAGGCGGGCCTCCCGGCCGAGCTCGGCCTGGCTCCAGCCGAGCCGGCGCCGCGCCTCTTCCAGTTCGCGCAGGATCGCCCGCTGGCGGCGCTCCGCCTCCAGGCTCTTGCGGACCTCTGCCGCGCTGTGCTCGAAATGCGAACCCTTCATGGCCGTCCTCCCGGCTTCGACCAAGCGGCCCCGCCGATGGCGGAGATATTAATAAAAATAAATCATTTTTTACAATGATTTATACTTTCTACACATAATTATATATAAAAATATTTCCGGAGTCAAGCGCGCCGAAACGGCAGCCCCGGGCGCGCGGACGGCGCCCGCGCGGGTCATTCGGAAAGGTGCGGACGCCGGCGGCGCGCGGACGGCCGGGACGGCCCGCGGGATCCGGTTTGCCGCCGGCGGCGGAGCGGCCGGCGTCAGAGCAGCGGCGGCTCCGCCGCCTCGGCGATGTGCACGTAGTGCGCGGCGCGGCCGCGGCCCACGATCGTCACGTGCTTGGCGGCGCGCAACTCCGCCATGTGCCGCTTCACCTGGTCGCGCGACAGCCCGGAGATGCTGCGCAGTTCCGCGTTGCTGATCATGCCGCGCTCGGCGACGATGTCCAGCAGCTGCGCGCGCGCGTCGGCCTGCGCGGCGCTCGGCATCTCGCCGGGGCCCGGCTCGCGCTGCAGGCGCGCCGCGAGCGGCGGCGGCAGCCGGTAGGCGCTCGGCCGGCCGTCGCCCGCGCCGGCCAGGTAGCCGCGCCGCTCCAGCTCGGCCAGCCGCGCGGCGGCCGCGGCGCGCGGGCGCTGCAGCAGTTCCGCCGCGGCCGCCGCGTCCAGCGCCGGGCGCCGCGCCAGATGGTGCAGGAGCGCGAGGTCGTCGGTCTCCCAGGAGTCTTCGCCGCCCTCGTTCCAGACGAAGCGGACGAAGTCCGCGTCGACCCGGGTGGGCAGCGTCAGCGCGACGCCCGCCGGCGTCGCGGCGAAGCGCGGCGGCCCCTTGCCCCACTTCAGCAGCTCCGCGCGTATGCGGGCGACGCCGGCGCTTGCCGGCTCGCCGAAGCCGAGCGCGCCGAGCGCGTCCGCGAGCAGGCGGTTGCGGCGCGCCGGCGGATGGCGCAGGATGTTGCGCGGCGCGACGCCGCCGGCGAAGCCGCCCGGGCTCGCGACCGTCGCCGCCTCGTCGCGCCAGTCCAGGCGCACCGGCCGGCAGAGGGAGTAGTCGCGGTGCAGGACCGCGTTGAGGAGCGCCTCGCGCGCCGTGCTCCAGGCGAGGTCCGGCACCTCCAGGTCGAAGAAGCCGCCGACCGCCACCCGCGCCGGGCGGCTCTCGCGCGCGACGAACTCCCGGCAGCGCTCCAGCGCCTCCAGCAGCGGCTCGCGGCAGACCCGCCGGGCGCTGTAGCGGTCGTCGGCGCGGCGGCGGGACAGCACCAGCTCGTGGCCCGGCAGCAGGCGGGCGAGGTCCTCGCCGCGCCCGAGCAGCAGCAGCGCCGCCCGCGTCGCCCGGCCGTCCGCGGTCAGGCGCAGCGCCGCCAGCAGCTCCCGGTCCGGGAGCTGCGCCAGGCCGGCGCTTTTCCGCCGCTTCCGCAGCGCCTTGCGCAGCCGCTCGAACTGCGCCGGGTCCAGCCGCTCGGGGCCGATCCCGGGCAGCGGCTCCGCGCTGCGGTCGGGGTCGCCGCGCGCCGCGATCAGGGCCGCGATGCCGGAGCCGGTCAGGGGCCGGGCCCGCCGCCCCTTGCGGATGCGGGCGTCGCCCTCGACCGTGGTGTGGACCAGCAGGCCCCGCGGCACCAGCACGGCGAGCAGGCGGGCGGCGGACGCCCGCAGCTCCGCGGTCTCGACCAGGATGTTCGGGTCGGTGCCGGCGTAGACGTCGCGCCGCAGCTCGTTCTCGTTCAGGCGCTCGAACGCCCGGGCCGCCTCGGCGGCGCCGGGCGCCTCCCGGCCGCCGGCGCCGAGCAGGATCAGCCCGCCGCCGGCGTTGGCGAAGGCGACCACCGATTCCCGCAGCCGCCGCTGCTCGTCGCCGCCGTCCCCGGCCCACTCCCGGAACTCGACGGCGTCCGTCTCCAGGGCGCTCGGCGGGGCGCCGTCCAGCCGGTCGAGCTGCTGCTGCAGCCGCTCCGCCCAGTCCGGCATGGTCAGGCTCGGCCGCTGCGGCGCGCGCCCGGCCGGGCGCGGCGCGCCGGCGGAAACTCCGTTGGGCGCCCCGGGCGCACGACGCGCCCGGGAAAGGTCAGCGGCTGACCCGGACTGTCACGTCCACGCCGACCAGGCGCGAGCGGCCGAGCGCGGACCTGGGGACGCGCACCGAGACCTGGCCGTCGTCCAGGTCCTCGATCTCGCCGGTGTCGACGTGGTAGAGGTGGTGATGCGGCTCGAGGTTGGTGTCGTAGACGCGCCGCTTCCCCTGCGGGCCGTCCACCGCCAGCTCCCGCACCAGGCCGCGCCGCGCGAACAGCTCCAGCGTGTTGTACACGGTGCTGCGCGACATCCGGCCGGGCGCGCGCCGATGCACGCGCCGGTGCAGTTCGGGGGCGCTCAGGTGCTGGCGGCGGGCGAACAGCGCGCAGCCGAGCGCGACCCGCTGGCGGGTCGGCACGATGCCGTGCTCCCGCAGCAGGCTTTCGACCTTGCCCGGACTGGAAACTCCGCTCATGCGCCCGATTGTACCCCAGTGGGGACGGGTTTCGGCCGGGCGCGGCGCCTGTGGTACCATGCCGCCGTCCCGCAGCCCCGAGACGACGCCCCGCCCCCGATGCACGACGCGCTCGCCGCCTGGCACGGCCTGTACCTGCTGCCGGCGTGGGGCTACGCGCTGCTGGCGCTGGGCCTGACCCACGCCACCATCGTCGCGGTCACCCTCTACCTGCACCGCGACCAGGCGCACCGCTCGCTGCGGCTGTCCGCGCCGGCGCGCCACGCCTGCCGCTTCTGGCTGTGGCTGACCACCGGCATGGTGACCCGCGAGTGGGTCGCCGTGCACCGCAAGCACCACGCCCGGGTCGAGACCGCCGACGACCCGCACAGCCCGGCCGCGCGCGGCCTGCGCGCGGTGCTGTGGGCCGGCGTCGAGCTGTACCGCCGCGAGGCCGCCTGCGCCGCGACCCTGCGCCGCTACGGCGGCGGCGCGCCCGACGACTGGCTGGAGCGCCGCCTGTACGCGCGCCACTCCGCCGCCGGCGTGCTGCTGCTGCTGGGCGCCGAGCTGCTGCTGTTCGGCCTGCCGGGGCTCGCCGTGTGGGCGGTGCAGATGCTGTGGATCCCGCTGTTCGCGGCCGGCGTGATCAACGGCCTCGGCCACGCCGTCGGCTACCGCAACTTCGACACCCCGGACCGCTCCTCCAACCTGACCGTGCTCGGCGTGCTGATCGGCGGCGAGGAGCTGCACAACAACCACCACGCCTACCCGCGCTCGGCGCGCTTCTCCATGCGCCGCTTCGAGTTCGACGTCGGCTGGCTGTACATCCGCGCGCTGCGCGCGCTGCGCCTGGCCGAGGTGCGCGGCGAGGCGCCGCGCCTGCGGCTGGCCCGCGGCGGCGGCGGCATCGACCCCGGCACCGTGCGCGCGCTGGTCGACGGCCGCATCATGATCCTCGGCCGCTACGCCCGCGAGGTGCTGGCGCCGGCGGTGCGCCAGGAGGCCCGCCGCGGCGTCCGCCGCAGCCGCCGCCTGTGCCGCCAGCTGCGCGGCGCGCTGCTGACCATGGAGTGCCGCCGCGACCGGGCGCGGGTGCAGCGGCTGCTGGCGCAGTTGCCGCGGCTGCGCGAGGTGTTCCGCTACCAGCGCCGCCTGCGGCAGATCCTGCACGCCCGCAACCTCGGCTACCGGGTGCTCGCCGCCCGCCTCGCCGAATGGTGCGCGGAGGCCGACGCCACCGGCATCGAAGTCCTGCAGCGGTTCGCCGGCCGCCTGCGCCGCTACTCCCTGCAACCCGCCTGAGGCCCGCCCCGATGAGCACTCCGCCCGAACCCGCGCGGCCGCGCCTGGCGCTGCTGCTGCTGCTGCCCCTGCTGGCCGGCTGCAGCGGCCTCGAGATGCCCGACTGGTTCTCCGACGACGACGAGGCGGCCGCGGCGGCCGCGCCGGAGCCCGCCGGCAAGTTCGTCACGGTGACCGTCAAGGACCGCTACGGCTTCCGCATCAAGGACCCGCTCGGCAAGCGCGTCACCGGCGCCACCTGCGGCGTCTGGAAGGACCGCGACCGCGACCGCGCCGGCGAATGCTGCTGGAGCATGCGCGGCGAGTGCGCCTGCCCCTGCCCGGACCGCTGAGCCGCGGCGGGGCTCCCGCCCCCGGAGAAGAGCGCCCGGCGCGGCCGCGCCGGCGCCGCTACTTGATCTTCGCTTCCTTGTAGGGGACGTGCTTGCGCGCCACCGGGTCGTACTTGCGCAGCTCCAGCTTCCCGGTCGCCGCCCGCTTGTTGCGGCTGGTCGTGTAGTAGTGCCCGGTGCCCGCGCTCGACACCAGCTTGATCTTCTCGCGCACCGCCTTCTTGGCCATGGCCTCAGCCCGCCCGGCCGCGGGCGCGGACTTCCTTCAGCACCGCCTCGATGCCTTTCTTGTCGATCAGGCGCAGGCCCTTGCGCGACACCCGCAGCCGCACCCAGCGCTGCTCGCCCTCGACCCAGAACTTCCGCACGTGGAGGTTCGGCAGGAAGCGCCGCCGCGTCTTGTTGTGCGCGTGCGAGACGTTGTTGCCCGCCATCGGGCGCTTTCCGGTAACTTGGCAGACTCGGGACATGGGGAGGATTCCTCGGCCGGGGCGCGCACTTTAACAGAAAGTCGCCCGCGGCGCAAAGGCGCGGGCCGCCTCAGGAGCGCCCGGCCGGCGCGTACAGCTCGCCGCCGCCGCGGCGGAACTCGACCGCCTTCTCCTCCAGGCCCCGCGCCAGCGCCTCGTTCAGGTCGGTCAGCCCGCGCGACCGGGCGTAGTCGCGCACGTCCTGGGTGATCTTCATGGAGCAGAAGTGCGGCCCGCACATGGAGCAGAAGTGCGCCGCCTTGGCGCCCTCCGCCGGCAGCGTCTCGTCGTGGAACTCGCGCGCCTTCTCCGGATCCAGCCCGAGGTGGAACTGGTCGCGCCAGCGGAACTCGAAGCGCGCCCGGGACAGGGCGTTGTCGCGCAGCTGCGCGCCCGGGTGCCCGCGCGCCAGGTCGGCCGCGTGCGCGGCGATGCGGTAGGCGACGATGCCGTCGCGGACGTCCTGCCGGTTCGGCAGGCCCAGGTGCTCCTTCGGCGTCACGTAGCACAGCATCGCGGTGCCGTGCCAGCCGATCAGCGCCGCGCCGATGGCCGAGGTGATGTGGTCGTAGCCGGGCGCGATGTCGGTGGCGAGCGGCCCCAAGGTGTAGAACGGCGCGCCGCCGCAGACTTCGATCTCGCGCTCGACGTTCTCGCGCACGCGCTGCATCGGCACGTGCCCGGGGCCCTCGATCATCACCTGCACGTCGCGCTTCCACGCCTCCCGCGTCAGCTCGCCCAGGGTCTCGAGCTCGGCGAACTGCGCGGCGTCGTTGGCGTCCGCGATCGAGCCCGGGCGCAGGCCGTCGCCGAGCGAGAACGACGCGTCGTAGGCGCGCAGGATCTCGCAGAGGTCGGCGAAGCGCTCGTACAGGAAGTTCTCGCGGTGGTGCGCCAGGCACCACTTGGCGAGGATCGAGCCGCCGCGCGAGACGATGCCGGTCACCCGCTCGGCGGTCAGCGGGATGTGCGCGAGCCGCACCCCGGCGTGCACCGTGAAGTAGTCGACGCCCTGCTCGGCCTGCTCGATCAGCGTGTCGCGGTAGACCTCCCAGCTGAGCTCCTCGGCGCGCCCGCCGACCTTCTCCAGCGCCTGGTAGATCGGCACCGTGCCCACCGGCACCGGCGCGTTGCGCAGGATCCAGCCGCGCGTCGCGTGGATGTCGCGGCCGGTCGACAGGTCCATCACCGTGTCCGCGCCCCAGCGCACCGCCCACACCATCTTCTCCACCTCCTCGGCGATCGAGGAGGCCACCGCGGAGTTGCCGATGTTGGCGTTGATCTTCACCCGCAGGTTGCGGCCGATGGCCATCGGCTCGAGCTCCGGGTGGTTGATGTTGGCCGGGATGATGGCGCGCCCGGCCGCCACCTCGCCGCGCACGAACTCCGGCGTCACCGTCTCCGGCAGCGCGGCGCCGCAGGGCTCGCCGGCGTGCCGGCGCAGCAGCTCGCGCCCGGCCGGGTCCGCGCGCAGCGCCTCGATGCCGGCGTTCTCGCGGATCGCCACGTACTCCATCTCCGGCGTCACCACGCCGGCGCGGGCGTAGGCCAGCTGCGTGACCGCGCGCCCGCCGCGCGCCCGCCGCGGCGGGCGGACCGGCGCGCCGGCGGCATCCGGCCCGGCGCCGTTGCCGGCGGCCGGCGCCGCGGGTTCGGTGTCGCCGCGCTCCTCGATCCAGGCCGCGCGCAGCGGCGGCAGGCCGGCGCGGATGTCGATCGCGGCGGCCGGGTCGGTGTACGGCCCCGAGGTGTCGTAGAGCGGGATCGGCGGGTTGCGGCCGGCGCCGAACGCGGCGCCGGACGGGGTCTGCTCGACCTCGCGCCGGCCGACCCGGAGGTCCGGGCGGGAGCCCGCGTCGTACGCCTTGCGCGAGCCCGGCAGCGGCCCGGTCGCGTCCCGCGACAGGCGGTCGGCCTCGGTCAGCAGGGTGTCGTCGGGGCGGGTCATGTCGCTATGGTACAGGATTGGCGCGGCGGCGCCGGGCGGCCCGCCTGAACGACTGCTTGCCGGAAACGACGACACGCCCGTCCCGATGGACGAAAACGGCCGGCTCCGCGGTCACTCCTCCGGCAGCAGGGCCGCGATAGCGTCCAGCAGACCTTTGCCCGCCGGGATATCGTCTTTGAAAACCTCCCGCTCGCCTTTCCGCGCGTAGCAGGAATACGTGCCCGTGCCGCAAAACCCCAAGTCCACTTTCAGGCCGTCGCTTTCCCGGCGGCCGGGTCGGTGTACGGCCCCGAGGTGTCGTAGAGCGGGATCGGCGGGTTGCGGCCGGCGCCGAACGCGGCGCCGGACGGGGTCTGCTCGACCTCGCGCCGGCCGACCCGGAGGTCCGGGCGGGAGCCCGCGTCGTACGCCTTGCGCGAGCCCGGCAGCGGCCCGGTCGCGTCCCGCGACAGGCGGTCGGCCTCGGTCAGCAGGGTGTCGTCGGGGCGGGTCATGTCGCTATGGTACAGGATTGGCGCGGCGGCGCCGGGCGGCCCGCCTGAACGACTGCTTGCCGGAAACGACGACACGCCCGTCCCGATGGACGAAAACGGCCGGCTCCGCGGTCACTCCTCCGGCAGCAGGGCCGCGATAGCGTCCAGCAGACCTTTGCCCGCCGGGATATCGTCTTTGAAAACCTCCCGCTCGCCTTTCCGCGCGTAGCAGGAATACGTGCCCGTGCCGCAAAACCCCAAGTCCACTTTCAGGCCGTCGCTTTCCCTGCACCAGAAGAAATTGATTTCTCCGTCCCCAGCCATGCTGACCATGGGCGGGCTGTATGCATTCCAGTCCAGCCGGGACACGAACTCCCAAGTGGTATGCTCTTTTCCTGTGCTCGGTTAGAACGCAACACTGGCGACCGTGGTTGCATTGTTCCACCGCCGCAAGCATGCACTGCTAAGCGCACCCGCCCCGAACTAGGATTGCAAACCTATGAATGCTTGCCGCGCCGCCCTACTGCTTGCCGCCCTAACCTGTTCGGCGCACGCCAACGAAATCGTCAACTTCTCGGCAGACCACGTCACCATCAAAGTACGATTTCTCGGAGGCCATGCCAGTGAAGAAACTAGAAAAAGGATGTACGATGCTTCAGAAATTGCAAGAAAGTTCTGCCGCACATATGGAAAGTATCCACGCGAGATCGCTAGAGAAAATCTACACCAGCAATACAGAAGAAATCCGCCGATGTACACCGTGCATCCTGTAGGCATCCATATTCACTACGCCTGCGTTAAGGAATAGCCGCGCCCGTGATGCAACGGATAACATACCGAGACCGTCGTTGACTCTCGGCTAGGCCGCCCGACGTCCGCAAAGGCCTGAGGCGTCGGGTAGCGGGACCCCGGGTCGGGATGCTCTCCGGCCGCTTCTCTCTGCAAACTCCGCAATCGCTCCTGCATGCGTGTCGCCGGTGCGGAAGAATGTTCCGCCGGCGCCGCGCCAGCCTCGGGGACAAGCGGAGAAGAACCCTGCCCACTACCGCTTTTCACGATCAGTCGAACTCCGCTCCAAAACGTAATGGGCCGCCCGGCCGCGGCCGACCAAGGCGACCTGTCCTTCCTCGCGCAGTGCCGCCATGAACTCGCGCGCCTGCACGCGGCTGTATCCGGAAATGGCGCGCACCTCGGCGTTTGTGAGCCGGCCGCGCTCGCGGAGGATCTGCAGCAGCCGGAGTTTCAGCTCCTCCGCGTCGACCCACTTCTGATCCTCGCTGCGCAGCTGGGCGTTCAGACGGCGCGCCGGATCGGGCGCCAGCCGGTACGATGCCCCTCTGCCGGATCCCATCGGAACCAGATAGCCCCGCTCTCGGAGCTGCGCCAGTTTCGGTTGCGCCTCCTGCCACGGCCGCTGCAGCGCCTCCCCCGCCTCCCGGGCGCCCAGCGCGCCGCGCTGGATCATCCCGTGAAGGACGATCAGGTCGTCGAGGTCCAAGGCGCGGTCCGCCTGTTCCTCTTCTCGCGCGAAGCGGACGAAATCCGGGTTGACCTTAGTCGGAACGACCAGCTGCACCGACCCTGCGTTGTCCCAGTACTCCGGCAAGCCCTTGCCCTGCTTCAGCAGTTCCATGTACATCCGGCCGACTCCCATTCCGGCGCGATTGACGATTCCGATCATCTGGAAGACGTCCGCCAGCAGGGGGTTGCGGCGCTCCGGGCCGTGGCGCAGAATGTTTCCGGGCGAGACCCCGCCGATGAAACCGCCCGGACTGGAGAATTCCGCCCGGCTCGGGTACAGATGCAGGTAGGACGACTGGCGCCGGAAGTATTCCCGGTGCGTGAGCGCGTTGAGAATCGCCTCGCGGGCGACCGTCCAGCTGAGATCCGGGATCTCCAGCTGCCGGTAACTTTCCACGTTGACCGTGTACAGGCGCGGGTGGGCCTCGACGAATTCCCGCGCCCGGTCCAAAGTCTCCAGCAGCGGCCCGTTCAGGTCGAGCCGGCGGCTGTAGTCGATGTCGTCGCGCATGCGCAGCAGGATGAGTTCGCGCCGGGGCGATGCGAATTTCGGGTCGCCGTCGCCGCCGAGCAGCAGCGCGGCCGCCCGCGTGACTTTCTGATCCCGGGTCAGGCCGAGCGCTTCGAGCAACTCCCGCTCGGGCAATTCGGCCAAGGCCGCGCGCCCGGAGTTTTCCAGGATGGCCTTCCGCAGGCGAGGGATCTGCCGGGAATCCAGATCGGAAAGTTCGAGTTCCGGAAGAATTTCCGCGGTGTAGTCGACCGCATCTCGGGTCGTAATCAGCGCGCGCAAATCGGACCCGGTCAGGGGCCGGGTTTCCCGGCCGACCCGCACTTTCGCCATGCCGTCCATCGTGGTGTGGACCGCAAAGCCCCTCGGCACCCGGACCGCGTACAGGCGGCCCTCCGGCTCCGGCAGTTCGGAGATCTCGACCAGGATGTGCGGGTCGGTGCCGTCGTAGATGCCTTTCTGCAAGCCGCACGTGTCCAGCGGGTCCAGATTCTGGATGGCGTCCGCGCGCGTCCGCTTCCGGTCCCGCACCCCCAGCACGATGTGGCCGCCGCCGGCGTTGGCGAACGCGACCGCGGTTTCCCGCAGTTGCCGCAATTGCGCTTTCATGCGCTCCGGCCCGGAGTTCCATTCCTTGAACTCCAGCTGCTCGGTTTCCAGCGCGTCCGCAGGCTCTCCGTCGAGACGGGAAAGCTCCTCGCGCAGTTGCTCGTCCGATAATGGCATAGCGTTGCAATTCTATGCCATTCTTAAATAATGGTCAAATTTCATTAAAATGGAAATAATTCCATTAATTCCGAAAATTCCTTTATGATTAATGGAGAAACTCCATTATAATGGATGTGAAAATCTTAAGAAAGGCCGGATTCCAAACATAAATAATTGTTATAAAACATTAAATTTAATATTCCGTCAATTTTTCATGGAGATTCAACTTTCCATTAATAATTAATGGAGATTTTCCATTAAAATGGAAGAAAAATAGGCGGAAATCGCCTGTTTTCCTGAGATTTTAAACAATAAAATGTTGTTAAATAAATAAATAATTTATAAACCATTAACTTGGGACAGAACCGCATAAAATCGAGTCCCTCACCCGCCCACCGGGAACAGCGCCGCGACCTCCCGGCTCAGCTCCAGCCACCACCCGGGCACCGCGAACAGCACCACCAGCGCCAACGCGTTCGCGCTCAGCACCCCGCGGCGCAGCGATCCGGGGCCGGGCTCCGGCGCCGGCTCCGGCGACTCCTCGAAGTACATGTACCAGACCACCCGCAGGTAGTAGTAAGCGCCGACCACGGTCAGCAGCACGGCCGCCACCGCGGGCCACCACAGCCCGGCGGCGAGCACCGCCTGCAGCACGTACAGCTTGGCGGTGAAGCCGGCCGTCAGCGGCACCCCGGCGAGCGAGAACATCAGCACCAGCAGCAGCAGCGCGAACCAGGGGTGGCGCCGGTTGAGGCCGCGCAGGTCGGTCAGCTCCTCGGCCTCGAGCCGGTGGTTGAGCAGCAGCAGCAGGCCGAACGCCGCGGCCGCGGCGAGCGCGTAGACCGCGGTGTAGAAGACCGCCGCGGCGAAGCCCGCGGCGCTGCCCGCGGCCAGCGCCAAGAGCGCGAAGCCGGCGTGCGCGATGGCGGAGTAGGCGAGCATCCGGCGGATGCGGGTCTGGACGATGGCGACCAGGTTGCCGAGCAGCAGCGACAGCAGCGCCAGCGCCGCCATCAGCACGGTCCAGTCGCCGGCGAGCGGCGCCAGCCCGTCGCCGAACAGGCGCAGCGCCAGCAGCAGCACGGCGATCTTCGGCGCCGCCGCCAGGTAGGCCGCCATCGGCAGCGGCGCGCCGTCGTACACGTCTGGCAGCCACATGTGGAACGGCACGGCGCCGAACTTGAACGCCAGCCCGGCGAGCGCGAACGCCAGCCCCAGCAGCAGCAGGCCGTCGACCGGCGCCGGCGCGAGCCGCGCGCCGAGCGTCTCCAGGTGCAGGGTGCCGGCGGCGGCGTACAGCAGCGACAGGCCGTACAGCAGCAGGCCCGAGGCCACCGCGCCGAGCACGAAGTACTTGAGCGCCGCCTCGGCGCCGCGGCCGTCGCCGCGCGCCAGCGCCGCCATCGGGTACAGCGACAGCGCCAGGATCTCGAGCCCCAGGTACAGCGGGATCAGGTGCGTCGCGGCGCTGAGCAGGAACATGCCCAGGCAGCCGAACAGCGCCAGCGCGTAGAACTCGTTCGACGCGAAGCGCGCGTCGGCGCGCCCGCAGCCGCGCGCGTAGTACAGCGTCAGGCCGGCGAGCAGGCAGATCAGGACGCGCAGGGCGTCCAGCGCGGCGGCGCGCTCGAACGCGCCGGACAGCGCGGTCGCGGGCTCGGCCGGCGCGGTGCCGAGCGTGAGCGCGGCGGCGGCGGCGAGCGTGAGCGCGGCCAGCGGCCAGGCGGCGGCGGCCGGCGCCAGCAGCACCAGGCAGGCGCCCGCCAGGAGCGCGATCTCCGGCAGCAGCAGGAGCAGTTCCGCGCCGCTCACGCGCCGCCCCCGGCCTTGAGGGCGACGGCCTGCTCGACCAGCAGCGCCACCGCGGGCGCCATCCATTCCAGCAGCGGCGCCGGCCACAGGCCGAGCGCCAGCACCGGCAGGGCCAGCGCGCCCAGCACCAGCCCCTCGCGCGCCGACAGGTCGCGGAAGGCGCGCACCTCGGCGCGCGCCGCCGCGCCGAACACCACCCGGCGCACCAGCCACAGCGAGTACGCGGCGCCGAGCAGGACCACCAGCGCCGCCAGCGCCGCCAGCCACCAGCCGGCCTGCCAGGCGGCGACGATCACCAGCAGCTCGCCGACGAAGCCGGCGGTGCCGGGCAGCCCGGCGTTGGCCAGCGCGAAGAACACGAACAGCGCGCCGAACACCGGCATGCTCTCGAGCACGCCGCCGTAGTCGGCGATGGCGCGGCTGCCGCGGCGGTCGTACAGCACGCCGACGCAGACGAACAGCGCGGCCGAGATCAGCCCGTGCGCGACCATCTGCGTCATCGCGCCGGCGACGCCGAGCGCGGCGGTCTCCGCCGCCAGCCGGTGCACCAGGAACAGCCCCAGCGTGACCAGCCCCATGTGCGCGATCGAGGAGTAGGCGATCAGCTTCTTCATGTCGGTCTGCGCCAGCGCGGTGAAGCCGATGTACACCACCGCCACCAGCGACAGGCCGATCACCAGGCCGTCGAAGGCCAGCGCCGCGTCCGGCGCCACCGGCAGGCAGAAGCGCAGCAGGCCGTAGCCGCCGATCTTCAGCAGCACCGCGGCCAGCACCACCGAGCCCGCGGTCGGCGCCTCGACGTGCGCGTCCGGCAGCCAGGTGTGCACCGGCCACATCGGCACCTTGACCGCGAAGCCGAACAGCAGCGCCAGGAACAGCCACGCCTGCTGCCACTGGGTCAGCGGCAGGTCGTGCCAAGCGCGGATCTCGAAGCTGCCGGATTCCAGGTACAGCGCGACCAGCGCGACCAGGAGCAGCACCGAGCCCAGGAACGTGTACAGGAAGAACTTGACCGCGGCGTAGATGCGGTTGTCCGCGCCCCACACGCCGATGATCAGGAACATCGGCACCAGCACCGCCTCGAAGAAGACGTAGAACAACGCCGCGTCCATGGCGCAGAACACGCCGAGCAGGAAGCCCTCGAGCATCAGGAACAGCCCGAAGTGCTGCCCGGCGCGCTTCTCTTCGCGCCAGCCGACCAGGATCGTCAGCGCGCCGATGAACGCGGTCAGCAGCACCAGCGGCAGCGCCAGCCCGTCCACGCCCAGGTGGTAGTGGATGCCGAGCGCCGGGATCCAGGCGTGGCGCTCCTGCCAGGCGAAGCCGGCGCCGCCGTCGAAGCCGGCCGCGGCGGCGACCGCCAGGCCCAGCGTCAGCAGGCTCGCGGTCAGCGCCCAGGCGCGGGTCGCGCGCGGCTCGCGCAGCAGCAGGCAGCCGGCGCCCGCGGCCACCGGCAGCCAGATCATCAGGCTCAGCAGCGGCATCGCGCTTCAGTCCCGCAGCAGCAGCCAGGCGAGCGCCAGCGTCAGGCCCAGCATCATGCCGAGCGCGGCGTGGTTGAGCAGCCCGGTGTGCGCGGCGCGCAGCGCCGCCGCCGAGCGCCGCGCCGCGGCGACCGCGCCGGCCACCATGCCGCCGTCGATCAGGCGCCGCTCGCCGAGGCGCGCGCAGAAGCCGCCGACCGCGCGCGCCGCGGCCGGCGCGGCGCGCTCGTACAGCGCGTCGAAGCCGTACTGCCGGCGCAGGACGCGCATCGCCGCCGACGGCCCGTCGAAGAAGCCGAGCAGCCGCCGGCCGCACGCGAGCCACAGCGCGACCGCGGCCGCCAGCGCCGCGAACGCCGGCGTCGCCAGGCCGTGCCGCACGGCGCCGCCGAGGCCGTCCCAGCCGGCGGCGACCGCGGCCAGGGGGTCGCGCCCCGGGGCGACGGCCAGCGCGTCGCCGAGCAGGCCCGCGGCCAAGAAGGGCTCGGCCGCGAGCGGCGCGGCCAGGGTCAGGGCGGCCAGCGCCAGCAGCGGGCCGCGCACGGTCCAGCCGGGCTCGCGCGCCGCGGCGGCCGCGGCGGAGCGCGGCGCGCCGGCGAAGGCCAGCCGCCACAGCCGCAGCATGTACAGCGCGGTGACCGCGGCGCCGCCGACCAGCAGCGCCTGCGCGGCCGGCGCCAGCGCCAGCTCCGAGCGGCCGAGGGCGTCGATGATGGTCTCCTTGGAGAAGAAGCCGGCGAAGCCCGGCGCGCCGGCGAGCGCCAGCGCGCCGACCGCGAAGGTCGCCGCGGTCCAGGGCAGCCGCCGGCCGAGCCCGCCCATGCGCCGCAGGTCCTGCTCGTGGCGCAGGGCGAGGATGGCCGAGCCCGCGGCGAGGAACAGCAGCGCCTTGAAGAAGGCGTGCGTGAACAGGTGGAAGATGCCGGCGGCGTAGGCCGAGGCGCCGAGCGCCGCCACCATGTAGCCGAGCTGCGACAGGGTCGAGTAGGCCAGCACGCGCTTGATGTCGGTGGCGGCGAGCCCCAGCAGCGCGGCGCCGAAGGCGGTGACCGCGCCGACCGCCAGCACCGCGGCCAGCGCCGTCTCGCTGTGCTCGAACAGCGGCGACAGGCGCGCCACCATGAAGATGCCGGCGGTGACCATGGTGGCGGCGTGGATCATCGCCGAGATCGGCGTCGGGCCCTCCATGGAGTCCGGCAGCCACGCGTGCAGCGGCGCCTGCGCGGACTTGCCCATGGCGCCGAAGAACAGCAGCAGGCAGGCGAGCGTCAGCAGGTCGACGCCGGCGAGCGGCGAGGGCGCGGCGGCGAGTTCGCCGGCGCGGGCGAACACCGCCGCGTACTCCAGGCTGCCCGCGCCCGCGAGCAGCGCCGCCATGCCGAGCAGGAAGCCGAAGTCGCCGGCGCGGTTGAGCAGGAAGGCCTTGAGGCTCGCGGCCTGGGCGGAGTCGCGGGTGTGCCAGAAGCCGATCAGCAGGTAGGAGACCAGGCCGACCCCCTCCCAGCCGAGGAACAGCAGCAGGAAGTTGTCGGCCAGCACCAGCAGGATCATGGCCAGGGTGAACAGCGCCAGGTAGGCGAAGAAGCGCCGGAAGCCCGGGTCGCCGCGCATGTAGCCCAAGCTGTAGACGTGCACCAGCAGCGACACGGAGGTGACCACGGCGAGCATCACCACGCTGAGCGAATCGATCAGGAAGCCGACGCGCAGGCCGAGCCCGGGCGGCCCCCAGTCGTACAGGTGCACCGCGAACGGCGCGCCCGCCTGCAGGTAGCGCCAGCCGAGGAGGAGGCTGGCGGCGCAGGCGACCGCCGCGGCGGCGATGGCGGCGCCGGCGACGGCCGCCGCCGGCAGTTTGCGCGCGCCGAGGCCGGCGACGAGCGAGCCGGCCAGCGCGGCGCCGGGCGCCAGCAGCGCGAGCGCCTGGTCCATCAGCCGCGCACCTCGCGCAGCTCGTCGAGGGCGAGGGTGCCGCGGCGCCGGAACAGCGTCACCACCACCGCCAGCCCGACCGCGATCTCGGCCGCGGCCACGGTCAGCACGAACAGCGCGAACACCTGCCCGCCCAAGTCGCCGAGGAAGCGCCCGGCGGCGAGGAAGCTGGTGTTGACCGCGAGCAGCATCAGCTCCAGCGACATCAGCAGCACCAGCGCGTGCCGGCGGTTGGCGAACACCCCCGCCAGGCCGATCACGAACAGCGCCCCGGACAGCGCCAGCCAGTGGTGCAGGCTCAGCACGGCGGGCCGCTCCGGCCGTCGACCAGCCGCACCCGCTCGGCCGCGCGCGCGCGCATCTGCGCGCCCGGGCGCTGCCGCCGCGCGCCCCCGGCGCGGCCCATGGTCAGCGCCACGGCGGCGACGATGGCGATCAGCAGCGCCGCCGCCGCGGCCTCGAAGGCGAGCGCGTGCTCGGTGTACAGCACCGCGCCCAGCGCCGCGGTGTTGCCCGTCCCGCCCGGCGCCGCCGGCGGCGCCGCGAGCCCGCCCGCGGGCGCGGCGAGCACCGCCGCGAGCTCCGCCGCCATCACGCCGCCGACGGCGAGCGCCGCGAGCCGGAAGCGCGGCGGCGCCCGGCCCCCGTCCCGGCGGCCGAGCATCATCACCACGAACAGGAACAGCAGCAGCACCGCGCCGACGTAGACCAGCACCAGCAGGATGGCCAGGAACTCCGCCTCCAGCAGCATCCACAGCATGGCGGCGGTGAAGAAGGACAGGATCAGGCACAGCGCCGCGTGCACCGGGTGCGGCGCGGTGACGGTGGCGACCGCCGCCGCCAGCAGCAGCGCGCCCAGCGCCCAGAACAGCAGCGCCGCGAAGCCCATCAGCGGTAGCGCGCCTCGCCGGCGCGCTGCGCCGCCACGCGCTCCTCGCAGCGCTGGCCGATGGCCAGCAGGTCCTCCTTGTGCAGCACCTGGTCGCCGCGGCGCTCGAAGTGGAACTCGTGGATGTCGGTCTCGACGATGGCGTCGGTCGGGCAGGCCTCCTCGCAGAAGCCGCAGTACACGCACTTGAACAGGTCGAGGTCGTAGCGGGTGGTGCGCCGGCTGCCGTCGGCGCGCTCGACCGAGTCGATGGTGATGGCGAGCGCCGGGCAGACCGCCTCGCACAGCTTGCAGGCGATGCAGCGCTCCTCGCCGTTGGGGTAGCGGCGCAGCGCGTGCAGGCCGCGGAAGCGCGGCGACTTCGGCGTCTTCTCCTCCGGGTAGCGCACCGTGACGCCGCGGCGGAACAGCGCCCGCGCGGTCAGCCGCAGCCCGCGCAGCAGGTCCCACAGGCTCAGGCTGCGCAGCGCGTAGCCGGCGTGGCGCAGCCAGGCCCTCACGCGCCGCCTCCGAGCGCCCGCCAGGCGCCGAGGCCGGCGATCCACAGCAGGGTGACGGGGATGAACACCTTCCAGCCGAGGCGCATGATCTGGTCGTAGCGGTAGCGCGGGAAGGTGGCGCGGAACCACAGGAAGCAGAACATGAAGAAGAAGGTCTTCAGCAGCCACCAGTGCAGCCCGGAGTCGAGCGCCGGGTGCAGCGCGGCCGCGGCCGTGCCCTCGAGCGGCGACAGCCAGCCGCCGAAGAACAGCAGCGCGGTCAGCGCCGCGATCAGGGTCATGGCGGCGTACTCGGCGAGGAAGAACAGCGCGAAGGCGGCGCCGGAGTACTCGACGTGGAAGCCCGCCACCAGCTCCGATTCCCCCTCCACCACGTCGAACGGCGCGCGGTTGGTCTCGGCCACCCCGGACACCAGGTACACCAGCAGCAGCGGCAGCAGCGGCCAGGCGAACCACGCGCCGGCGCCGCCGGCCTGCGCCTGCACGATGGCGGCGAGGTTGAGGCTGCCGGCGAGCATCAGCACGCCGACCAGCGCGAAGCCCATGGCGATCTCGTAGGAGACGATCTGCGCCGCCTGGCGCATCGCGCCGAGCAGCGCGTAGCGGGAGTTGGAGGCCCAGCCGCCGATGATCACGCCGTAGGCGCCGAGCGAGCTGACGGCGAGCACGTACAGCAGGCCGGCGTCGACCGAGGCCAGCCACAGGCCGTCGGCGAACGGCACCACCGCCCAGGCGCCGAGCGCCGGCGTCAGCGCCACCAGGGGCGCGGCGCGGAACAGCCGCGGGCTGGCGGCGCGCGGCAGCACCGACTCCTTGGTCAGCAGCTTGCCCACGTCCGCGAGCGGCTGCAGCAGGCCGCGCGGGCCGACCCGGGACGGCCCCAGGCGCTGCTGGATGAAGCCCACCACCTTGCGCTCGGCGTAGGTGTAGTAGGCCACCGTCAGCAGCAGCGCGAGCAGCAGCAGCGCCGCGTGCAGCAGCGTCTCGCCGGCGCGCGCCCAGGCCGCGGGGTCGGCGGCCCACTCAAACACGGCGCAGCTCCACCGGGCCGAAGGCGGCGCCGAGGGCGGCCAGCGCCGGGTCGCCGGTCGGCAGGTGCACGCAGCCCTCGGGCATGCGCTCGTCGGCGTCGAGCGGCAGCAGCAGTTCGGCGCCGTCCTGCGCCAGCCGCGCCCGCGCCGCGCCCTCCAGGCCCGCGGCGCGCAGCGTCGCCGGGTGCGCCCGCAGGCGCGGGGCGGCCGCGAGCTCGGTCTGCTGCAGCGCGTGGGCGTGGCGCGCGGCCGGGTCCTGCTGGTAGATCGACGGCGCGCCGGCGCGCAGCAGCCCGCCCGGGCCGAGCCGCGCGGGCCCGGCGTACGGCGCGCCCGGGGCGAAGCCTTCGCCGGCGGCCAGGGCGCGCGCGTGGCGCAGCAGCTCGTCCGCGCCGCGCCAGGGCAGCTCCACGCCGGCGGCGGCCGCGAGATCGGCCAGCGCCCCGGCGCCGGCGCGGGCCGCGCCGGGCGGCGCCGCGGCCGGCGTCATCGCCTGCCAGCGGCCCTCGAGGCTGAGCAGGTGGCCGCCGCGCTCGCCGACGGTGGCGATCGGCAGCAGCAGGTCGCAGTGCTCGCGCAGGGCCGGGGTGGCGAAGGCGGTGAGGCCGACGACCGCGTGCGCCGCCGCCAGGGCCGCGCGCAGGCGCGCCGGGTCGTGGACGTCGCAGGCCGGGTCCAGCCCGTGCAGCACCCACGCCGCGCCGGGCGCGCCGCAGGCGGTCGCCAGGTCGCGGCCGGCCGGCAGCGGCGCGCCGCCGGGGCCGCGGTGCGCGACGCAGCCGGCGAGCCAGGCGCCGGCGGCGTTGGCGCCCTCCGGCAGGGTGCCGAGGACCGCGCCGGTCCGCTCCGCCAGTTCGCGCGCGGCCGCGTACAGCAGGGCCGCGTCCGGGTGCGCCAGCGCCAGCGGGCCGAGCCAGACCGCGGCGCGGCGCGCCTGCTTCAGCCGCCGGCCGAGCGCGCCGGCGCCGGCCTCCCGCAGCGCCTCCAGCCAGGCGTGCGGCGGCAAGAGCCGCTCCTCCGCCAGCGGCAGGTTCCAGGGGCGCGGCGCCAGGTCGAGCGCGCGCACCTCGGCGCCGGCGAGCGCCGCCTGGCGCAGGCGGTGGCCGAGGATCGGCTGGTCGTGGCGCGGGAAGGCGCCGACCAGGACGACGAGCTCGAGTTCGGCGACCGCGGCCAGCGGCAGCCCCAGCCCCGGCGTCAGCGGGTACTGCGCGCCGCCGCGGAAGTCGCTCTGGCGCAGGCGGTGCTCGACGGTGGCGGCGCCGCAGCCGCGCAGCAGCCGCTCGAACAGCAGGCATTCCTCGAGCGCGGCCGAGGGGTGGATCAGGCCGGCCTTGGGCGCGTCCGCGGCCAGCGCCCGCGCCGCCAGCGCGCAGGCCTCGTCCCAGTCGATCTCGCGCCAGTGGCCGTGCCGCCGCGCCTGCGGCGCGCGCAGCCGGTCGGGGTGCTCGGCGGCCTGGTAGGAGAAGCGGTCGCGGTCGGACAGCCAGGACTCGTTGATGTCCGCGGCCTCGCGCGGCACGCTGCGCACCACGCGGCCGCGCAGGGTGTGGTGGTACAGCCGCGAGCCGACGCCGTCGTGCTCGCCGAGGCCCGGCGCGCGCTCGAGCTCCCAGGCGCGCGCGCGCATCCGCGACGGGCGCGCGTTGAGCGCGCCGACCGGGCACAGGTCGATGACGCAGCCGGACAGCTCCGAGCGCAGCGCGGCGCGCACGTAGGTGCCGATCTTCAGGAACTCGCCGCGGCCGAAGGCGCCGAGCTCGCGCTCGCCGGCGATCTCCTCGGTGAAGCGCACGCAGCGCGTGCAGTGGATGCAGCGCGTCATGTCGGTCGACACCAGCGGCCCCAGGTCCGGGTCCGGCACCACCCGGCGGGGCTCGGCGGTGCGCGCCGCGCCGGCGCCGCGCTCGAGCGCCGCGTCCTGCAGCTCGCACTCGCCGCCCTGGTCGCAGATCGGGCAGTCGAGCGGGTGGTTGAGCAGCAGGAACTCCATGGTCGCGCGCTGCGCCGCGCGCGCCGCGTCCGAGCGGGTCCGCACCTCCATGCCGTCCGCGACCGGGGTGGCGCAGGCCGGCGCCGGGCCGCGCGCGCCGGCGACCTCGACCAGGCACATGCGGCAGTTGGCGGCCACCGACAGCCGGTGGTGGTAGCAGAAGCGCGGGATGGGGACGCCGGCGCGGTCGGCGACCGCGATCAGCATCTCGCCGGCGCGCGCCGCGACCTCGCGCCCGTCGATGCTGAGGGTGACGGCGGCGCTCACGCGGCGCCCCCGGGCGGCCCGCCGCGGCGGATGTAGTCCTCGAACTCGCCGCGGAAGTGGCGCAGGAAGCCCTGCACCGGCCAAGCGGCGGCGTCGCCGAGCGCGCAGATGGTGTGGCCGGAGATCTGCGCCGGCACGGTGTCGAGGATCTCCAGGTCGCGCGCGGTGCCGCGCCCCTCGACGATCCGCGTCAGCACCCGGTACAGCCAGCCGGTGCCCTCGCGGCAGGGCGTGCACTGGCCGCAGGACTCGTGGAAGTAGAAGCGCGCGATGCGCTGCAGCGCGCGCACCATGTCGGTGGTCTCGTCCATGACGATGACCGCGCCGGAGCCGAGCAGGGAGCCGGCCTCCATCAGGCTCTCGAAGTCCATGGCGAGGCCCATCATCACCGCGCCCGGCAGCACCGGCACCGAGGAGCCGCCCGGGATCACGGCCTTCAGCTTCCGCCCCTTCCAGACCCCGCCGCACAGCTCCAGCAGCTCGGCGAACGGCACGCCGAGCGGCAGCTCGTGGGTGCCGGGGCGCTCGACGTGCCCCGACACCGAGAAGCAGCGCAGCCCCGGGCTGTGCTCGGTGCCGATGCCGCCGAACCACTCCGGCGGCCGCCGCAGGATGCCCGGCACCGAGGCCAGGGTCTCGACGTTGTTGATGGTGGTCGGCCGGCCCCACAGCCCGCGCGCGGCCGGGAACGGCGGCTTGAAGCGCGGCAGCCCCGGCTTGCCCTCGAGCGACTCCAGCAGCGCGGTCTCCTCGCCGCAGATGTAGGCGCCGGCGCCGAGCGCGTCGCGCAGGTGCACGGTGCAGCCGCTGCCCTGGATGTCGTCGCCGAGCAGGCCGGCGCGGTAGGCCTCGTCGAGCGCCCGGCGGAAGCGCCGGTGCGGCTCGTCGGCGAACTCCTCGCGCAGGTAGGCGTAGCCCGTCCGCGCGCCGACCGCGTAGCAGGCGATGGCCATGCCCTCGACCACCGCGTGCGGGTTCTCGCGCAGGATGTCGCGGTCCTTGCAGGTGCCGGGCTCGGACTCGTCGGCGTTGCACACCAGGTAGCTCTCCTCGCAGTCCGGCATGAAGCCCCACTTCACCCCGGTCGGGAAGCCGGCGCCGCCGCGGCCGCGCAGGCCGGAGGCCTTGACCCGCTCGATCACCTGCCGCCGCTCCGGCCGCTCGGCCAGGATCCGCCGCCAGGCGCGGTAGCCGTCCAGCGACTCGTAGGTCGCCAGCGACCACGGCTCGGCGCGGCCGCGGGTGTTGAAGCACAGGGCGTCGCGCAGCTCGCTCACGGGCAGGCGTCCAGGATGCGGTCGGCCGCGGCCGGGGTCAGGTTCTCGTGGTAGACGTGGTCGATCTGCATCACCGGCGCGCCGCAGCAGCCGGCCAGGCACTCCTCCTCGCGCTTCAGGTAGAAGCGCCCGTCGGCGGTCGATTCGCCGGCGCGCGCGCCGAGGCGGCGCTCGAGGTGCGCGAGCAGCTCCTCGCCGCCGCGCAGCCAGCAGGAGATGTTGGTGCACACCGACACCGTGCGGCGCCCGACCGGGCGGTGCACGAAGCCGGTGTAGAAGGCGCCGACCTCGTACACCTCGATCGCCGGCAGGCCCAGGTAGGCGGCCACCGCCGCCATGCGCTCCGGGGTCAGGTGGCCGTGCTCGCGCTGCGTCTCGCGCAGCGCGCCCAG